>JANPDO010000246.1:0-40252 GCA_031431535.1 Chloroflexota bacterium
GCTTGCCGTTGGTGGCGTAGGACGGGTGAAATGCGAGCCCAAGCAAGCCCTGCTCACCACCCCCGGACACCGATCGCGACAGATCGATGAACGGAGCCGACAGCAGGTCGCCGGCGCCGTCGACGATCCTGACCTTGCCGGTCTGCTCCACGACGAACAGGCGACGCGAACCGTCGCCGGCGTGGGTCACAAGCAGCGGTGCGGACAGCCCTGCGGCGACCGGCTCGAGGCCCAGATGAATTCGTGACGGCACCACGGCCGCGGTCGTCGCGGATGGCGCAACGAGGACGCTGGCGAGCACCGCGGACAACAGCAGGCGGCTCGTCCGGTTCATGCGCAGCATTGGACCACAATGGTGCGATATCGTCGCCGGCACGGGCTCGTGGTCCCGCCCAGGTTCTGGAAGGAGTGCGGTTCGTGTCCCAGTTTGACCTGCCACTGGCGGACTTGCGGGCCTATGCTCCCGCGCTTCCGGAGGAGCCCGACTTCGACGCGTTCTGGGCCGCAACGCTGGCGCAGACCCGACGGCACGATCTGGCGGCCACGTTCACCCCGGTCGACAGTGGCCTGGCTGTCCTCGATAGCTATGACGTTACCTTCGCCGGGTTTGGCGGAGCACCGATCCGGGCCTGGCTGCACCTTCCGGTTGGACGCTCCGGGCCGCTGCCGGCTGTGGTGGAATACCTCGGCTATGGCGGCGGCCGCGGCTGGCCGCATGAGCGCGTCCTCTGGGCCTCGGCCGGCTATGCCCATCTGCTGATGGACACGCGGGGCCAGGGGTCCAGCTGGGCCGTTGGAGGGACCGCAGATCCAGACACGACCGGTGCGCCGGCGCATCCGGGCTTCATGACCCAGGGCATCCTCGAACCCGAGACCTACTTCTACCGGCGTGTCTTCACCGACGCGGTCCGTGCCGTCGAGGTCGTCCGTGCACACCCGGCCGTGGATGCCTCAAGGGTCGCGGTCACCGGCGGCAGCCAGGGCGGCGGGATCAGCCTGGCGGTGGCCGGCCTTGCCCCGGACATCGCGGCGGTCATGACGGACGTGCCGTTCCTGTGCGACTTCCCGCGCGCGGTGACCCTGACCGACAGTGAGCCGTACGGCGAGATCGTGCGCTATCTGAAGGTGCATCGCGACGACGTGGAGCAGGCCATGACGACCCTGTCCTACTTCGACGGTGCCGTGCTCGCCCGCCGGGCCAGCGCGCCGGCCCTGTTTTCAGTCGCGCTGATGGATCGGATCTGCCCGCCGTCCACGGTCTACGCCGCGTACAACCGGTACGGCGGACCGAAGGAGATGCGCGAGTACCCGTTCAACGACCACGAGGGCGGGCAGGGGTTCCAGGAGGTCGCCCGGCTGCGCTGGCTGGCCGCAAGATTCCGGCTCTAGCTGTGATGCACGGATCCGTTGTTGAGGATCAGGGGCGGGAAGCGAACGCCGGGCGCATAACCGCACCACCGGACTACTACGGAGAAGCGCCCGACGATCGGTTGGGTTGCCCCGCCGGATTCACGCTCAGGCGGGCCCTGGTTCCGGCCGGTTCCGCCCCGTTCCGCCCGATTCTGGCCGCGTTGGCTCCGGTTTCCCTCCGTACCAGTCTGCTGGTGCGGTTATGCGGAGATCACCGAGCCGCGGGGAGCGACCAGCGTCAACGACGTCGCCGTGAACAACAGCTAGGGCCGGCGTCGGGCGCGCGGACCGAGCCCACCGGGTCTCGGAAGGCCGCCGCCCCGCGCGACTCTCCGCCCGGAAGCCCGCTGCCCGCTGCCCGCTGCCACCCACGTTCCTAGACATACGTGCACGGTGCGCACCTTGGAGTCGACCGACCTCCGATCGAGGGATCGTGGCGCCCGCGTCACGTCGACAGTGCGCTCGCCGGAGCGTGGATCGAGCGAGGGCAGTCCGTCTCTCTCGGTGGCGGTTCATCCCCTGTGGAGCGCTCCAACCGGCGCCAAGGTGCGTGGCTTGCACTCTTGGCAGGAAACTGGCCGGCGGGCAGGAAGCGACCGAGTGGCAGGACATGCTGTGGCAGGACATGCTGTAGCAGGGCGTCATCGCCGCATCGCCAGGGACCGAGCTTATCTCGTCCGGATGGCGGCGATCAACCAGGTGGTGATGAAGTGGTATTCGTTGGCGGCCACGGGTCCGCGCTCGCGGCGCTCAGTCGCGGTTTGAGGAACGGCGCGGTCGCTCTTCCTTTGGCGGCTTTGGCTCGTGGCCGGGGCGCGGGGGGCGGGGCAATGTGCCGGGCGCCATGTCGGGTCGCTTCTCCTGGGGAGGCCGGGCGCGGGCGACCGCCACCGATTCGGCGAACGCCTTCACCACCGGGGACGGCAGGCTGCCCAGCCAGGCGGCCTCGATCTGCTTGACGCGCTCGGTTTGAGCGGTGCGTCGCTCCCGCTCGTGCTTGGAATGCCTGGCCACGTTCCGTCCTTTCCGATTTCGGCGCTCGTGCGCTGCGGACGCGAGTGTAGCCGCCTTCGTTCGGTTCGTCGCCTATTCTTGCGTTGTGAGCCTGTACACCCTGACCGAGCCGGTGAACCTCGTGGCACCCACCCTCGTGGCGTCGTTCGATGGCTGGGTGGATGCAGGCTCCGCAGCGACGACGGCGCTGGAGCACCTGAGCGAGGACGCCGAGGTCGTCGCCCAGTTCGACACGGACGTGTTGTTCGACTATCGAGCGCGGCGCCCTCCGCTGGAAATCGTCGACGGCCGACTGACCGAATTGACCTGGCACGAATTGGCCGTCCGCCGCGTGCGGCTCGAGGACCGCGACATCCTCGTCCTGACTGGCCCGGAGCCCGACTACCGCTGGCGCGCGTTCATCGCCGCCATGGTCGAGATCGCGGGAACGCTCGAAGTCAGCGAATGGATCAGCATGGGCGCCATCCCGGCGGCCGTCCCGCATACCCGGCCAGTGCCGATCCTCGGAACCGAGGCATCGCCGGGCCTGCTTCGCGGCGACATCTCGCCCGGCCCGGCTGGCATTCTGCGGGTCCCCTCAGCGTTGGTGTCGGCGATTGAGCTTGAGGTATCAGCGGCTGGGATCCCCGCGCTCGGCTACTTCGCCCAGGTGCCACATTACGTTTCGGGCCCATACGCGACCGCTGCCCTCGAACTGTTGCGCGCGCTGGGCAATCACCTGGGCACGGTGATTCGAGCTGACTCGATCGAGGCGGATTCACGCGAACTGCGCAAGCGCCTGGACACCGCGACGGGGCTCGATGAGACGACGAAGTCCTACGTTGAGCGGCTCGAGGCGATGTACGACGAGCAGCGGCTGCCGTCCGGGAGCGATCTCATTTCGGACATCGAGCGATTCCTGCGCGAACAGGGCAACCATGGGTCGCAGGGCTCAACGGGCTCAGGTTCCGGTTCCGGGCGCGGCTGACGGCATCGCGGGCGGCACCGGCGCCAAACTCAGCAACAGGGCCCCTCCGGGCACCTGCCACTGGTCATCCGTCGGGATCGACGAACGTCAGCCTTGCGGACTCGCGTTTGGGCGGCGCTGGGCTATCGTTGGTGCCGATGGCGACGTCCAGGCAGATCTCGCGCCGCACGCTGCTGCGCGGTCTAGCTGCCGGGTCGGTGGCCGCGGGCCTGGCCGCCTGCGGACTTGAACCCGGCTCGTCCAATGGCGGAACACCCGTCCCGCCCAGTCCCCGGCCGGTGCCGGCCACGCCGATGCCGACTCCGGAGTCGACGCCGAGCACAACGCCCACCGCGGAACCGGCAACCGCGGCGCCCGAGACTCCGTCATCTACCCCAGACCCGCAGGCTCTCCGGCGAAAGGTCGCCCGGCTGCTGATGGTCGGGTTTCGTGGTCTCACGATCGAGCCGGACGACCCGATCGCGGTGGCCATCGGAGCTGGGCTGGGCGGCGTCATCCTGTTCGATTTCGATCACGTCACCGGCAGGCGCAATATCGAATCGCCGGCACAACTGGCGCGCCTGACGGGATCGCTCCGAGCTCTGGCACCAACTCATTTGATCATCGCGATCGACCAGGAAGGGGGCCGGGTGGCCCGGTTGAGACCGACCGCCGGGTTCCCCGAGACGCGTTCCCAGGCCGCCATCGGCGCGACGGGGGACCTCGCGGCGGCGTTCGAGTGGGGTCGGGCGACGGGCGCGACGCTGGCTGCGGCGGGGATCGACCTGAACCTGGCGCCGGTGGTCGATGTCGATATCAATCCAGCGAATCCGGCCATCGGGGCGCTGGGGCGCAGTTACTCGAGCGATCCAACAGTCGTGGCGACGATGGCGGAGGTGACGATCCATGGGTTGCATGAATTCGGGATTCGATCCGCGATCAAGCACTTTCCGGGGCTTGGGAGCGCCACGGGGAACACCGATCAGGTCGAGGTCGATGTCACGTCGAGCTGGACCGAGGCCGAACTTGAACCTTACGAGACGCTCATCGCCAGGGGCCTGCCCGATGCGGTGATGATCGGGCACATGGTCAATGACACGTTGGATCCAGGGGTGCCCGCCTCCCTGTCCGTGGCGACGGTCGATGGATTGCTCCGAGGGCGACTCGCCTGGAGTGGCGCCGTGATCACCGACGACCTGGGCGCCGAGGCCATCGTCCGACGCTACGCGCGCGAGGAAGCCGTGGCGCTTGCCCTCGACGCGGGCAGCGACGTGTTGCTCTTTGCCAACCAGTCGATCTACGAACCGGACCTGGCCACGGAGTTGGTGGACCTGCTAGCGGGGCTCGTCAACTCCGGTCGGATCAGCGAAAGGCGCATCGACGAGTCGATCGATCGACTTGACCAGCTGGCGTTCGGTTCCGCGATCGAGTAGGCGTCGCTGGGTCAGTCCGCCAGGCGTCGTTCTGCCTCTGCCACCACCTCTTCGAGGGAGCCTGCCCGGGTCGGCGCGGCGACCTCGATCCGGAGGCTGGCCCGGCCTGGCGCCGCGCCCGTCAGGTCGCGGTAGGCTCGATCAAGCCGTGCGGCGGCATTCCGCGCCGCGCGAGTGTTGGTCTCGGGCATGAGGACCCGGAAGCTTGCGGGCCCGAATCGGGCGGCGCGATCGGTCTCGCGAGCCCGTGCCCGGATCAGATCCGTGAGAACCTGGGCGTCGATGTCCAGGGCGGGCGCTCCGTTCATGCCGGCCAGCTCGAGCAGCACGACCGCTATCGGTCTGCCGTATCGGGCGTGACGGGCGACCTCCAGCTGGAACGCGGTCATCCAATCCTGGCGCGTATCGAGTGACTTGCTGGCTCGCGGGCGTTCCAGTCGGACGTGTGCCTTGCTGGCTCGGATGCCGATCCCGGCGTTTCCCTCGACGAACGCGATGATTCGCTCAGTCGTCCGTTCATCGTGGACGGCGTCGGGCAGGACAAAGCGCGGGGCGCGGCGTGGCCTGCGGCGGATCGGAGCGGGCGGGTCATCGGCAGGCTCGGTCACTCAGCCCCCCAATCCTCCCGGTGACTGCAGGACGCCTCCAACGCCGAGTTCTGAGCGCGGAGCACGACCCGGTCAGCCCCCGGCAGCTTCCCGCATGGCGGCCTTGTGGGCCCGCTTCCCGGCCTGGTAGCTCGCCAACGCCTCTGCGGAGTCCACGTCGCCAAGCGTCGGCCAGGTCGGGGCCACCGTCTCGTAGCCCGGCGGGCGGACGCCGAACCGCTTGCCGAGCACGGCGATGAGCGATTTGGCCTTCATCTCGCCGATCCCGGGCAGGCTGAGCAGGCGCGCCTCCAGACTTTGGCCGTCGGCGGCTTCGCTCCACACGCGTTGCGCGTCATTGCCGAAATCCCGCGCGATGGCGGCGCACAGCGCCTGGACCTTGCCGGCCATCGAACCGGGGAAGCGGTGCAGCGCGGGCCGTTCGCGAAAGACGATGTCCAGCTCGCCGGGGTCCATGCCGGCGATCCGGGCGGCATTCAGATGGCCAAGGCGGCGCTTGAGTTCCGCTGGCCCGCTGAACGCCTTCTGTACGGTCACCTGCTGGTCCAGCGCGAAACCGATCAGCAGCGCGAGGGGCTCTTCGGCCAACAGTCGGTCGGCGGCGGCATCACCGGTGAACGGGAGGGAGGCGGGATTGGGCATGGCCGGCATGGTAGCCGGAGCGGCGTCGAGGCGCCTAAAAGCGGATTGCGGCGGCGGGCGACAGACCTTCTGCTCGCGAGGGTCACGCTTGGGAGGCGGCGCTCAGCCCGTGCTCAGCCCTCGCGGACGGCTGCCGCCGACAGCGACAGGTCGCCTATCACGGAGCGGTAGTAGCGGCCCGGGGCGGATGGGTCCAGCCAGGCCGTCGTGCCGGGCGTCCTCACGGAATCGAACCTGAAGTCGCGGGCGCCGCTGAAATTGGGGGCGCCCCTGAAGACCTGGGCCATCGTGCCGTCAGTTTTGAAGATGCCTCGCAGCAGGTGCGCCGCGCTGCCGATGCCTTCCGCGAAGACTGCCCCGGCATTGGCACGGAGGAAACCCGCACCGAAATTATCGACCCGCTTGATGGCCACGGCCTTGGTCGGATTCCTGGAGCCCCACTCGGAATTGCCCGAGGCGTAGCACAGTCGGTTCAGGATCACGACAGCGTTGGGCGCGAGCTCGATGTCCGTCCGGATCCAGGACTCGCCCCAGTACTTGACGTTGTAGTGGCCCTTGCCGGCCGTCGCATTCAGACCCAGTCCGTCCTTGGAAGCGCGGTTGAACGGTCCGTACGGACTGGGATACCCGTTCCCGTGGCCCAGATAGATCAGGACATTGGCGCCACGGGTCGCCGCCTTGACCTTGGTCCAGGTGGCATTGGGGCTGTAGATCTCGACGACCTCGGCACCGTACGAGCGGGCCTGCGAGGCGTAGCGCCTGGCGCTGGTGATGTACTTGGCGGTGCTCGAGCCAGCCGGCCCGACGATCACGACGACCTTCACGCCCGGGGCCTCGGCCGCCGCCACGGGGGCCGGGTCTGCCGCGCTGCCGCCGAGCGTCATCAATGCAAGGGCCAGGCCAAGGACGATGAGCCGCGTCGACGTTCTGGAGGACGCCCCCTGGGCGCCATGCGGGTCGATCCGCAACGCTCTTGCCTCCTCTCCTCCGGAACACCTCGCTGGGGCAAGGTGACGGTCGTTGGAACGCCGCGCCGGGGCGAGGCGACAGCGGGCTGGCGTCCCTCCTGAGGGCGAGTGCCCGGGACTCGGCGGAGTATGCCAGTCGGCTGCGGCCATTGTCGACCCACGCAATCGTCCTGGGCGGGTATCGAGGCGGGATCCGGTCAGGCTGCGATCCGTGCGATTTCGGCTATGCTCCGGGCGGCCCTACAGCGGGCCGTTGTCGCGCGGCCAGCGCCCGCGGCGGGACCACGCAGGAGCCGCCTTGACCTTTGAATCGCTCGGCCTGTCGGCCGATCTCCTCCGAACTGTCGCCGAAGAGGGCTATCACACTCCGACACCGGTCCAGACGGGTGCCATCCCGCTGGTCCTCCAGGGGCGCGATCTCCTGGCCGCTGCCCAGACAGGAACTGGCAAGACCGCCGCATTCGTGCTCCCGATCCTCGATCGGATGCGCCAGCACGCGAACACCAGCTTCTCGCCCGCCCGTCATCCGGTCCGGGTCCTGATCCTGGTTCCCACGCGTGAACTTGCGATGCAGGTGGATGCTAGCGTCACGACGTACGGGCGCACCGTCCCCCTGCGCTCGACAGTGGTTTACGGCGGCGTCCCGATCGAGCCCCAGATCAAGGCGCTTCGGGGCGGCGTCGAGATCGTCGTGGCCACGCCCGGACGGCTGCTGGACCACGTCGGTCAGCGGACGGTCAACCTTGGGCTGGTCGAGATCCTGGTGCTCGACGAAGCCGATCGAATGCTCGACATGGGCTTCCTGCCGGACATCCGCCGAATCCTCGAGTTGCTGCCCGCACGCCGCCAGAACCTGCTCTTCTCGGCGACATTCTCCGACGACATCCGCAATCTGTCCGGCTCCATCCTGAGCGATCCAGCGCGCGTTGAGGTCATGGCCCGCAACACGGCGGCCGAGGCGGTTCGCCAGCTGGTCTACCCGGTGGATCGGGATCGCAAGGAATCGCTCCTGGCCCACCTGGTCCGCAAGGAAGACCTGCGCCAAGTGCTTGTGTTCACTCGAACCAAGCTGGCCGCCAGCCGGCTCGCCGCGCGCCTGGACCGCGATGGCATCAACGCCGTGGCGATTCACTCGGATCGCTCGCAGCCCGAGCGGACCCGCGCGCTTGAAGCGTTCAAGTCGGGCGAGATCCGAGTCCTCGTCGCCACCGATGTCGCGGCTCGCGGCCTCGACATCGAGGATCTGCCGGTCGTGGTCAACTTCGAGCTCCCGTGGAATCCGCAGGATTACATCCACCGAATCGGGCGAACCGGGCGCGCCGGTGCCACGGGCGCTGCGATTTCGCTCGTCTGCATCGACGAAACGGACCTGCTCCGCGCGATCCAGCGGATGCTCAAGACCGCGATTCCGTGGACCGTGGAAGAGGGCTTCATCCCCGATCGCGAGGCCGAACCGCGACCACTCGGGATGCGCACGGGTCACGCCCGGACCGGATCCGAACACCATGCGCATCGCAAGCCGGTTCGCCGACCGGCCGGAGCCGGGAGCGGTCGCAGACCCTGAGGCTAGTCGGCCCGCCGCGGCGCCGTTGCGTCAGACGGGCTCGCCGACCGCCTCGGCAGCACCCCGTCCGGCTGTCGTGGTCGTAAGCGACTCCGTCGCTGTCACGGCTCCGGGAAAGAAGAAGGCCAGCATCAGATCGGCCTGGATCTGCTCGACCACGTAGCGATTGACCAGGGCACGATCGCCGACCGCGATGGCGGAGTCAGGCCGCTCGACGAGCGCCACGCGCACGTCCCGCAGCAGGACGAAGTCGCCGGATGGTCGAGCCAGGGAGCGGCCCGGGTCGAACCCCGGCATCGTCGCGAGGTCCCCCTCGAGCACGTACGGTCCGGCATGCAGGACGACGTGATGCCACGCGGCATGGACCGGTGTGTCCAGTTCGTCCGCGGCGAGCGCGAACACGATGTCGTCGACTGCGAAGGAGCGTGTCGCGGCGGGTCGCGGTCGGTCGCCCAACCCCTGCCAGGTGACATCTGTGAGCAGGAGTTGCGCTTCGGTCGCCAGGAGATCGCGGAGATCCCCGTCCCCGGCGTCCCCGACCTGACCGCTGGCCCGCCCGGTGGATGTGTAGACCTCGACCCGCATTGCCATCCCGTCCTTCAGCGAGCGATATCCGAGTGTGGCCCGCGCGACAGTGCGACGGTAGACCCGTCGGTACCGGGCAGGCGAGGCACTGGTACTGGCCGCCTCGAAAGTGTTTCCCCGCTGCACCCATCCGCGCGGTGCGGCGCTCAATCGGGCGGCGGCCCCAGGATGACTCGCAGGAGATCCCGGACAAGGACGTTTGGGTCCGTCCGACTCTGATTGGTCAGGACGGCGATGGCGATCCCTTCGTCCGATAGCCAGCGAACCACTCCGCGTGAGCCAAGGAGGCGTCCGGAGTGGCCAAGCGTCGGGCGGCCGTCAATCGTCGGCGCCTGGACCCCGAGCCCATACGGGGTAGACGGCTTGAATTTGGCGGTTGTCGCGATGTCCTCGACCATCGCGGCTCGGCCAGAGGCTGTCAGCACGCGTCCACCATAGAGGTGGCGGGCCCAGGTGACGAGATCCTCCGAGGTCGAGGCGATCGAACCGGCGCTGCCGGCGGCCGTGACGATCGAGGTGAAAGGGACCACGGTTGTACCGTCGGTCATCGGAACGGGCGCAAGGTCTGCACCCGGCCCGACGAACCGGTACGCGAGTGCCTGGGGCCCCGGCGGGTCCTCAATGCCCTGGTAATGGGTGCCAACGAGACCCAGTGGATCGAAGAACCGGGCTCGGAGCTGGGCGGCGAGTGGTTGCCCGCCGACCGCCTCCGCGAGCAGGCCGAGGATCACGTAGTTGGTATTCGAATAGCGCCAGTCCCTCCCGGGCTTGAAGTACGGCTTCCCGACATAGCCGAGGATCTCCTGCGCCGTCCAGACTCTGGCTCGATCGCCGAGGAGGGCTTCGTCGATGTCGGGGGCATAGAAGAAGTCGTGCAGGCCACTGGTGTGATCGAGCAGGTGGCGGACCGTGATGGCGTCGTCGATCGCGATCGTCGACGCCAGCTCCGGCAGGTAGCTCGTCACCGGGTGATCGAGCTCCAGCACACCGTCATCGACGAGGGCGAGGATCAGTGCGGCGAGAAAGGTCTTGGAGATGCTCGCAATGGCGAATGCCGTGTCCGGTGTCACGGAGCGGATGTTCTCGACGTCGGCGAGACCGGTCGTGCCGACCCACCTGGAACCATCGGCAAACAGGATGGCCGCTGAGACCCCGGGCAGTCCGTAGGTCCCGCGCAGCTCGTCCAGGCGCAGCGTGAGGGCGGCTTCGAGGGCCGGCGTCGCCCGGAGTCGATCGGCTGACGGCAGGCCGTAGGCCAGGGCGGTCGAAGGGCCGGCGACGGTCGCTGCGGGCGCCGCGGACGGCGCCAGAGTCGGGACCCCGGTCGCGGATGCGGTTGGGTTCGGCGCCGCGGTTGGGTTCGGTGCCGCGGTTTGGCCAGGCGCGGCTGTTGGGCTTGGCGACGCGGTTGGGCTTGGCGCAGCCGTTGCGGCGGGCTGCAGCGTTGTGGCCGGCGTCGGAACCTGACTGGACGCTGCGGTCGTCCCCGCGCCGCGTGTCGGCGTCGCAGCCGCAACGGGTGGGTTAGGGGCACTGGTCACTGCGGGCAGGCCGAACCAAGTGGCGGCCCCAATGATCAACGCGGCGAGCACGACCAGCGAGCGGACGCGCGGTCCGTTCATGGCAGCTCGTCGGGGCGATCCATGGCCCGCACCATACCCCGACGTCGTCCCGGGTACCATCGGCCGATGACCCATGATCCAGCCGCAACCGACGCCGCCTCGCTGCTTCGATCCGTCGGACTCCTTGCCGACGGCCCCGGCCAGTGGGGGCGACCCATCTCTGCCGCCGGACCGGGGGTGTTCATCATCGAACTCCCCACGCCCCTGGCCACTCCCCCGATCGAGCTGACCCGTGTCGGAAAGTGGATCGAACGACTTGAGACCCTGAAGGTCGATGGGGCTCGTCCCACCTCGAAGACGCTGGCCGCCCGACTCGGATCGTTCTGGCTCGCGTCGCAGACGGTGCTGTATATCGGCAGCTCGGAGGTGTCGGTGGCGCGGCGCGTCGGGGCGATCAGCCAGACCGAGCTTGGAGATCGGAAACCCTACTCGGGTGGCCATTGGCTGAAGACGCTTCGTGGTCTCGAGGCGCTGCGGGTCTGGTGGGCTCCAACCAAAGCCACCGAGGAGTACGAGGATGCGCTGCTGGACGCATTCGCTGCAGTCGTCCCTGCTGTGGATCTGGCCGGGCTTCACGACCGCGAGGTCGTGCTGCCGTTCGCCAACCTGCGTCGTGGCGACGGCCGTCGGAAGGGGACCGGGCTGACCGGCTCACTGGTGCCGGAACCCGCAGCCGCGCCAGCGTCCCCAACCCGGATCGTCGAGGTTGCTGACGGCGATGCCGACGGCGCCCGCCTTGAGCCGCCGCCCTCTCGCCGCCAGGTCGCGGCCCCGACCCGCGCCACATCGGTGCGAGCCGCCGCACCCCGAACGGTCACGCCGCGCCCGACCGCCGCGATGGTCCGGGCGGCTCTGACCAACCAGCCGGGTAATGACGCTGACGGGCTCACAGCCAACGGCGAGGCCCGTCTCCGCGCCGAACTCGACCATCTGACCCGGCTCAGGCGGCCCGAAGTGATTGCCCGGATCCGCACCGCCAAGGAACACGGCGACCTCAAGGAGAACTCGGAGTACCACGCGGCCCGCGAGGAGCAGTCGTTTCTCGAGGGTCGCGTCCAGGCCATCGAAGCCCGGCTGCGAAGCGCGGTGATCGTGGAGGCACCCACCCTTGGAGCACGCGTGGGCCTCGGGTCGCGCGTCACGGTCGAGGTCGATGACGAGGCGATCACCTACACGATCGTCGGAGCCTCGGAATCGGACCCGGGAGCTGGCCGGATCTCGTCAGCCTCGCCCGTGGGGCGGGCGCTTGTCGGTCGGGACATCGGCGATGTCGTCACGGTCCGGACGCCGGCCGGTGATCGCGGCTACCGGATCATCGAGGTCGGCTAGCCCGCCTACCCGACCTCAGCCCGCGAGCGGCTCGAGCAGCCCGGGGATCCGCCCGCGTGCCAGAACACGACCTTCTGACCGTCGGGCTAGCCATCCCGAACTGGGACGCACAGGTCGATCTGAGCTGGATCATCGGCCTGCTGTTGCGCGGCCGGCAGAAAGGTCTCGACGCCGAAGCGGGCACGACGCTGGCATCTGGCGTTACCGCCGTCGACGACCTCGCCTGGTGGTGCGAGCGAGCCGTAGAGGCTGCGTCCAGACGCCTGTAGGCCGGCGCCACTACGCTTACGACCCCAGCCCAGCCAACAGGAGGAAGTCCCCCATGCCAAAGACCGTGCCGGCGCTGCCGGGCATCGAGGCCAGCAGCCTGCCATTCAGCCAGGTCGTCGAGGCGAACGGCTTCGTGTTCGTGGCCGGCCAGGTCGGCAACGCCCCGGGCGAGCGCTACGCCGTCCCCGGCGGAATCGATGCCGAGACGCGCCAGATGCTCGACAACGTCGGGCGGCTGCTGCGCGCCGTCGGTCTCGATTACCGCGACGTAGTCAAGTCCACCGTCTACCTGCGCGACTTCACCGACTTCGAAACCATGAACACGGTTTTTCGCGAGTACTTCCCGATCGAGCCGCCGACCCGCGCCACGGTCGGCGTGACCGCGCTGGCCAGGGATTTCACGGTCGAGATCGAGGTGACCGCCGTCCGGTGACAGGTAGCTGCTAGCTGTCGAAACCGATCCCCACGGCATCGAGTGATCGAAGCAGG
This sequence comes from Chloroflexota bacterium, assembly GCA_031431535.1. Classification (GTDB taxonomy): domain Bacteria; phylum Chloroflexota; class Limnocylindria; order Limnocylindrales; family CSP1-4; genus SPCO01. Next base: position 12,881 of record JANPDO010000246.1, read on the forward strand.
AGCCCACGGCGACCATCCGCGTGATCCGCTCGGTCCAGTTCACGTTGCACCAGATTCACGATGGGCGAGCGGAAAGGCTCCGGCGGGAACGGGATGGGCGGGCTCGTGACCATCCGCAGCCGCAGTCGATCCTCTCGCGGGCGCAGGATGAAGTCCCGCACGACCCCGGCGGCCCACCGGCTCGCGCCCACGCCGAGCCCGGTGTAGCCGAGGGCATAGGTCACGCGGCCGCCCATTGTCTGCCCAAACGTCACCGTGAACCGTGAGGTGGTGTCGATCGCGCCGCCCCAACGGTACGGGAATCGAAGACCACGAAGCTGGGGAAACGCCCGGAAGAACTGGGTCTCAAGCCGGGCGAAGGTCTCCGGTCGATGGTCGAGATCGGGCGCGACACGGCTCCCACGATAGTGAACGGCGTCGTAGCCGCCCCACAGGATGCGATTGTCCGCCGTGAGTCGGAAGTAGTGGAACTGGTTGTTCGCGTCGGAGAGGCCCTGGCGTCGAGCCCACCCGATCGACTCATGCTGCGCTAGGGTCAGCGGCGCCGACACCAGGACGTAGTCGTATACCGGCACGAACACCGGCGAGAGACGGCGCAACCAACCAGAGTAGGCAGAGGTGGCCACCACGACGTGACCCGCGCGAACCACGGCGCCAGCCGCCGTCGCGACAGTGACACCACCGGCGCGACGCGCCAGTCCGATCACCCGGGTTCCCTCGTGGATGCGAACCCCACGCCGGCGAGCGACCGTCGCAATGCCGCGGCAGAGCCTGGCCGGGTCGAGCAGGATGTCCCGGCCCGGTGGACGGTAGAGGCCGGCATGCCACAGCGGCGAGTGGACCTCGGCCTGGGCGGCGTCCCGGTCCAGGAACTCGACGTGCTCGCCATGCTCGGCCGCCTCGTCCACCCAGGCCCGGAACTCCGCCACCTGATAGGCCTGATCCGCGAGGGCGAGGGTTCCGGTCTCCTCGAGGTCGCAGTCGATGCCGTGCGTCCGAGTGAACTCAATCAGTCCGCGGAGATTCTCGATGCCTTCGCGTTCCAGGCGCGGGAGGTCGTCGGGGAAGTGGCGGATCCCGTTGGCCAGGCCGTGGGTCAGGCTCGCCTCGCAGAACCCGCCGTTGCGACCGCTGGCGCCAAATGCCACGCTGTCCGACTCCAGCACCGCGATACGCAGGCCCGGATCCGTATCGCTGAGCTGGATGGCCGTCCACAGTCCGGTGAAGCCGCCACCCACGATGGCAATGTCGACGTCAAGACGCTCTCCGGGGTTCAGCGGCGGATCTGCCACGTCGGCCGCGGCGGGTTCGCGCAGCCAGTAGCTGGTGGCGCTCATTTCGTCAGGGCATCTTGCGTCGTGTGCAGTCGCGCTCGTCGGCCGGCGTTCGCGATCATTCGGTGACCACCAGCTCATCGATCGCGACGATGCGGTCACCCTTCGTCCCGATCACCTCGATCGTAAGCGTGTGACGCCCAGCCGCTTTCCAGGAGATGCTGTACAGCGTCACGTTGGCGCGGAAGCTGGATTGCTGGAGGTCGGCGATTTCGACCTCGACCCCGTCGACCAGCACACGGGCCTTGCCGCGGGTCGGCCCAACCGGGCCAAACCAGGCAATCCGGCTACCCTTGAACGTGATTGAGGCGGTGGCACCGTCGGCGCTCGCATAGCTCACGGCCCCACCCGCATATCCGCCGTGCTCCGCCGCTTGCCACGCACCCGTGTAGTCGATCGTGGAGCTCCGCTCCGAGTAACGGGTGGCAGCCACTGCCGCCTCCCCGCTGCCTGTGCCACCGGTTGGGGTGGCGCCGAAGATGGCCATCACCCGAGACACATAGCTGGTGGCAGCCTGCGACCAGGCGGTGGTTCGCGATGACCCGGTCAGCCACCAGTAAGACACGCGCGGCCAGCTCCCGAGCCAGTGGTAGAGCGAGCGCATCTTGCCTCTCGCTACCTTTTCCTGGTTGGCCACGGTCGGCGCTGCATTCGCATCGCCCAGATAGGTCCGCGCCCAGGACCGCCAGTTACTAGGCATGATCTGGTAGCGACCAAAGGCGCCCGAGGTCCGGTTGACCGCCTTGTGGTTGCCGTTCGATTCAACCCGAGCCGTGGCGGTCATGAACTGCTTGAGGCCGGGTGGGTCGGCAGCGAGGGCCGGTGCGGTTCCGAAACCGCCGATGGCACCGACGGCCAGGGTCGCCGCCAGCGTCGCCGCGACCGCCGCACGGCGGCCTGCCTGGACCTGCAATGCACCCTCCCTGGTTGCCGGAGTTGGGATTCACGGAGCGATTCGGCCGCCTGGCGCGAGCGGCCTGGCGTCCGGGGTCGGTGAGGATACGACGCACTCCCGGGGATCGACAAGTGGGTATTTCGGCTAGTTGGTTGCCCAACGGATCGAACATCGGCCAGCCCCCCGAAAGTCAGACGACCGCCAGATCCAGCAGGAACGCGGCGGCTCGATCGAGCGCGTCGTCCAGCACCGGCTTGAGCGTGTGGCCCAGGCGCGGGTAGGTCACCAGCTGCGCGCCGCCCAGGCGCGCCACAACCGAGCGGAGCAGATCGATCCGGGCGAACGGATCTGACTCGCCGGAGAGCAGCAGAACGGGACAGCGGATCGACGGCCAATGCTCGATCCGGGCGTCCGTCCGCTCCGGCGATCCGGGCGGATGGAGCGGATAGCTGAACAGGACGAGGCCAGCGTACAGCGCCCCGGGTTCGGCAGCCGCGAGACTCGCGACGCGGCCCCCGTACGAGTGCCCGCCGATGGCGACATCGACGGCGGCAGGCACGACGAGGTGGAAGGCGGGCACGGCGTCCTCCGCCTTGCGCCTGGGCAGGTCGATGGCGACCGCATGCACGCCACGTGCACGAAGGCCCTCGACAACCGGCGCCATGCTGGCAGCCGTGCCGCTTGCGCCGTGTCCGAGGAAACAGCGCACAGCCATTTGGACAGGGTACCCTGTGGGCTGGGCCGTTCGGCGGGATGCCGGATGACCCACTCGGGTCATGGCCGTGGACCCGATTCACCAGCCATCCTCGCAAGCGAGACCCATCGCGAGGAGCCAATGCCGACCAACGACAGACGCCGCACCGAGATCCGCAGGGCGCACCGCACGACCCTGACGGCAGCGGCGACGGCCCTGCTGCTGCTCGCGTCCACGATCGGCGCGGCCTTCGCGCCGGCTCGAACGCTGGCCGAGGAGCCGAGCGCCAGCCCGCTGGCCGCGCCTGTGCCATCGCCCGCCGCGGCGGTCGGCGCGCCAACGACCCTGAGCGACACGGTCACCTTCCACGGACGCGGCTACGGCCACGGCGTCGGGCTGTCGCAGTACGGGGCGCGCGGCCGGGCTCTTGCGGGCGAGGATGCAATGGCCATCCTGGCCCACTATTACCAGGGCGCGGTTCTCGCACCGATTGACCCGGCGACGCGGATCCGGGTGCTGGTCCAGTCCCGCTGGATCGCTTCCGAAGCAGGCCCGCTGGTCATCTTCGGTCGGGCCGTGCCGTGGTCGATCGATGAGCTGGGCGCGACCTTTCCTCCGGATGCACGTCTCCGGCTGATCCCGCTGACGAGCGGTCACGCCGTCGCGACTACAGGTCAATGGCGCCTCCTGATCGAGGCGGCCGACGCCACCGTCCTGTTCGATGCGCCGGCGCCGCTCGACTTCACCGTCCGGACGAACGGCGACGATGGCCGACTCCAGCTCTGGTCCAAGCCCACCCGCTACGACCGGTATGGCGGCTCGCTCCGGGTCCTGATCCAGACCGCAACACGGGTCTCCGTGGTGAACGACGTGGCCCTGGAGCAATACCTCGCCGGGGTCGTGCCGATCGAGATGCCACCGGCATGGCCGGCCGCCGCGCTCCAGGCTCAGGCGATTGCCGCGCGCTCATTTGCCGCGCGTCGGCTGCGCCCCGGTGTGTCGTACTTCGACGTTCCGGATGGCTCGAGTTCGCAGGTCTACCGCGGCGCCCTGGCCGAGCATCCATCAACCACGGCCGCGATCGCCGCCACCACCGGGCTCGTGCTGCTCAGTGGCTCGACGATCGCCAATGCCCTCTTTCACTCGACGGGCGGCGGTGCGACAGAGTCCAACGAGAACGTCTACACCTCGGCCACTGGCAAGCGGGTCGGCAAGCCGGTCAGCTATCTGCGTGGATCGGTCGACCGCGCCCCGGATGGCACGCCGTTCGATGCGCTCGCCCCATACGCGAGCTGGGCGACGAGGACCTACAGCCGGGCCCAGCTGTCCGCCTGGTTCGCCACGGACCCGCGGACCAATGTCGGCGACCTGACGGCGCTGGACCTGCGCAATCGAGGTGTTTCCGGGCGCCTGGTGAGCGTGACGCTGATCGGCTCGCTGGGCAGCCGGACCGTGTCGGGCGAGATCTTTCGCGCGGTCTTCAACGCCCGGCGGCCCGCGACCGAACCAAGCCTCAAGAGCACCCTGCTGGACATCGCCCCGATCCCATGATCCCCTGATCCCATGATCCCGGGTGGTGACAGGCTAGCTGTCACGACGGTGCGTGAACGTTCGAGACGTCGAACGCGGCGAACGCACTGGAGAACACGCAGATGATCACCCTCGAATGCCCCTGGTGCACAGAATTGGTGGCCGTCGATGCCGTCACCCTCGGCGACCTTTCCTGCGACAGCTGCGGGATCGTTGTCGACATCGCACCCGACCCGCAGATTCGCCGGCTGGAACGCGCCGCCTAACGCACTTGACGAGCGGCGACGTAGCATCGCCGAGTGCATCCAGACCGCCTGTCGAGAACCGCCGAGCAGTTGATGGCCGCCGGGCGTCGGCTGGGCGCCCGCGGACTGATCTCGGCAGGTGAAGGCAATCTGTCCGCGCGCCTTGACCGTGACCGGCTGCTGGTCACGCCGACCGGGCGGCGCAAGGATGAACTAGTGCCGGAGGACCTCGTGGTCATCTGGCTGGACCATCCCAGCGGTGTATCCATATCGGCCAATGGCCAGCAGCCCTCGTCCGACCTTGCGATCCACCTCGCGGTGTATGCGGCCCGCCCGGACGTCGAAGCAATCGCTCACGCGCACCTGCCGGCCTCGATGGCGTTGACGCTCGAGGGCGAATTGCCGGATCCGGCAGCGCTGCCCGAAACCGGGCTGCTCCTGCCACGGCTGCCGTTCGTCTCCCTGGGCGTGCCGGGGAGTACAGACCTCGCCGCCCGCGTCGCCACTGCCTTCGCTGCGCCGCCCGAGCCCTTGCCGACCGCCGTCCTCCTCGAACGCCATGGCGCGATCGCCGTTGGGAGCGATCCGACCCAGGCCGTCGATCGGCTGGAGCTGGTCGAGGTCCTGTGCCGAACGTGGCGCAATGCCCTCCTGATTCGCGCGGCACGGGCCGGACTGGGTATCGTGTCGGCACCCAGCCCAGGGCCACACCCGGAGGAATGATGAATACCCGCGCCTATCTCGCCGAACTGCTTGGCACGTTCCTGTTCCTGACCATCGGCTACCTCTCCGTGGCGGCGCTCGGTGCCGCGGACGCCAACGGTCTGCTGGTCGTGCCGTTCGCCTTCAGCTTCGGCCTGCTGGCCGCGATCTTCGCCTTTGGCCACGTGTCCGGCGGTCATTACAACCCGGCCGTCACCGTGGCTGCCGTGATCGATGGCCGGCTGCCCGCCGCCGACGCCGCCGGGTACCTTGTGGCGCAGGTCCTTGGCGCGCTCGGTGCCGCGGTCGTCGTCCTCGCGACCGTCGGCCAGAGTGCCGTCGCGGCGGGTATCACCAGACCCGGTGGCGGCGTGACGGAGGTCGGGGCAATCATCATCGAAGTCGTCCTGACCGCTGGCTTCGTTGCCGTCATCCTGGCCGCGACCAAACATGCCAGCGCCCTCGCAGCACTCGCGATCCCGCTCACGCTGGTCGCTATCCACTTCGCGGCCGCTCCGTTGAGCGGCGCATCGGTCAACCCGGTCCGGTCCATCGGGTCGGCGGTCGTCGGTGGAGACATCGCCGTTCTCTGGATCTACATCGTGGCGCCGCTGGTCGGTGGCGTGATCGGCGCGCTGGTCTACCGGTTTGCCGCCGCTGAGGCGGCCAAGGCGTCCTGATAACCCAGGCCGTTCAGATGGCTCAGGCCGCCCCGCCGCCCGCGGTCGCGGTCGCGATCGCGGATGGCAGCGCCGGCGTCACGGCCGGGTCCAGCACCGGAAGCGCTCGCCCAGGTGCTGCCAGCCAGCAGGCGGCCGACTGACCACCGCCCACGTCGAACAGCGGCGGCTCCTCCACTGCGCAGCGATCGAACGCTTGGGGGCACCGCGGGCGGAATCGGCAGCCACTGGGGATGTGCGCGGCGTCCGGCGTCTCGCCGGCCAGGATCGTCCGGCTCGCGCGTTGGCCCGGTGTCGGCGGGTCTGGTGAAGGAGACACCGAGACAAGCGCCTGGGTGTATGGGTTGCGCGGCGAGCGGATGACCCGCTCGGCCGGGCCGATCTCCATGATCTTGCCGAGATACATCACCGCAATCCGGTCCGCGATGACCCACGCCAACGACAGGTCGTGGGTGATGAACAAATAGGTCAGTCCGCGTTCCACCCGCAGGTCCAGCATCAGCCGCAGCAGCTCCGTCCGGATCGACACGTCCAGCATGGAGACGGGCTCATCGGCGACGATGACGTCGGGATCCAGGACCAGTGCTCCGGCGATGACGACGCGCTGGCGCTGACCGCCCGACAGCTCGTGCGGATAGCGGGCGGCAAAATCGGCCGCGGGCCGCAGCCCAGCCGACTCGATCGCTGCGATGACTTTCGCCTCACGCTCCCCCGGCGTCCCGATGCCGTTGACCACGAGCGGCTCCGCCACGAAGTCGCGGATCGTGTGCTTCGGGTCGAGGGTCTCGTACGGGTCCTGGAAGATGAGCTGGACGCGCCGCCGATAGGACCGGAGTTCGCCCTGGCTCCACAGGTCGGTGATATCCGATCCGTCGAAGTTGATCCGCCCACCGGTTTGGCGAGTGAGCTTGACGATGACCCGCCCGGTCGTCGTCTTGCCACTGCCGGACTCTCCCACCAAGGCCAGGACTTCCCCCCGGACAAGGGTGAGGTCAATCCCGTCGACGGCTCGGACGACGCCACGCGGGCGTCGTCGAAGCACGTCCAGGAGGCCGGTCGGGATCGGGAAATGGACCTTCAGTCCCTCCAGTCGGAGGACTTCCTCGGCCATTACGCGACCCCGGAGACCGTGGCCCCGAACGCATTCGCTGGCGCGGTCGTGATCGGCGTTCCGTCGCCGTCAGGCAGGTACAAATGGCAGGCGACACGTACGCCGTTGTAGGTCGTCTCGGCGGGCACCTCCACCGAACAGACATCCAGGGCGAAGGCGCAGCGGGGGGCGAACCGACAGCCCGGCGGGGGGTTGCGCAGGTCCGGCGGCAGGCCCGGGATGACTTCCAATGTCCGCCGGTCGGCATGGATATTCGGGAATGCCGCCAGCAGCTTCTGAGTGTACGGGTGGCGCGGCCGTTGGAAGACCTCCGCGACGGGCCCCTCCTCGGCTACGCGGCCGGCGTACATGATCAGCACCCGGTCGCAGGTCTCGGCGATGACCGACAGGTCGTGGGTGATCAGGATCAACGACAGCCCGAGTTGGCGGCGGAGATCCTCGATCAGTTTCAGGATCTGGGCCTGGACCATGACGTCCAGCGCCGTCGTCGGTTCGTCGCCGATCACGATCGCCGGATCGCAGGCGAGAGCCATGGCGATCATCGCCCGTTGGCGCATCCCGCCGGACAGTTCGTGCGGGTAGGCATTCCCCCTGCCGCGCGGGATGCCGACCAGCTCCAGGAGTTCGCCGGCCCGTTGACGCGCTTCCACCGACGATGCACCAAGGCGTTCCTCGATGGGTTCCGCGATCTGGTCACGCACCCGCCGGACCGGGTTGAGCGCATTCATCGCCCCCTGGAACACGATCGAGATCTCGCGCCAGCGGTAGCGCCGCAAGGCGTTGTCCGACTTTGGGACGAGGTCGATGCCCATGAGCTTGACGCTGCCACCGACGATCCGGGCATTGGGGGGCAGGATCCGGACGAGCGACAGGGCGGTCGTCGTCTTGCCGCACCCCGACTCCCCGGCGATGCCGAGCGCCTCGCCGTGATCGAGCCGGAAACTCACCCCGTCGACGGCCCGCACGGTCCCCGACTCGAGGGTGAAGTACGTCTGCAGCCCCTCGACGACGAGCAGCGGTGCGGCGGGGTCGGCCTGTTTCGGCAGGGTTCGACGGCTGGGCGTGGGCGGGAATTCGGCCGAGGCTGCGTCGGTCGTCATCGGCGGCTCCGCGCCTTCGGATTGAGTACGTCGTCCAGCGCGCCGCCGATCAGGGTGAACGCGAGCACGACCAGGACAATGCAGACGCCGGGTGACGCATACCACCACCAGGCGCCGAGGCCGGGTGCACCGGCATCCTGCGAGGTGCCGAGGATCTGACCCCACGACGGTGCGAAGGGATCGCCGAGACCGATGAACGAGAGCGTGGTCTCGGTGAGGATGGCGCCCGCGAACACGAGCACGGCATTGGCGACGATAAGCCCGGTGACGTTCGGCAGGATGTGCACGCGCATCGTGTGCCATCGCCCCGCCCCAATGACCCTGGCGCGGTCGACGAATGCTCGCTCCTTCACGGACAACGTCTGCGAACGGATGATCCTCGCGGTCGCGGCCCAACTGGTGAGCCCGATGACGAGGACGATGACGAACAGCGTCGTCCGAAGGCCGGCGATCTCGCCGCTGCCGATGACGTCGAGCACGATCGGCGCGAGGATCAACGCGAGGACAAAGGTCGGTAGGACGAGGAAGAAGTCCGTCACTCGCATGATGACCGAGTCGGTGGTGCCGCCGACAAAGCCGGACACGATCCCGAGCAGGGCGCCGATGACGACGGTGACGAGGGTCGCCAGGAAGCCGATCAGCATCGAGATCCGGGCTCCGTGGACCGTCAGGTTCAACACGTCGCGACCCAGGTTGTCGGTTCCGAGCAGGTGGTCCGCAGACGGCGGCTCAAGGCGACCGCCTGTCGAGGTCGTGACCGACTCCAGCGGGCCGACGAAGAGCGAGGGCGCGACAGCAAGGACGGCGAAGAAGCCGATGATGCTCAGCCCGAGCAGGCCCTCCGGTCGACGCAGCAAGCGTCGTGCAAAGTCGAACCACGAGGCGATGCGGAGGGTCCAACGCCCGGGATGCCGGCCTTGCGGTCGGACGGTTACGGGTTGCGCGCTCATGTCCGCACCCGGGGGTCGAGCCATCCATAGACGATGTCGGCCACGAGATTCGCGAGCACAACCGTGATCGCCAGCATCAGGAAGACCCCTTGCAGCAAGGGGTAGTCACGGGCCTCGAGTGCCTCCTGCGTGAGCGTCCCCAGGCCCGGCCAGCTGAACACCACCTCGACGGTGATGGCACCGGCGACGATGTAGCCCAGGTTGATCCCGATGAGCGACACCGTCGGGAGCAGCGCGTTGGGCACGGCGTGCCCCCGCAGGATCCGCGAATCCGAGATCCCCATCGCTTTGGCGGTGGTCACGTAGTCCTCGGCGCGCGTCTCGATGATGGACGAGCGCATCAGGATCGAGTACTGGCCGATGAGCCCAAGGCTCACCGAGGCCAACGGCAGGATGAGGTGGTGCAGGAAGTCGAGGACCTGATCGGCGAACGACGCGTAGGTCTGGCCAAGGGTGAACATCCCGGTCGTCGGGAACCAGCGCAGCGTGGTGGCGAAGATGACGAGCAGGATCATGCCCAGCAGGAAGTAGGGAATCGAGTACAGGATCAGCGAGATCCCATTGCCGCCGTAGTCGACGGGACTGCCGCGTTTCCAGCCGCTGTACGCGCCGAGGACCAACCCGGCGACGATCGCGATCAGTTCACCAAGGCCGAACAGGATGAGTGTCGGCCAGACCCGGGCGGCGATGACGTCCGTCACCTCCTTGCCCTTGAACTTGAAGGATTCGCCGAAGTCGCCCTGCACTGTAGCCGCGACGTACGCCACGAACTGGTCCGGGATAAGCGGCTTGTCCAGACCCCAGCGCTCCCGAAGGGCGGCCCTGGCCTCGACCGATGCGTTCGGATTGTGGGAAACCCGATCCGGTGAGCCCGGCATCATCCGAAAGAGGACGAAGTTGAGCACGACGATTCCCGCGATTGTCAGCACCGCTAGCGAGATCCGGCGCGAGAGGTATCGCGTGCCCATCGGTAGCGGTCCCTAGGGCTGGCCGAGAGCCCGCCTGCCTCGGCCCCCCGTCACTCCTCTTCCTTCGCCGATCTCCCACGACGCAGGGCGACGACCGCGACCGCGCCGAAGACGATTAACAGGGCGGCCCCCCCAAACATCAGCCCGCTGTCGTTCCCGCCTGACGTATCGGAGCCGCTTTCAACCGGCGCGGGTGCAGCCGATGGGCCAGGTGATTCCGTCGCGCCCGGTGCCGCCGACACCGGCACTTCGTTCGATGGGGCCGCGGTGACGACCGGCTCAGGTACGGTCAGGTAGTTGTAGCTGGGAACGCCGTAGCCGAAGAACGGCAAACCCCCGTCGATCGGGGTGAGCGGCCAGCCAACAAACTTGTCTGTCCGGTACGCGTGGAGGGCGGAGTCGTAGAACAGGATGTGGTACGGGGCCTGGTCGTACACGATCTGCTGCATCTCATCGACATAGGCCTTCCGCGTGGCCTGATCCGTCTCGCTGCTCTGGAGGGTCATGAGTTCGTCATAGCGGGCATTCGAGAAGAACGTGTCGCTATTGCTGCCGATGGCGCTGGTCGTCAGGATGTTGAGCAACGAGTTTGGGTCGACGTCGCCAGCCCAGTTCCAGATGACGACATCGAAGTCCGCCTTGCCGGGCGGATCACCCTCGGGTGGCGTCTCCAGTGCCGTGACGGTGTCCCCATCCAGCGACTGCGTGGTCATGTCGATGCCGAGTTCCTTCCACCAGCCAGTGATGAACTCGGCACTCGTGCTGTAGGTCGTCGAGCTGCTCGGGACAACCATCTTCAGGTTGATCGGCTTGTCCTCCTTGTCGAGGCGCCTGCCGTTCGAGTCCAGCTTGTAGCCCGCAGCATCGAGTTTCTGCTTGGCGAGCTCGATGTCGAACGTCCGCAGGTTGTTCGGCTCGAGGTGCCAGAGCCCGCCGGCCATGGCCGGCGGGATGATCGTGCTGCCCACGAGCCCGTGACCGCCAAGGACCTTGTCGATCAGCGCCGGCTTGTCAATGGCGTAGCCCAGGGCGTCACGGAAGGCGGGATCCTGGAGCGCCTTGGTCGAGGCGCCACCGTCCTTGATCGGCTTGCTGTAGGTGTTGAAGTTGATCTGGGTAAAGGCGTTGGCCTCGGCCGCCAGGGACGATTCGACCGTAACGATGTTCGGCAGGCCCTTGAGCGAGTCGAACTGGTCTGCGGTCACGTTCCGGGCGTAGTCGATGTCGCCGGCCTTGAGCGCCTCGGTCATCGCGCCCTCGTCATTGAAGAACTGGAAATAGACCTCGTCCTGCGCGCCCTTCGGTCCCCAGTAGTTGGGGTTCCGTACCATTCGGACATACTCGCCGGCCTTCCATTCGACCGCCTGGTAGGCGCCGGTCCCGACGACAGGCGCCTCATTCGGGTCCGTACCGATCTCCCGCGTCTCCCAGATGTGCTTGGGGAGGATGGGCAGGTAGGACGTCAGGATCTGACGGTTGGGTGTCGTGGTCTCTAGGACGAGCGTTTGCGGGTCCGGCGCCGAGACCGACGTGACAACGGCGTACGTCAAGTAGACGTCAAGATAGCCCGCCCCGACGTAGCCATCGCTGGCCTGCCCGTCCAGGAGGGTCTGAATCGTCCAGCGAGCGTCCTCCGAAGTCGCGGGCCGGCCGTCCGACCATGTCAGATCGGGGTTGATCTTGAATGTCCAGGTCGTTCCGTCCTGGGTCCAGGACGCAGCGAAGCCGGGCGCCGGCTCGGAATCCTGGCCGAAACCTACGAGCAGGTCGTAGTTGAGTCCGAACACCTCCCAGCCGATGTAGTACTCCGTCAGGTATGGGTTCATCGCGTCGAGGTCCTGGACAGTGCCGACTTTCAGGACGACCGGGTCCACGGCGGCGACCGGGACCGCTGCCGGCAGGAGCAGGGCGGCGATCAGGGCGCCGGCGGCGAGGATTCGGGCCATTCGAACGCGCAGGGTGGATCGCAACGAAACATCCTCCTCTGGCGGGGCCGTCTCTCCCGGGCTGCTGCCCCGCTCCCGCTGGCTGGCGGTACGGTGGCACACGTGGTGATCCCTGCGCAAGCCCGAACCGCAGAGCGCGCCGCCAGCGCCAAACGAGTCTGCGCCGACGTGACGGCGCACAGTTGTGTGCTATCGTCAGCCCATGAATGTGCGCACGAACCTGCTCCTGCCAGAGGATCTGGTGGCCGGTATTGACGAGGTCGCCGGGCCGCGCGGGCGGAGCCGGTACGTGGCTGAGGCCGTCGAACAGCGCCTGCGTCGCGATCGCTGGTGGGTTGCGGCCCAGGCGGCCGCTGGTGCCTGGAAAGACCACCCGCTGTTCCCGACCGATGAATCGGTCGTCGAATGGGTGCGCGCTGGCCGGGCGGAGGGCACCGACCCTTGGGAAGACCCTCAATGAAGCTCATGCTGGATACGACATTTGTGATCGACTACTTGCGCCAGCAGCCGGAAGCGCTGTCGCGGCTGCGATCGATCTACGAAGCTGGCGATGAGCCATTGATTACGAGTGTCGTCGTCTCGGAATCCTGGAGTGGTGCTCGTTCATCGCATGATGACGACCTCGATGCGTTTCTGCGGTATCTCGAATACGTGGATCCCGGGCCAACGACGTCCCGACTTGCGGGTATCTGGCGAGCAGCGGCCCGCCTTGCCGGGCGAACACTCAGCATCGAGGACGCGCTCATCGGCGCGACTGCCTTTGATCAGGGAGCTGCGGTGCTGACCCGCAACGTCAAGGACTTCTCGCAGATGCCGGTACGCATCGAGACCTACTGACCGGCGGCGCGACCCGTCGGCCGCAGGAGCCCGAGCCGCTGGAGCGCGATCACGGTCATCGCGTCGGTGATCCGGCCGTCGATGGTCATGGCCAGGGCCTCCTCGAAGGGCAGCCAGCGGATCGCCAGCGCCTCGGTGCCCTCGGGCGTCGCGGGACCGGCGGTCAGGCCGGAGGCCAGGTAGAGCACCGCGAGCTCGTCCGAGACCGAGTTGGAGAGGTGGCAGCGGGCGAGCTCCTGCCATGTCGCGGCTTCCCACCCCGTCTCCTCGCGGAGTTCGCGCCGCGCCCCGTCGAGGGCCGACTCGCCGGCCGGCACGCCGCCCTCGGGAATCTCCCAGGAGTATGCGTCCAGCGCATAACGGTGCTGCCCAACGAGCAGGACCTGATCCATCTCGTCGAGGGCCACGACACCCACGGCCAGGTTGGCGTAATGGACCACGCCGTAGATTCCGGGAGCGCCGTCCGGGCGCGTCACATCGTCGTGCCAGATGGTGATCCAGGCATTGTCATAGGCGACCCGCCGGCTGTGGCGAGTCCACGGGCCTGACCTGACAGGGCGGTCCTCCATGGCGGCATCGTCGCACGACGTGGTCGGCGGCGTCGGTACCTCGACGACGGCGGATAGACTCGCGGGTGCATGCCTGCGATTGATCTGTCATTCGATGCGGACCCCGCCCACGGCCGGCCCGCAAGTGCGCCCCGCCACGAGGTCGAGACACGTTGGGGCGTGGCGATCCAGGCGCGCAACGGTATCGAACTCTCGGCCAACCTGTGGCTGCCGATCCCCCTCCCCGCCGAGGAAGACCCTGCGCCCGAGGTCCGCTTCCCGGCCGTTCTCGAGATGATCCCGTACGGCAAGGACAGCTGGCGTCGTAACGCGGACGTCGCCCGGGGCACCTATCTCGCGCGACGCGGCTACGTGCTGTGCCGGGTGGACGTGCGCGGGACTGGATCATCTGGTGGAGTCGCGCTGGACGAATACACCGAGGCTGAGACGTTGGACGGGTACGACGCCGTCGAGTGGCTGGCGGGCCAATCGTGGTGCACCGGCGCGGTCGGAATGTGGGGGATCAGCTACGGCGGGTTCACCGCGATCCAGGTGGCCAAGTTGCGGCCACCGCACCTGCGCGCCATCGTCCCGATCCAGGCCACGGACGATCGCTACCTGACCGATGTTCACTACATCGGGGGCTGTGTCACCGCGAGCGAGCTCAGCCAGTACGCGGTCAGCCAGGTGGCGATGAACGCGATGCCACCGGATCCGGCGATCCGCGGCGAGACGTGGCGCGCGGACTGGCTCGCCCGGTTGGAGGCGACGCCGCCGTGGCTGTTCGAATGGCTGCGCCAGCAGCACGATGGGCCGTACTGGCGTCTCGGCTCCGTGGCGCCTGAATACGATGCCATCGAGGCTGCGATCCTCAACTTCGGCGGCTGGATGGATTCCTACGTGGACGCGGCGTTCCGGATGCAGGCCGCCTGCACGGCGCCATCGCGGACGATCGTGGGCAACTGGGTGCATGGGCTACCCGCGTCGGCGACTCCGGGACCAAACGTGGACGAGCTGCACGAGATGGTCCGCTTCTTCGATCGATGGCTCAAGGGACTGCCGATCGGTGCGGATGCGGAGCCGCCGATCGTCTGGTTCGAGCACGAGTATGCCGAGCCTGAGGCGTTCCCGGCTAGCCTCCCGGGGCGTTGGCGCGCGGCCGCCGCGTATCCCCATCCCTCGGCCAGGTCGCTGGCGTGGTCGTTTGCCGGCGGATCGCTGCCGCTGATCGGACGGCTCGTCGAGGACGGTTGGGCGGATGGGGCGGCGGGCGGTGGGGCCGAGGGCACGGCGTTCGGCGGGGTGGACGGCGCAACAAAGCCGGAGCCCGCCGGCGTCGATCGATACCCCCACCGCCCGACGATCGGGACCCGTGCCGCCCTGTCCTGGGGGGCCGGCGGGCCGCCCAACGGCCTGGCCCGCGACTTGCGCCCGGACGAGAGTCTCGGCCCGACCTATACCTCGGATCCGCTCGAGTCGGCGCTGGAGGTGCTGGGCGTCCCGGAGGTCGTGCTCTTCCTGGCGGTTTCGGCGCCGGTGGCCACGGCGGTTGTCCGTCTCGCCGACGTGGCGCCGGATGGCTCCTCGGCGCAGGTCTCGGCCGGGATCCTCAACCTGACCCATCGGCGGTCCCATTCCACACCTGAGCCCCTCGTGCCCGGTGCCGTGGAAGAGGTGCGCGTCGCCCTGCGTGCGGCGGGATATCGATTCCTTCCGGGCCATCGGATCCGGGTCTCGGTTGCGTCGGCTGCCTGGCCGGTCATCTGGCCATCGCCGTTCCCCGCCACCTTCGAGCTGCACCGCGGGCCCGCTTGCCCGTCCCGACTCATCCTGCCGGTCGTGCCACCAGCCGGTGGGTCCGCTGACCTGCCGGTGCCGGCGTTCAAGACCACGCCACCGGAGGCGCCTGAGGTTGGCGGGGAGGGCAGCGCCGACCGGCCGGTCTGGCTCATTGCCCAGGACGTCATCGAGGACACCGTCACCGTCACCATCCACGACGGCGGTGAGGACCTGCTCGACGACGGCCGTCGACTCTACTCGGCCGAGACCCTGACGCTGACGGCCAGTGATCGTGACCCGGCTAGCGCCTCGCTCAAGGCCGATGTCATCTATCGCTGGCATGAGCACGCGTTCGAAACCGAGATCCGCGCACGCTCACTGCAAACGAGCAATGCCGCCACGTTTGAATTGGTCGTCGAACTGGAGGTCGACCTCAATGGCGAGCCATTCTTCCACCGCCGATGGCATGAGTCGATCCCGCGCCGACTCGTTTGAGCCCTACCCGGCGGCGACCCGGCTGGCCAGGTCGGCGATCGCGAGGCGGGTGTCCGTCGTGTCATACCGCAGCAGCGGATCGGGGTCGATGGCACGCTCGACGACCTGGCCTCCCAGCCGACTGTAGATCACGGGATAGATCGCCCCGCTGCCGTCCGCCTCGAGGGTCGTGATGATCGCGTCGGCTCCACCGGCATCCAGCACGTGGGCCAGCGGGGCGATGCCGTCATTGCGCAATCCGCCGGAACCGTCGGCGGTAAGCAGGCGCGCAAGATAGCCGCGCTGGTGAAAGAGTTCGGGCGACTCGGCGAGGTCGGCCGCCAGGAAGCCAGGCACCGCTTCGAGCGCCATCGTCGGGCGGTCAGGTTCGATCCCGAAGAGCGTGTGCGCGAGGTGTCCGGCCAGGACCCGGGCGTTGTAACGGGCGCCATGGACCGCCCCCGAGTTCGCCGGAAGACCGTGCTTGCGCAATCCCTTCGAGCCCTGGCCAATGGTGCCGGCGAAAAAGATGCCGGGAACGGTGACGCTCTCCCACCACGGCGTCTGGGCAGGCAGTTGGCTCGCGCCAACGGTCGCGACTCCGAGGGCCGGCAGGTCCACCAGCGGCGTGACGAACCCGGTCGCCGCGATCACGTCGTCGGCTTCGACGACCATGTCGGCGCCACCGTCGGTCCGCCGCAGGTGCACGACAAACTCGGCACCGGACGCTCGCTCGATGCGGTCGATCGCCGCGTTGAGGACGTTGACGCCGCCGCCCAGGACGTGGTCCTCGAAGGGCTGTGCGTAGCGGGCGCGGACGCCGACCAGGGATCGCGTTTCCACGGACATGCGCGCCTGCGACGGCGACGCGAGGACGATCTGTCGAGCCCATGGCAGCAGGCCGGTCGCCAGCTCGAACCCGGAATTCTGCTTGCCCACGATGAACACGCGGCGACCCGCGTAGGTCTCGATCGGACGGACCTCCGCGTAGTGTTTCGTCAGCTCCATCCCGTTTCCGGGAGGCGTGAAGGGCTCGGCGACACCGACAGCGACGACAAGGGCCTCGCATCGATAGGTCCCGTCTGTCGTTTCGACCGCAAACCTATCGCCGGCCGGACCCGACTCCCGGCTCGTCCCGGTCCAGCGGCAGTTGTAGCGGATCGCGATCCCGGCACGTTCGACGAACGAGACGAGATTCGCCTCCATTTCAGGTCGTGACGGGAAGTACGACGTGCCATCCATCAGGCCAGGCTGCAGCGCGCGGGTCTCGGGCTCCTCGCCCAACAGGCTGTTCCAGTCGTACCGTTCGTAGGTGCGGGTCCCGCGCGCGACCGGGGCATGCGGCTTGGTCCACGACAGCAGTCGCTGGAGGAACGGCCAGCGGCGGAACATGCCGCCCGGCGAGGGATCGGAGGAAATCACCGCGTGCGCCACGCCCAGGCGCCGCAGGGAGTACGAGACCTGGATGGCGCCGGGGCCACTTCCGATGACGACGACCGGGTAGTCACCCGGCGGGAATGGCGCGATCAGCTCCGCCATCGGTTCGCCGCCCGCAACCGCCGGGCCTGGACCTGGAGCATCCGGTACATGACCCTTGGGTGGTCCACCAGGAAACCCTCGACCCGTGGCCCGGCAAGCACGAGGCAGCGCAGCGCCCGGAGCGCCACGACGTCGGCGATCGGCGACTCGCCGAGAATGATCGAAATCTCTCCGAAATAGTCGCCGCGGGCCAGCCGCGCCCGCTCGGTCCCGTCGATCACGACCGCCGCCTCACCATCCAGGATGACATGGAACCCGGACCCCGTCAGCCCCTGGCGCAGGACTCGTTCGCCCTCCGCGAAGACCGATTCCTCGAACATGTGGACGACCCCGGTGAGCTGCGGATCGGTCAGATCGGCGAACAGGCTGAAGCCCGCGATCGCATCCACCAGCTCCGCTCGACCAGCCATTGGGCGCATGGTGCCAGAGACAGCCGCACCGCGAAAGCCGTTCGGTTGACGGCTGCGTGTCCCGCAGCGCAGCATGGCCGTGCAAAATCATGATGGGAGGACGCGTGGCCCTCAGCCGCGAACAGACGATCGAACTCCTCGCCGCAACGCGCCTGTTCGCCGGAGTAGACGGCGACGGACTGGCGCGAATTGCCGATCGAATCTCCGAGCTCGACGTGATGGCCCAGCGGGTGATCGCCCGCCAGGGTGAGATCGGCACCGGCTTCTTTATCATCGCCGCCGGTTCGGTACGGGTGATCCGGGACGGCGCGACGCTCGCCGAGCTGGGACCCGGCGACTTCTTCGGGGAGCTGTCCGTGCTGGATGGCAAGCCGCGCAACGCCCAGGTCGTGAGCACCGAACCGACGACCTGTCTCGCCCTCGCCAGTTGGGATTTCGAAGCGGTGGTGCGCGACCAGCCGAGCGTGGCCCTCGCCATCCTTCGAGAGCTGGCCGGCCGGCTGCGCCAGTTGACTGAAGAGCGCCATCACTGAAGGCCGGAGCACCACCGTCATGACCGCGAGTCCGGTTGCGTCGAGCGGAACCAGCACCTTCCTGTTCAGCGACATCGAGGGCTCGACACGCCTGGAGCAGGCGATCGGCACGGAACGTTACGGTCAGCTGCGCGAACGGCATCGCGAGATCCTTCGAGCGGCGTTTGCGGCCCACGGCGGGATCGAGCAGGGCACCGAGGGCGATTCGTTCTTCGTCGTCTTCGGCAGCGCCCGCGACGCGGTGGCCGCGGCCGTCAAAGCCCAACGCGGGCTGGCGGGCGAACCATGGCCCCCGGATGCCACCATCCGTGTCCGCATGGGCCTCCATTCGGGCGAGGCCGGGACGGCCGGCGGGAGCCTGGTCGGGCTGGACATCAACCGAACCGCACGGATCGCGGCCGTTGCCCACGGGGGTCAGATCCTCCTCTCCGATGCTACCCGTGCGCTTGTCGGCACCGCACTGCCCGACGACCTCCACCTGCGCGACCTCGGCGAGCACCGGCTGCGTGATCTGGCCGGACCGGAGCGCCTCGTCCAGCTCAGTGCTGACGATCTGCCGGAGGAATTCCCGGCCGTGCGGTCGCTTGACGCCCGCCCGAACAATCTGCCCACTCAGCTGACCACGTTCGTTGGGCGCGAGCGCGAGCTCGCTGAGGCGCTCGACCTGCTAACGCGAACCCGGCTGCTGACAATGACCGGGCCGGGCGGGACGGGCAAGACGCGACTCTCCCTCCAGGTTTCCGCCGCTGCCGCAGACCGATTCGGGGACGGCGTCTGGTTCGTGGCCCTGGAACCGGTCCGCGATCCAGCGCTGGTCGCCCCAACGATCGCCCGAGTCCTTGGCGCCTCGGACAATTCCACCCGACCGCCGCTCGATATCCTGGCCGACGCCGTCGGAACCGGGACGGTGTTACTCCTCCTCGACAACTTCGAACAGGTCGTAGCGGGCGCGCCCGTCGTCGCGGAACTGCTGCGGCGCTGCGGCAACCTGACCGTCCTGGTGACCAGCCGGGCCGCCCTGCGGGTGTCTGG
Source organism: Chloroflexota bacterium (assembly GCA_031431535.1). Classification (GTDB taxonomy): domain Bacteria; phylum Chloroflexota; class Limnocylindria; order Limnocylindrales; family CSP1-4; genus SPCO01. The sequence continues at coordinate 32,188 of JANPDO010000246.1, forward strand.
CGAACAGGAGTACCCGGTCCCCGGGCTGCCCGCACCCCCGGACATGTCGCATCTGTCGGAGGTGGAGCGCCTGAATCTGCCCCTTGGCCTCCGCACCCTGGACCCGGACGCTCTCAACCAGTACGAGGCCGTCCGCCTGTTCATCGCCCGGGCGCTGTCGGTCAAACCCGGTTTCACCGTGACCAACGCGAATGCGCCCGCGGTCGCCGGGATCTGCGCGCAGCTCCACGGCATGCCGCTGGCCATCGAGCTCGCGGCGGCCCGCATCAAGCTCCTGTCACCGGAGCAGATCCTGGCCCGCCTCGGGCAGCACCTGGCCTTGCTCACCGCCGGCTCTCGAGACCTGCCGGAGCGGCAGCAGACGTTGCGCGGCGCGATCGCCTGGAGCTACGACCTGCTCGACGAGGGGGCGAGGCGGCTGCTGAATCGCCTGTCGGTGTTCCGTGGCGGGTTCCAACTGGAGATGGCCGAAGCTGTTTGCGGACCAGCGGACGAGATCGCGGGTGACGTCGTCGATCGTCTTGGCCAGCTGGTCGATCACAGCCTGGTCAAACTCGATGACGAGCGTGACCAACCACGCTTTGCATTGCTCGAGACGATCCGCGAGTACGCCGCGGAGATGCTCACGACCAGCGGCGAGGTCGAGGAGCTCCGGCGCCGCCATGCGACTGCGTTCCTTGCCGTTGCCCAGGAGGCCGCGCCGGAGCTCTCTGGGGCGGACCAGCGGGCGTGGCTGGATCGGCTGGAAGGTGGTCACGCCAACCTGGTTGCCGCGCTGGAGTGGGCAACTCAGCATGACCCAACCCTGGCAGCCCGGCTGGCGTACGCGCTGTGGCGATTCTGGCAGCGGCGCGGCTATCTCAACCAGGCACGCACGCTTCTCGACGCAGTGGCGTCGCGGGCCGCCGAGCTCGAACCGGTCGACCGGGCGCGGTTTGGCGAAGCATTCGGCGGGGTTGCCTACTGGCAATCGGATCGCCCGGCTGCTGTCCGCTGGTACGACGAGGCCCTGGCCATCTGGCGCGAACTTGGAGATCGATCGCAGATCGCGAATGCCCTGTACAACCGCGCCTACGCCGACATGATCGTGGTGATGGACGGGAACGCCGGGCCCGAGACCCTCGATTCGGCGGTGGTCCTGTTGCGCGAAGCCGTCGACATCTACCGCGAGATCGGCGACAAGGGGGGCGAAGGAAATGGCGTGTGGGGCCTTGGCAGCTTCCACTACTTCACGGCGGACGCGGCGACGGCGGAGGGCTGGTTCCGGCGCTCGCTCGATCTCCATCGTGCGGCCGGCGATCGGACGATGGAGGCGTGGTCGCTCCACATGATCGCGCTCGCGGCCACCGGGCAGCGCCATGCCGACGAGGCTCGTGGACAGGCGCGACATGCCCTTCGCCACTTCCACGAAGCGGGGGACGTCGCGGGCGTCGCGCTCACGATCGATGACCTGTCGCTCGTGGCGCTGCTCGATGACGATCTTCTCCGGGCCGGGCGCCTGTGGGGCGCGGCACGTCATCTCACGAAGGCGACGGGCATGGCCATCGGAGGCTACGTGGACCGTACGTTCGAATGGTTCGGCCTTCCGAGCGCCAGGGAAGCGATCGATCCGGGTGAGCTCGAAGCCCTGGCCGCACAGGGCGCCGCGATGAGCCTCGATGAGCTCGTGGCGTATGCTCTGGGCGTCGAGGGCGGGGTCCCGCCCGCGGCCCGCACGGAGACTCAGCCATGACCGTGGCGCTTCCGCCCATCGTGCTTGCGATCGAGACACCCGCCACGCCTGCCGACGCCTGGGCGGCGCTGACCGAGCCGGAGCGGATCGCGGAGTGGTTCACCGTGGCCAGGCCTCTCGGCCAGGTCGGCGACGCGTATCGCCTCGATTTCGGCGACGGCAGCGTGATAGAGGGGGTCGTCCGTCTCGTGGAGCCCGGGCGGCGGTTCGCCTACACCTGGGTCTGGGCGGACGTCGAACCACAGCAGGAAACGCTGGTCACCTGGTCCGTCGAACCGTTGCCCAATGGCGGAGCCCGCGTCACCCTGGTCCACGATGGTTGGGCCGAAGCCGGTGTCGACGATGCGGCGCGCGACGACCACGAGGGCTACTGGAGCGGCTACCTGGACGATCTGGCGGCGGTCCTGGGCGACGCCGGCTGACGCTCCGGGGCGCGTCGCCGGCGCCGGCCGCGCCTGGAGCTGACCGCTGCACTAGACTGGCGCCCTGCGATGACCGACCAGCCAGCGATGCCCGCCCAGCCTGCCGCCCCGGAGCCGGCGCGCCACAAGTCGGCGATCCCGAAGAACCCCGGTCGGCGCGAACTCGGCCTCCGCGCAACGCTGCTCTTCCCCAACCGCGAGATCGTCGATCGCTACTATGTGCCGCTGATCTATACCGCGTGCCGAACCTGCTATTCCGAGCAGGATCCCGATGAGATCTTCCGCCGATCACTGGCCGGAGACTTCGACACGCTCAAGATGCAGAAACTCATCGGCTCCGTGGTCGAATCCGGACATGGCTCGACCATCGAGCATGTCGTCTTCACGTTCGCCATCAGCGGCGTCTCGCGGACCCTGTCGCACCAGCTCGTCCGCCATCGTGCCGGCGTCGCATTCGACCAGCAGAGCCAGCGATACGTCAAGTTCAAGGGCGCCGCCACGATGCTCCCCCACTCCATCGCGGAGGGCGACGAAGGACTCCGCGCCCGCTACGAGGAGCAGGTCGATGGGGCCCTGGGCCTGTACGGCGACATGCTCGGGGCGGGGATCCCCGGCGAGGACGCCCGGTTCGTCTTCCCCAATGCCACCCGGACGAACCTGGTCATGACCACGAATCTGCGGGCGCTCATCCACATGTCGGGACTGCGGCTATGCACGATGGCCCAGTGGGAAATCCGTCGGCTGTTCCAGCAGATCCGCCACGAAATCTTCAGCGTCTCGCCGTTCCTTGGGTCGTTTCTCGCCCCCAAGTGCGTGCCCCTGGGCTACTGCGATGAATTCAACAACCGCGACGGCCACTGCCCAATCCGGCCCCACAAGGATCAGGTCCTGAACGCCTGGGCGGAGAAGGCTTCGGCGGCTCGGGCCGCAGGGCGCAACCTGCCGCTCGCGTAGGTCGAGCGGGTCAGCCGTCGCCCAGATCAGCGAGGAATCGTCGAAGCACCCGGGCCAGGCGCGGCCCCGCCTCCAGACCTGCGGCCATGACCTCCTCGTGGCTGAGCGGCTCGCCGCTGTACCCAGCCCCGGCATTCGTCACCAGGGAGACCCCGCACACTTCCAGCCCGATCCAGCGCGCGGCAATGCACTCAAGGACGGTCGACATCCCGACGGCGTGCCCGCCGAGCCCGGCCAGGGATCGAACCTCGGCGGGCGTCTCGTAGTTCGGCCCCGTGAGGCCGACATAGACCCCTTCGGTCAGGGCCACCTGCTCCGAGACCCCCGCCGCGTATAGCCGTTTGCGCAGGCGCGGGCTCCAGGCGTCGGTCATATCCGGGAACCGTGGCCCAAGCTCGTCCGCATTCGGCCCGGTGAGCGGGTTGTGCCCGGTCAGGTTCAGGTGGTCACGCATGACCATCAGGGTGCCCGGACCAAAGGACGGGTCGAGGCCCCCGGCCGCGTTGGTCAGGACGACGATCCGCGCGCCAAGGGCGCCGAAGAGCAGGACTGGCTGCACCACGAGCCCCGGGTGATTGCCCTCGTACAGGTGAAATCGGCCCTGGAGCATGACCACCGATCGGCCACCCAGCGTCCCCAGCAGCAATCGACCGGCATGCCCAGGCGCGGTTGCTGCCGGCCAGCCCGGCAATTCGGCAAACGGAGTAGCGACCGCGTCGGCGAGGTCGTCGGCGAGCCCTCCGAGCCCCGACCCCAGCACAATCCCGACTTCGGGGACAAGGCTTGTTCGGGCGCGGACCACCGCCAATAGCGCAGCAAGTCGAGCCGGCTGGTCGCCCGGGCGAATCGGCTGCGATGGGTCGACGCGAACCGTCATGGCGGGCGTGAAACTCCGATGAGATGGGCGCCCATCAGGGGTAGCGAAATCGCTCGACGCGGACGAGTTGTCGACCCCCGGGGATGGCTGGTGATAGCGCCCCCCATCAGCCGCCCATCGCAAACATCTCGATCCTGGGGAGGGTCGTCGTCGCAGCCGAACGCATCTCGGAATAGCGATCGTCGCGCCGCATCCAGATCCCCCCCACGAACGCTTCCAGCTCGTGGTCAGAAGCGTTGGATCGCAACACTGCCCGGGCATCGTGTCCGTCGACCGCGAAGAGACAGGTATAGAGCCTGCCCTCGGCAGAGAGCCGGGCGCGAGTGCAGTCGCGACAGAACGGCATGGTCACCGACGAGATGGCCCCGAACTCACCGCCGCCATCAACGTATCGCCAACGGTTGGCGACCTCACCGCGATAGGTCGAGCCGGCGGGCTCGATCGCCCAGACCCGACCGATCGTCTCGATGAGCTCGGCCGCCGGCACGACCTCGTCGAGCCGCCAGCCGTTCGAATGGCCGACGTCCATGTACTCGATGAAGCGCAGAATGACCCCCGCCTCGCGAGCCCAGGTTGCCATCGGAACGATGCTCGACTCGTTGATGCCGCGGCGGACCACCATGTTCACCTTGATCGGGGCGAGGCCGGCCTCCACGGCCGCCGCGATGCCATCGAGCACCCGCGCGACCGGGAAATCGATCCCGTTCATCGCCCCGAACACCTCGTCGTCAAGCGAGTCCAGGCTCACCGTCACGCGCTGCAATCCAGCGTCGGCCAGCGGCTGCGCCATGGAGCGCAGCGCCGAGCCATTCGTGGTCAGCGTCAGATCAACGTCTTGACCGTCCGGCCGTCGAATAGCGGCCAGCATCGCGACGAAGTCGGGCAGGTTCTGCCGGACGAGCGGCTCGCCGCCGGTGATCCGCAGCTTCTCCACCCCGAGCCCGACGAAGACCCGGGCGAGCCGTGTCATCTCCTCGAACGTCAGGACCTGGGAACGTGGCAGGAACTCGTAGTCGGACCCGTAGATCTCCTTCGGCATGCAGTACGTACAGCGGAAGTTGCAGCGGTCCGTGACCGAGATGCGAAGGTCGCGCATCGCCCGACCGAGCGTGTCGGTCAGGCCTGGTCGTCCGTCGAATCCGTTCCGCAGCGTCTCCACCGCGTCATGGTAGCCGTCCTCATCGGAACGCGGCTCCCGGGCAGTCCTCCGGCCAGCCGGTACCACCGGCCAGCAGCGTTGGTACCTCTAGTCAACTGCACCGAACCCACCGCTGCTGACACGATGTCACCACAGTCCTGGAGTTCGGACCGAACTGTCCGACCATCCCCCAACAGAGGTTTTCACCCGATGGCAACTGAAGCACGAGCAGGCTTCCGGCTCCCGTGGGCGACCGGCTCGGATGAGCCCGAGAATCAACCCGCGATGGGCGAGGGCCCGGTGGCCCAGGAGGCCCTGGAACCCGCCATGATCGAGATCATCGAGACCGCCATGACCATCGAGACCGCCGCGACGCCCGGACCATCCATCGACTCGGAGGGAGCAGGCGGCCCGCCGGCCCGCCGCGCGACCGAGTTCATGGCCGAGTTGAGTCGAGCGATGCAGGCAGCGATCCAGAGCGCCCGATCCGATTCGATGGCCAGCCTCCAGGTGGAGGCCAAGCGCGTTGTCGAGGAAGCCCAGGCCCGTGCGACCGCCGAGGCCGCGGACCTGCGCCGCGAAGCCGATGACGATGTCGTGGCCATCCGCGATTGGTCAAAGACCGAGATCGCCCGCGTCCGTGAGGCGACAGAGGCACGGATCGCGGCCCGAAAGGCGGGGCTCGACGGCGAGATGGAAGAACACGCCGCGATGATCGATGCCCGGATCGGCCGGGTTGCGGCCGTTGTCGCCGCGTATGAGGCCGAGTTGGCTGTCTTTTTCGAGCGCCTCAACGCTGAAGAGGATCCGACCGGGATCGCGAAGATGGCTGGGACCATGCCCGATCCTCCGAGCCTGGCCGATATGGCCGCCTCGATCGACGCCTCGAGCGAGCCAACGTCCGAGCGCCTGTCGAGGCTGCTCGCGGCGCCGCCGGATCAGGAGGTCTCAACGGGGATCGACTTCGCCGCGGCCGAGGCAGAGGCAACGTCCTTCATCGGCGTGTCCGAGAGCGAGGACGAACGCGCGGCGGACGAGGCCGAACAGCCTGCATCTGCGTCCTTCGAAGGTCCTGCCCTGGCAGTCGAGGATGCGCCCGCCTACGAACTAAGCTCCACCCGGGTGGTCGTATCGGGACTGGAGAGCGTCGCCAATATCGCGAACTTCAAGCGCAGCCTCGGTCGGCTGCCGGGCGTCTCGGCAATCGCGGTCGCCTCCGGGCGCAATGGCGCCTTCGCCTTCACTGTTGGTCACCGTCTCGGGTCGTCGCTCGCAGCGTCGATCCAGGCCATGGCCAACTTCGACATCCAGCTCTCCGAGGAGAGCGACGAGGCCATCATTGTCACGGCGCTCGATCGCCACCCCAACGACTGACGCATCGGCCCGTACTCGAACCCCAAGGAGTCCTCAGTGGCCCGACCCGGCATCATCGTTGCGCTTCCCGACACGGAGTCCGATCTTGTCTTTGCCGAGTTGGCCCTGGCCGGCTTCGAGGTCATCACGGTTGAGAGCCCGGCCCAGATGGAGGCCGTCCTGGATAGCCGGCGCGACATCGCCCTGGCCATCCTGGACGGAGATATCGACGAACATGACACGGAGGCCTACCGTCGTTCGCTGAGCGAGACCGGTCGGTCGGTTCCGGCCTTGACCGTCGTCTCTGCCACGGCATTCGAGCGCGACGCCCTCCTCGGTGACGGCGACTCTGGTAACGAATACTTCTCGCGCCCCTACTCGCCCGATTCGATCCGCTGGCGGGTCGAGGCGATGTGCATCCGGCGCGAGACCGTCGATGACGGGAGCGGTGCGATGTTGCAGGCCGGGCCGAGCCCGTGGGACACGTCAAGCCGCCGCGCCGTGCTGGTGGCGGTGTTCAACGCAAAGGGCGGGGTCGGCAAGACGATCGTCGCGATCAACCTGGCGTCAACGCTTCAGTCCCGCAAGGGCAGGTCCGTTCTGCTCATCGACGCAAACACCATATCCGGTCATGTCACCACGTCGTTCGCAGGGGAAGCCCATCGTACTGTGGCCGACAGCTGGCGCGACGAGACCGAAGGCGGCCCGTCGGAGAGCCTCGCCGAGGTGGCCTCGGCCCATGGCACCGGACTGAAGGTGGTTGCCCTCACCGATTCACCGGTGCACGCGGAAATCCTCGATCCGTCTCGGGTGGCCGCCGCCATCTCAGCCGCCCGGGGCTCGTTCGACGTCATCGTCGTCGACATGCACCCGTCGTACAGCGCCCTCAACCAGGCGATCTTCGACGAGGCCGATCGGATCCTCGTGCCGGTCACGCCCGACGTCCCGGCACTCCGTGCCGCAGTTCAGCTCGTGGAGGTCGCCGACTCGCTCGGCTGTCGTGACCGCCTGGCGATGGTCGTCAATCGCGCCAACAGCGGCGTTTCGGTTGCCGACATGGAGCGTACCGTCGGGATGTCCGCTTTCGCCCAGATCCGCTCCGCTGGACTGCTCTTCGTGCGTGCAGCCAACGAGGGCCGGACGGTGGTCGAGATGTTCCCCCGCGAGAAGATCACCGCCGATTTCGACATCCTGGCTGACCGGGTTCTGGGCACCCCAAAGCGGGCGAAGAACGTACGAGCTGGCTTCGGCTTCCCGAAGCGCGTGAGGGAACCGGCCCGCGCCTGAGGTAGCGGACCTGGCGGTCGCCAAGCCCGAATCGATCGACGCCCTGGGCTGACCGACCCGGTCGATCGATGGCCCAGGCGTAATTCCCACGGACGTTGTTGACAAGGGCCGTCATCCGGACCTGTGCGTCCAGTGAGGTATGGGGCCGGCCGTGATGCCAGACGACGCCGTTGGTGATGGTCCCCGGTGAAGTTGGGACTGGTCAGGCGTCACCCGCGCCGCCATCACGCGCCATCCCCCGCCCATCACGCGCCATCCCCCGCCCATCACGCGCCATCCCCCGCCCATCACGCGCCATCCCC
>JANPDO010000247.1:0-3154 GCA_031431535.1 Chloroflexota bacterium
CCGACAGATCCCTCGCGGACGGATGCGAGATTCTGCAGATTCGGCGGGAAGTCGAGGGCGCTCACGCTTAGCTGAGTGATGTTCCCCGGTGAAGTTGGGACTGGTCAGGCGGCACCCGCGCCGCCATCACGCGCCATCCCCTGCCATCACGCGCCATCCCCCGCCATCACGCGCCCATCCCCCGCCATCACGCGCTATCCCCCGCCCTCGGGTCCTGACAGTACCGAATTGCGGATGAACGTCTCGTGGTCCTGCCAGAAATCGACACAACGTGTCGAATCTGCCAGGGGATCACGTTCACTCGTGGGTAAAGCGGTACGGTGAGTACCGGGTAGGTCGACTCCCCGATGGCTCGCGGCCTGGGCCGGGCGAGTGATCTCAGCCCGGACCACGAGCGGTGTCTCACTTGGACCAGGGAACTTCAGTTAGTGGCAGTGAAGGGCGCCTGACGACGACACGTCCCTCAAGGGGGATCTCGGTAGCGTCATAGACGGTGGAGTGTGCGTCAGGCCGGGCAAGTCTTCCGTGTTCTCCCCGCCAGCGGGCACGGTATGGTTGTCCGTCTATAGCGCGGTATATTGGCACAATACACCTGTATCTCGATCCTTTCGTGCAGCTGGACAGAGAGATGATGAAATCAGGCGGCGGCGCGGCGAGTGGCCGGATCCGGGTAGGGCTGGCGGCCGAAATGCTCGGTGTGACGGTCGAAACCGTCCGCCGCTGGGAAACCGACGGACGTCTTCGCGTTGAGCGTTCGAGCGGGGGCCAGCGGCTCGTGCCGATGGACGAGGTGACGCGCCTGCTTTCGGAACGCCGACGCGCTGGCGCAGCGCGCCCGATCGTGGCGGGCTCGGCACGGAACCGGTTCCCCGGAGTCGTCACCCGGATCGAGCGTGATGGTGTCGCGGCCGTCGTCGAAATCGTCGCGGGCCCACACCGCGTGGTAAGTCTCATGACCGCGGAGGCCGTGGACGAGCTGGGCCTGCGGGTCGGCGACGAGGCGATCGGCGTGGTGAAAGCCACGAGTGTCATCGTCGAGGTCCCGTCATCGCGAGAGTCGAAGCGTTGAGGCGAGGGCCCGGGTCCGCGGCCGGGCTGGCGCTCGTCGCAGGGCTGGCGCTCGCCGTCGCCGTCGCCGGCCATGCCACGCAGGGTGCGGAGCTTCGCCTCACCGTCTATGCAGCCGCGTCCTTGCGGGACGCCCTGGGCGTTGCGGGTGGCACTTATGAACGGGTGGCTCCGGGCACATCGATGGTGATTGGGACGGACTCTTCCGCCACGCTCCGGACGCAGATCGAGCAAGGGGCTCCGGCGGACGTGTTCCTGTCCGCGGACCAGAGGAACTCGAACCTGCTGGTCGACGGTGGATTCGCCGATGGCGAGGCCGTCGATTTCGCGCGCAACACCCTGGTGATTGTCGTGCCTGCCGACAATCCGGCTGGGGTCACCAGCCCGCGCGACCTGGCCCGGGCTGGCCTGAAGATCGTGGCCGCCGGTGACCAGGTTCCGATCAACGCGTATGCCCGGCAGGTCGTGACCCGGCTCGCCGCACTGCCAAGCTACCCGGCCGATTTCGCCGCCGCCTACGAAGCCAATGTGGTCTCGATGGAGGAGAACGTCGGGGCGGTCGTGGCGAAGATCGAGCTCGGCGAGGGTGATGCCGCCCTCGTCTATCGAACGGATGCGCTCAGTGCGTCGGCTGTGACCGTGATCGAGATTCCGGCCGAGGCGGCGGTGACCGCGACCTATGCCGGCGTTGTCCTCAAGGCGTCGCCCGAGCGGGCCGCCGCCCGTGGCTTCCTGGACTGGTTGCAAGGCCCCGACGGCGTCGCGATCCTGGCCACGTTCGGGTTCCTGCCGCCGCCATGACCGCCAACACAACCCCAGCCCACCGCGGCGGCGGCAGCGTCGGCCTGATGGCCCTGACGCTGCCGCTCGTCATCTTTCTCGCCCTGCCCGTCATGGCCCTGATCGCCCGCGCGGTACTGGGCGGCGGGTTGGAGCGTGCGCTCGGCAGCCAGGTCGTGCTCGACGCCCTGGCACTCAGCCTGGCGACGACCGCGGTCAGTCTCGGATTGACCCTCGCTCTGGGGACGCCGCTGGCCTACGTTCTGGCCCGCCGTTCGTTCCGCGGCTCGTCGATCGTCGAGGCGATCGTGGATCTGCCGATCGTGCTGCCGCCATCGGTCGCCGGGCTCGCGCTGCTGCTCGTCCTGGGCCGGCGGGGCGTTCTGGGTGGCGCGCTGGATGTCCTCGGCATCTCCATCCCGTTCACGACCGTGGCGGTCATCCTGGCTCAGACCTTCGTGGCCGCGCCCTTCTTCATCCGCTCGGCACGGGCCGGGATCGCGGCGGTCGATCGTGATATTGAAGACGCGGCGCGGGTCGACGGCGCGTCCGAGCGCGACGTCTTTCGATGGGTCACCGCTCCGTTGGCCGGGGCCGCCCTGGCCGCGGGCGCCGTGATGAGCTGGTCTCGGGCGCTGGGTGAATTTGGTGCGACCATCATGTTCGCCGGCAACATCGAGGGCCGAACCCAGACCCTGCCGCTGGTCGTCTACGCCGAATTCGGTGGGGGGGACCTTGATGCCTCGATTGCCGCTGCGGCCATCCTGGTCCTGGCTGCCTTCGGCGTCCTGATCTCCGTCCGCGTCCTCCGCTGGGGCCGCGCCCTCGACATCCGCGGGGCTTAGGCACCGCTTGCGGCGGACCGCCGTCGCACCCTAGATCCGATGAGGCGTCAGAGCGGCGTGACCAGACAATCGAATCTTGCGTGGGCAGCCACCGGCTAGCTGACCGGGTGCAGCATCGAGCCAACCCATTTCTCGTCCGTGGGGTGGTTTTCGCGCATGCGTACCACTTTCGGGTCCGAGTCACGAGCTGAGAAGAATCACGACAGCAACGCCCGCTCGGTCGCCGGATCGGGCGTCTCGGGCTGGAATCACGACAGCAACGCCCCGGAGAAGCGCTCGATCCCATCATCAAGCTGGGGCGGCTGACGGCGGACACGTAGACGGTAGATGCCATTCCAGCCCCATTGGTGTACGGGCCAATGAGGTTCCAATTCTTCCAGCCACGCTGGGATCTTCGCCCAATTGGGCCGATCCGACGTCGGAGACTCCAAGCAGCCTGGTGCAACCGACGAGTTGACCGG
>JANPDO010000248.1:0-2437 GCA_031431535.1 Chloroflexota bacterium
GCTGATCACGCTGTCGATCCTGGTGGTGGGCCAGTTCCTGGTGTGGCGGAACGCCCGGAAGACCGGGCAGCGCGGGTCTGGGGCGTCTGTCGCGGGGATGATCACGGAGCAGTCCGGCTAGGCCGGCGAGCCCCGTTGGCAGCGGTACCTCCGTTGGACAATGTCGATTCGTGGCGCGGACCAACGGCGTCGCAGGCGGCGGGGCTGACGTTGGCAGCGGCGCGCGCGATGATCGCCGCGGTCCAGCAGATTGGACGCGAGCTTGGCGTGGCGATGAGCTGCGCGGTCGTCGACTCGGGCGATCAGCTCGTGGCATTCGAACGGATGGACGGGGCGGACCTGGTCGGGATCACCCTCGCCCGCGACAAGGCGTTCACGGCGCTGGTCAACCGGATGCCGACGCGGGACCTTGCGCCGATTGTCCAGCCGGGTGCCGAATTCTATGGCTACGCGTCGGTCGGCGGCGGCCGGATGATCGTGTTTGCCGGCGGGATGCCGCTGGAGCGCGATGGAGTGCTGGTCGGCGCGGTCGGGGTCAGCGGCGGCGACGCGGCTCAGGATCAGCGTGCGGCGGACGCGGGCGTCCGCGCCTTCACCGACGGGTGACCCGTCGAGAACGTTGAGTGCGCCGACCGAGCTGAGCACGCCGATCAAACCGACTATGCTCACCTGCGATCATCGAACACGCAGGCTGGAGGAGGCAAGCGATGGATCGAAGCGAATTCTGGCGGCACTACGAGGACTGGCAGCGGGGGAAGATCTCGCGACGACAGTTCATGGCCTTGACCGGGCTCGGCGTGGCATCGGCGATTGTCGCCGCCTGCGCGCCGCAGTCGGGCGCCTCAGCGCCACCTTCGACGGCTCCATCGGTGGCGCCCGTCCCGAGCGTCGCGACATCGTTCGACCCGACGGCCGATTGGACGCCACCGGAAGGCGTCGATCTGGGCACGGAGCTGCTGATCACGACCTGGCCGAACTACCACGATCCCAAGACGATCCAGCAGTTCACCGACCTGACGGGCGTCGCGGTCGAGCTCAATCCGCTCGGCTCGAACGAGGAGATGCTGGCCAAACTGCTGATCGGGAACACGGGCTGGGACGTGCTCGTCCCGACCAACTACACCTTCGAGACGTATGGCAGCAAGAAGCTCGTCGAACCGCTCGATCTCTCCAAGTTGCCGCGGCTCGACGTCACCCGCTATGACCAGAGCCTGCTGGCGCCCGGGTACTATCCCGCCGGCTCGGGCACGCTCTATGGGTTCAACAAGGACTGGGGCACCACCGGCTATACGATCAACACGAAGCACGTGACCAAGCCGATGGCGACGTGGAAGGATTTCTTCGATCTCGCCCAGACCGACTACAGCGGCAAGGTGACGATCCACGACTATCAGCTGACGTCGATCGGGAACGCACTCGTCTACCACGGCTACTCGTTCAATTCCGTCGACGCAGCTGAGCTCGCCAAGGCGGAGGAACTGCTGATCGCCGTCAAGCCGCACCTGTTCGCGATCACGAGCGACTACCAGCCGCCGATGCGCGCCGAGGACGCGTGGGTCGCGATGACGTGGACGAACGACGCGGTGCAGCTCAACCGCGACATCCCCGAGATCGAGTACGTCATCGCGTCCGATGGCGGCGAGGTCTGGTCCGACTTCTTCGCCGTCGTGACCGGGACGGCGCACCGGGAGGCGGCCTACGCGTTCCTCGACTACATGGCGACGCCGAAGGTCGCCGCCCTTGATGCCGAGTTCCACGGAGCGCCCTTGGTGGACAGCACGATGATCGAACTGCTCCCCAAGTCGGTGACCTCGAGCCAGATCACGTACCCCGACGCGGCCGCGCTTACCGCGCTCGAGTTCGGGACGGCCGAGCTTCTGACCAGTGAGGCCCGAGCCGAACTCTGGGCGCGCTTCAAGTCGGCTTGACGGCACGCGGATCCGCGCGCGAACCGACGGACAGGGCCGGGCACCGCCAGACCGCTCCGGCGCGGTGGCGATCGCACATCGTCACCGCGCTTCTGCTCGGGCCGACGAGCGCCTGCTATTTCCTGCTGCTCCTCGCGCCACTCGTCATCCTCATCATCTTCAGTTTCGGGGCCCGCGCCCCGGAAGGTGGCTACACCCCCGCCTTCCAGCTCGACAACTACCTCGAGCTTCCGACCCGGGCGACGGCGTTCACGAACGCTCTCTGGATGGCCGCCGGCGGAACGCTGCTGTGCCTGATCGTCGGATACCCGCTCGCCTACTACCTCGCGACGCGGGCGGGCACGAAGCGAACGCTCCTCCTCGTGCTCGTCGTGGTGCCGTTTTGGACGAGCTTCCTGATCCGGACCTACGCCTGGCTGACGATCCTTGGCAACAACGGCATCCCGGCCCTCCTGGACCGCGCTGGGGCAGGGCACGTTGTACTCCTCAACACCCCGCTTGCGGTCATG
>JANPDO010000249.1:0-7365 GCA_031431535.1 Chloroflexota bacterium
GCGAGACCGAAGGTTCCAGGGACTCGGGCGGGCAGGGGAGCGGCACCACCTCCGAACCCGACGGCGCCGGGATCTCGATCGGTGGGATGGAGCCGGTGATCGGATCGGGCGTCGGCAGCACGAAGCAGCTCGGCGATGGGCTTGGTGGGGCGCAGGCGGGGTCACCAACGAGCGGCCCCCACGACGCCCCGTACGGCTGGAAGCGGCGGTTGTAGAAATAGCTCGTCCGGGTGAGGTCCGGGCCACCGGCCGCGCCCGGGCCCCGGGCTGCGCGGCGGAGCCAATCTCGATCACCCTCCAGCCACGAACTGAACCGGCCCTCGTAGATGTCCGGGTGGGTCAGGATCGCCTCGCCGCAGACGCCCTCCGGAACGCTCTGGCGCGGTTCCGTGCCGGCGAGGAACCATTCGGTCAGCGCCGGCGCGTCCGTCCGGGCCAGGAAGCCGGTCCACGGGTCGACAGCGGCCTGGACCAGCCCACCCGGCGGCACGAAATCCGTTTCGGGCCAGGCGGCGCTGGCCTCCTGGAGAAAGCCCTGCCAGACATAGGTCGAGACCTCGATCGAGAAGAGGGGTGACTCCGGCGTCGAGACCAGGCTGTTGTCCGAATTGCCATTCCAGACGCCCACCGCAAGGGCATGCGCGCCGCCGGCTCGACCATCCGGGGTGGGCGGGGCGATGAAGCCGTACGCGTTGAGGTCCTTGGCATCGTTGTTGGTTCCCGTCTTGAGCGTGGCCGGACGCCGCCGATCGGGCCCCTGGATAGCGAATTTCCCCCAGAACGGATTGACGGCTTCGTCCGTGTTGCCGGCCAGGATGTCCGTCACGACGTAGGCAGCGCCCGGGCTGATCACCTGGCGACCCTCGGGCGGGGCATAGGGAGCCACGACGTCCGTGCCGGCCCGATCGCGGATCGCCAGGATCGTCGTGTGGCCGATGTGGCGTCCGCCGTTGGCGAGCGTGCCGTAGGCCGTCACGAGGTCGACCGGGCGGACCTCCTGGACCCCGAGCGCAAGCGCCAGGCCCGCGTCAGTCCGGTCCAGCTGGAAGGACATGCCGAATTCCTGGGCCCGGGCGAAGACATGATCGGGGCCGTTCACGGCCATCGCCTTGACCGCGGGGATGTTGAGCGAGAACTGCAGCGCGTCGCGGACGCGCACCGGCCCGCGCTCCAGCAGGTCGGCGTTATTCGGCGTGTATTCGCCGCCAAAGTCGGTCGCGACATCCATGAACATCGTCGCCGCCGTCATCGAGCGGTCGTCGATCCCCACCGCGTAATTGAATGGCTTGAAGGCCGAACCCGGCTGTCGATAGCCCTGCCCGATCACGTCGAACTGCGGCTGGAACGCAGGCCGGGTGGAGGTCGAGTAGTAGCTCGCGCTGCCCACGTAGGCGACCAGCTCGCCTGTCTCGTAGTCGAGCGCCACGAGCGCACTGTTGCGCAGGTCCTTGTCACGCAGGTTGGCCATCCACGGCTCCAGCCGGTCAAAGCCGAGCGTCTTCGCACTCGCCTCTGGGTCCCGGGCATGCGGCACCAGGGCGGCCGCGCGGACCCACTTCTCGCCCAGCTTCTGGAGTCGATAGTCGAGCGTCGTGGTCACCCGCAGGCCGCCGCGGTCCAGGGCGTCGCAACTCGAGGCGTCGGGGCCGCACAACCGCCGCGTCAGCTCGTCCCGGACGGCCCAGATGAAGTGGGGCGCGACCCAGCGTGGCGTCGCCTGGCTGACCAGCATGACCTCGTCATCCTTCGCCGCGAGGTAGTCGGCGGCCGAGTACTGGTCGCCCGACATCGGCGTCCGGCCGGACGCGAGGAAGTCGAGGATCGCGTTCCGTCGCTGCACGATCGTCGTGTCGGGTGGGACGACCAGCTCGCCCTTGCCGGCCGGGCATTCCGCGCCGTCGCCGACCGGCACCGAACAGCGCTCGATGGCGTTACGAACCAGGTCGTAGTTGGAGGGCGATTTCGGTAGCGCGGCGAGGATGGCGGCCTGGGCCGGGGTCAGGTCCGCCAGCTCAACGCCAAAGTAGCCCTCTGCCGCGGCCTTGATCCCGGAGAGCTGGTTGCCGTAGTCGTTCTGGTTGAGATAGGCGGTGATGATCGCCTTCTTGCCATCGTCCTCCTTGAAGTGCTGGGTCACGCGGATGGACTGGATGATCTCCTTGAGCTTCCGCTCTGGGGTACGTTCCGAATCCTGGACGAGTTCGGGCGGCAGCAGGCGTTGGCGGACCAGCTGCTGGGTGATCGTGGAGGCGCCTCGACTGTTGCCCCGGATGGAGTCGAGGCCGGCCGCCACGATCGCCACCGGATCGAAGCCTGCGTTCTCCCAGAAGGTCTTGTCCTCGATGGACGTGGTGGCGTCGAGCAGCAGAGGCGGGATCTCCTCGAACTGGACGACCTCGCGTTTGGCGTCGCCGAAGCGGGCGAGCTCGCGGGCGCCGGTCCGGTCGTAGATGATGGTTTCCTCGGGCAGGACGTAGGTCGTCAGCGTCTCCGGCTTTGGCAGCGATGGGTCCGAGGCGAGGGCCGTGTAGACCCCGATCGCTGCCACGGCCCCGATGGCCCCGATCCCGGCCAGGAACGCAAAGGCAATGAGCGCCAGGTACCCGATCGTGTTCGAGGCGGGCCTGCGGGGTTGGTGCGGATCGCGCGGTTGGGGGGACCGCGGCTGGACGGCGGAGGGCGGCGATGCCGAGGTGCGCGGACGGACCGTGGGACGCGGCGCACCGGTCGGCCGTGACGGGCCGGCCGGGCGGGCGGGGCGGCGATTGGCGGGTTGCAAGGTCGGCGAAGTACTCCGAGCGGTCCGAATCCGGACGGCCTAAGGATGCCCGAACGGTCCGAATTGTGGCGCGAGGGGAGCTAGCGGGTCCACGCCGCGGTCGTGATCGGCACATTACCCACATCGTCAGGAGGCGCTGGGTCGCGCAGGACCATCATTTCGGGTGGCACGAGAGCGGTCAGGACGCGGCTGGGACCTCGACGTTGCGGCCGACCTGCAGCCCGAAGTCCCACACATCGATATCTGGCGGTTCCAGGCCGAGCGTCGTGAGGGCGGTGCAGATCTGGCTTCGATGATCGGTCCCGTGGTGCAGGACCTGCGCCAGCCGGATGCCCAGCGGCGCGTGGGACTCGGACCCGTCGTCACGGCGCCTGACGATGACCGTGTCAGGATCGGGATCCTGCGCCAGAAATCCCGACCACGCGGTGTCGTGGCGTTCCATCGCGGCACGGAGCTCTGCAACGCCCATTTTCTCGTCGTCGATCCGGCGGGCGTCGTCAGCGGTCATGGTTGACAGGTACCAGGCGTCGGCTCCCACGAGGTGGCGCACCGTCTGGAGGATCGAGCCGTAGGTCCCGGGGACGGCGGTCTCGAGCTGCTCCGGGCCCAGCGCGAGGCAGGCATCGACCACCCGCAGCGTCGCCCACACATGGTGGGCGAATGCATCTGCCAGCAAGGATTTGCTCACTTGGCCACGATAGTCGAGATGTTCCCGTGTTGCCGAGCCTGGCAGCTGATCCCGCGCGATCAGCGACGGGCTACGGAAAGGACGATTCGCCCATTGCCCTATACGTGACGCGCTTCAGTTACACGCCGGAAGCCTGGGCTCGATTGGCCGGCCCCCGCACCAAACGTCGATCGGGCACGACGCCGACCTAGCGGGCCTCGCCATACGGCTTGGTGATGATCTCCAGGTTGTGCCCGCTCGGGTCATCGAAGTACACGCCCCGGCCGCCGTCGTGGGTGTTGATCGCGCCCGGTGTGTCGTGGCCCGGGTCGGCCCAATGTGCTAGGCCCTGCGCCTGAATCCGACGGAAGATCTGGTCGAATTCGTCGTCGCCCACAAGGAAACAATAGTGCTGAGGCGCAATCTCACCGTCGGTATCGTAGAAGTCGAGGCTTACCTGATTCGCGACTCCGACCACGAGAAACGGACCCCACGCGACCGGGCCCGGCAGGCCGAAGAGACCTGCAAGGAAGTCTGACGAGGCGCGCTTGTCGCGCGAGTAGACGATCGTGTGGTTCAGCTCGATCGTCATCGTTTCGTCACGGGCCGACAAGTCATGCGCCAGCCTCCAAGGGAATGCACCGGTGTCACGCGAGCCTACACCCACCCGCATCCAATTGGCCGACGGACGGCCTTGCGGCTCGAACGGTACAGGTGAGCCGATTCGCGATGGGCGGGCCCCCAGCTATCACCCTGTCGGGCATCGACCCACGGCCCCGAAGGAACACCCTACGCCGGCGGTGTCGCCGTCACTGCTACGCTGCCGACGGGGCGGGTAGGTGGGAGCGGCGTGCTTGGCCATCCCGACGCGCCCACCAGGAGGAGGGCAGACATGGGCTGGATGATCGAGACGGTTCGAGAAGCTGCCGTGGGCGCCGCCGACGTGTACCGGCTCTACGCCGATCCCTCGACCTGGAGCGACTGGGGTCACAACGCGAAGTGGGCGCGCGCCGACGGTCCCCTTGTCGAGGGCGGGATCGTCCACGTTCGGGCCAACTACGGGAAGGTCTATCCGTGCCGGATCCGACGTCTCGTCGCTGACCGTGCGCTGGAGCTCGAAGTCCGACTACCCGTGCTGACCGTGATCCAGACCTACGAGGTGGAAGCGAGGCCGGCTGGTGCGCGCCTCCGCCACGTCCTCGAACTATCGGGCCGACTCTCCGGCGTCCTCCGGCTTGCCGGTGCGCCCTGGTTCTATCAGCGCCTGCTGGACAAGGAGGTCGACCGAGTCATCGAGCTGGCGGGCGCCGGCAGTGGCTCTGGCGTCGGGCCGTCGACCTCGGACGAGGCGCATACAGCGTCTTGATGCCGCCCGCGATCGGGCAGGCGACGCCGGTGGCGAGGTCCCACATTCGAGCCGAAGGCGTACTACACAGCCTGCCAGAGAGCGGGGACGGGCCTGCCGGGAGCCGGCCGGCGTCGCCGGGGCCGATGCTGCTAGGCGAAGAACGCGACGATCGCGGCGGTATCGTCCGAGAACGCCCAGCGCTCGACGGCCCTGCCACCGCGGATGTGGAAGATCTCCGCGGTCCGGTATTCCAGGGTCCTGTCGCCACGGGTAGCGGTCGCGCTACCGAGGGCAATCGCGTGGTCGTCATTGGCGATGACGTCGTGGACCTCGTACGCGATCGTAAAGTCGCGCCCGCCCTCCATCATGGCCGCCCGCAACTCGTCTTTGCCACGGCGTGGCTCAGCCCGCCCGATCTCATGCCAGATGATGTCGTCGGCCATGAAGGCGTCCACGATCGCCATCTCCTGCTCGGCTTTCGACATGTCCAGCTCGGTCATCGCCTGCATCGCGCGGCGAACCAGGGCCACGTTCGGGTGCTCGTCCATCTTGATCTTCCTCCTGTTCGTCGCCCGCGCCGGAAACTGTCGTAGCGCTGCGACTACCCTAGCGTACCGCCCGCCACAAACGGCAGCTTCCGCGCCGCGCAATCGCCCCTATTACCTCTTCGCGTCGAGACCGAGCCGGATGGGGCACGAGACGCCGTGCTATCTACCAGGGCCCTGTCCTCGGGGGTGAGTGATGAGCCAACTGCCGCGTGTCGTCCGATCGGAGCCTATCTGCCAGGAAGCGCGTGATGGCCGACATCTCGAAGCACGACAACCCGCCCCTGCCCGTGTCCGTAGATCACCTCCGTCTCGGGGTCATGCGCCTGCCGCCCACGCCTCGATCTTTCCAAGCAAGCCGGCCTTCGCCTCAGGCGGCGCGAACGAGTTCCACACTGCTCGGCGCTGGAGCGTCGCAAGGTGATCGCGGGTGAGTCCGGCGAGCCGGACGACGTGCCGCAGCTCGTCGGTCAGGGTCGTGTGGAAGAACGGCGGGTCATCGCTCGAGATCGTCATGTTCACGCCCGCACGCCAGAAGGTGGCGACGGGGTGCGCCTCCAGCGACGGGAAGAGGCCGATTCGGACGTTCGACGACGGGCAGACGTCGAGCGCCACCTGTTCGCGGACGAGCCGATCGAGCAGTGCCGGATCGCGGATGGCCGCGACGCCGTGGCCGATCCGGTCGGCGTGCAGCACCTCGATCGCGTCGACGATGCTCGACGGCGGGCCCATCTCGCCTGCATGAACCTCCAGGCCCATGCCGAGCCGCGTACTGGCCTCCCGCAGGATCCCGAACACCTCGACCGGCTCTGGCGAGTCGACTCCGGTCAGGCAGAGACCGACGATCGGCGCGTCGGCGTCCTCCACCAGGCGGATGGTCGCCTCCGCCTCCGCCCGCCCAAAGTCCCGGATGGCGTCGACGACCAGCCCGATGCGCGTCCCTGGCCCGGCCGCCGCGAAACCCCGCCGGATGGCGGCCCACATCGCGGCCGGCTCCATCCCGTTGCGGATATAGATCATGGCCGTGAAGATGGCCTCGGAGTAGACGACGTTCTGCGCCGCCTGGGCGAGCGCGAACTCGGAGGCCACCAGCTCCAGGTCCTCCGGCGTCCGCACGAACTCGTTCGCGGCGAGATACGCGTCAAGGAAGCCGCCGAAGTCCGGGTATCGGCCCGGGTATCGGCCGTTGACGAGCTTCAAGGCCTGTGAAGGGTCCGCTCCGTGCCGCCGAGCGAGCTCCGACGCCGTCGACTCAGTGATGGACCCGTTGAGGTGGACGTGCAGCTCGACCTTCGGAATCGTCGTGATGTCGCGCTCGGTCGCAAGATCTGTCACTGGGCTGGCCCTTCCTGATCGGCTCCGGCCGCGGCGGAGTCCGCGCATTTTCACTCCGGGGATGACGACCGTCAATCGACTCGTTCCGCGCTGTTGATCGGACCGCGCATCGACTCGTTCCGCGCCTGGGTCGGAGCCTATTCCGCTCCACAGCGGGCTGATGGAGCACTCGGGCTCAGTCGCGGGGCGACGTAGCTCGGCCGGATCCCGCCGGGAGGTGGGCATCAGCCGCTGCCATCGCGGTATTGCGCCGACGGGAGATCGCATGCTGTGTACGAGTTCATGGATCCCGCCGGCTGGGAGATCTACGGCAGCCCGCGCGCTGCGACGATGGAGGCGATTGAGGCAGGCCGCGGCATCAGCGGGCGTCACGCTCGACGTCGAATCGGATTACGTGGCCGGCTTCCTCCGCGCCCGCGCCGGCTGAAGCTCGCCGAGATATGAGCGGGACTACTTCGACGCGGAGACGCCGACTCCGATCGAACAGGTTACGCCGGTCGAGTGTTCGGGGCAGTAGCCCCGCGGGTTCTTGATGGGTCAGCCTTTTGCCAGTCGCGATCGCCAGGTGGACTGGTCAGTGACCGTCCATCGGTTCGGCGGGAGGGCCCGCTGGCACGATGTCGAGCTGTTGCAGCCGGCACCCGCGCCGCCAGCACGCGCCATCCCCCGCCCTCGGGTCCTGACAGTACCG
>JANPDO010000250.1:0-8285 GCA_031431535.1 Chloroflexota bacterium
CTCGCCCGATGCCTACTCGAAGGGCGAGGTGCTGCGGCATCGCGAGTTCGACCGGATGACCCCGGCGGAACTGCGCGAGGCGGAGCGGCTGGTGGATGCGCTGGTGCCGAAGCTGGAGCGGCGGCGCACGCGTCGCTACGAACTCCACTCGCACGGCCGCCGGCTCGCGCCCCGGGCGATGTTCCGGCGCAACCTGGGGACCGGCGGCCAGTTGCTCACCTGGGTCTGGCGGCGGCAGATCAAGGAGCCCCGCTCCCTCGTCGTGCTATGCGACATTTCCGGGTCCATGGAGCGCCATTCGCGCCTGTTGCTGCGCTTCATCCAGGCGTTGTCGGCGGCCTCGGAGGTGCGAACCGAATCCTTTGTCTTTGGCACGCGCCTCACCCGCGTAACGCGCCTGTTGCGTGATCGTGATCGGGACAGGGCACTCGCGCGTGTCGCCGACTCGGTCAACGACTGGGCCGGCGGGACACGGATCGGCGACTCGTTCCGGACCTTCAACCAGAAGTGGGCGCGCCGTTCGCTGCGGACCTCCGGGGTCGTGATCGTCGTCTCCGATGGCTGGGATCGAGGCGATCCGGCGCTGGTGGCCACCGAGACCGCCCGCCTCCGGCGAAACTGCCATCGCCTGGTCTGGCTCAACCCGCTGGCCGGCACGCCCGGGTATCAGCCGCTGGCCGGCGGTATGCGGGCCGCGCATCCGTACATCGATGACTTCCTCCCGGCCGGCACGGTCGCCAGCCTGGAGCGGCTCGGCGAGATCCTCGGTGGCGTCCGGGCGACCGACACGCGACGTGGCAGCGAGGCGGCGGCCCACGCGGCCATGCCGGGGGCCCGCCGTGCAGGATCGCCCGCCGTTCTCGGGCTTCCGGCCGTCGTCGGTGGCGACACGATCCATCCCTCCGCACCAAGGCCGCTGCGATGAAGGAACTGCTCGACACCCTGGCGACCTGGCGGGCGGAGGAGGTTGGCGTGGGGCGCGCTGTGGTGGTCCGCACCTTTGGTTCCGCGCCGCGACCGGAGGGTGCCGTCCTGATCTACGCGGATGACGGGCGGATCGCCGGTTCCGTCAGCGGTGGTTGCGTGGAGGGTGCGGCAGCGGAGGAGATCGACCGGGCCCGAGTCAGCGGCAACGCCCGGGTGATCCGCTACGGGATCAGCGACGAGCAGGCCTGGGACGTCGGCCTGGCGTGCGGCGGCACGATCGATGTCCTGGTGGAGCCGGCCGTTCCGCCTGCTGCTGTCGCGGCGGCCGTGGCATCGCTTGGCGCGGGCGGGCATGGTGCGGCGGTGGTCACGCGACTCCCCGCTGACTCGCCGCCGCCCGGGTTCGGTCAGCACACGCCGGGTACGGGCGCCCCCCCCGAGCCGGAGCTGGTCGTCCATGACAACGGCCGGCTGGAGGGGACGCTCGGCGACCCCGAGCTGGACGCCCAGCTCGTCGAGGCCGCGAGTGACGCGCTACGCCGCGGGCTGTCGCGGACGGTCGAGCTCGGCGGTCGCTCGTTGTTTGTCGAGGTCTATCCCGTCCGACCGCGGCTGGTCGTGGTCGGAGCGGTCGAAGTCGCGCGCTCGCTCGTCCGGCTGGCGAAGGAGCTCGGGTTCGAGACCGTGGTGATTGATGGTCGCGCCTCGTTCGCCACGGCGGAGCGATTCCCGGATGTGGATCGCTTGATCGTCGGCTGGCCCGACGAAGTGGCCGACGAGATCGCGCTGGGGCCCAATGACGCGGTCGCCGTCCTGACCCACGACGTCAAGTTCGATGAGCCGGCGATCGTCGAGGCGCTTCGCCGCGGCTGCCGCTACGTGGGGGCGGTCGGGTCGCGCAAGACCCAGGGGGATCGGAGGGGGCGGCTGCTCGAGGCCGGCGTGACGGCCGAAGCACTGGCCGAGCTACGGGGACCGGTCGGACTGGACCTGGGCGGGCGTGCCCCCTCCGAGACGGCGCTCGCGATTCTGGCGGAGATCGTCGCCCAGCGCTATGGCGGCTCGGGCGTGCCATTGCGGGAGCGGGCGGTCTCGGAGCGTCTCGCCGGGTAGAAGCGGGTGGCTGGAACGGGACTCGTCAGCTCCGGCCAGCCGGATCGTCGGCCGATGGATCGGCGGGCAGGGTCGCGGCCCCGCTCAGCACCCCACCGACGATGATCAGGCCAGCCCCGACGCTGTAGCCAAGCAACCCGAGAAAGTCGAACGGGTCGAGGACAAGCTCCGTCTGGCCCAGTGACGTCAGGTCCCCCCAGTGGGCGACGGCGAGTATCGCCCCGAAGACGGCGATCGCGGCCCCGACCCAGGCGACTGGAATAGGCGACGGGATCCGCGGCGCCTCGACGACGGTCAGCGCGGCAATTGCCAGCACCGCGACCGGCAGCGCCGCCTGGGCCAGTGTCCAGAAACTGAACGATACGTTCAAGGCCCAGCCACCCATGACCAGCGCAAACCCTGCGACCGCAATCAAGGCGCCCCGGTCGTCGCTCCTGATCGAGCCGAGCGGGTCCGCGCCGCGCTGGATCACCGACCGGACGAGCGCCCCGGCCGCGCCAACCAGCGCGACGGCGATGACCAGGCCAAAGATCCCGCCGGCGCCGCCCAGGTCATCGATGTCGAACAGGATCTCGAGCAGTTTCAGGCCGGCCAGGCTGGCCAGCACGAGGCCGGCGCCCAGCTCGATCGTCGACAGTGGAACTGGCAGGCTGCGGGCGGCCGGCGTCCCTCCAACCCAGGCCGTCGCACCCGTGACGAGGCTTGCCACGACGACGATCATCACGAATTGCGCCGAGTCCCAGACACCAAAGGGCAGTCCAAGCAAGGTGAGAAGGAGGACGCCGGCCGAGGCGGCCGCAAGCATCTGCGCGGACGGATCCAGCTTCAACCAGGCGGCTCGAAGATCGGCGGAGAGCACTGCGGCGAAGGCTGCCGGGGCGTTGGGGGCTCCGGGGGCCGCCTCGGGCGCTGGGGCCAGGTCAGGCGCGTCGGCGGCATCCAGCGCGCGAGCCGCGTCTGGCGGATGCGCGGTATCGGGCGCGTCCCCGGAGACCGGATCGGTCGGATCGGTCGGATCGATCGTCTCCGGCGGTTCTCCGGGGTTCGGCCGTTCGCCTCCGTCGTGCAACCTGGGTGCCTCCGTCTGGCATGAACGCGCGACCGGGTCGACGACCTTGATCGGGTCGGTTGCGGAAGGCTACTCCGGTGTCCGGTTGATGGGAAGATGCGGCGATGCCAGATCGTGTCGGGGCGCTCGTCCTTGCGGCCGGTGCCGGATCCCGCTTTGGCGGCGGCAAGCTGCTCGCGTCGCTGCACGGGCGACCTCTCCTCCAGCACGTGCTCGATCGACTCGCAGCGGCGGGGGTCGATCGGATCGTGGTGGTCCTTGGTGACGAGGCGGAGGGGATCGAGGACGCGATCGATTGGCGGAGCGAGCGTCGGGTTCGCAATCCGGACCCGGCCCGTGGGCTGTCGAGTTCGCTTGCAATCGGGATCGAGGCGCTGGACCCGGACCTCGACGCGGCATTGATCGTCCTCGGTGACCAGCCCCTACTCGCGGCCGAAGCGATCCGGGCGCTGCTGGCCGTCGCCCTGGACCCGGCGCATTCCATCATCGTGCCGGTCTACGCCGGGGATCGAGGGCGTAATCCCGTGCTGCTGCGGCGGGCGGCGTTCGCGCTCGTGGCGCAGGCGACCGGTGACCGCGGTCTGGGTCCGTTGATCGAGGCACATCCAGAGCTCGTGCACGAGGTCCCGGTGCCGGACGTGGCCGACAACCCCGACGTTGACACCCGCGCGGACCTCGTCCGGATGCTGGAGACGGCCTGGGCCGCGCGCGTCCGCTCCAATAACGACCAGGTGGACCGCTTCCGCGAGGTTCCTGATGCCCCGGATTTCTACGCCCCGGTCAGCGGCCTGTTCCGGGCGGATCCCACCCGGACCGATGAACCCGCCCTGGCCATCCTGTTGGACTTCATCCGACCGGGCGAGACGTGGCTCGACATCGGAGCAGGTGCCGGTCGCTACGCTCTGCCCATTGCGCGGGCGCTCGCGCCTTCGGGCGGCGCGGTGATCGCGGTTGACGCGTCGGCGGGGATGCTCGCCGGTCTGCGCGAGATCGCCACGGAGTACGCCATCGCCAACGTGCGAGCGATCGACGGTCGCTGGCCGCCTCCGATTCGCGAGGTCGCCGCGTATGCCGCGGACGTCGCCCTGATTGCCCACGTCGGCTACGACATCGCCGAGATCGGACCGTTCGTCTGCGCGATGGAGGCAAGTGCACGGCGGCTGTGCGTAGCGGTGCTCATGGAGCGGCAACCATCGTCCATCGCCGACGTGTGCTGGCCCCCGGTCTGGGGTGAGACCCGGGTTTCACTGCCGGCCCTGCCGGAGCTCCTGGACCTGCTCCGGGCGATGGGGCGAGAACCGGTCGTCCGGTACCTGGAGCGCGAGCCGCGGCGGTTCGGGTCACGCCAGGAGATCGAGGACTATCTGCGCCGACAGCTGTGGGTCCGGGCGGGCAGCACCACCGATACCCGGTTCCTTGCCGCGCTGGAATCGATCGTCGTCGAAGACCACGATGGCAAGGTTGGTCTGCGCGGCCAGCGGCCGCTCCCGATCGGAATCGTGACCTGGGAGCCTGGACGTCCCGCGTGACCGGCGAGCAGATGCGGCGGCAGGTTCTCGTTGACGTGGGAACGACCCCGGGCGGATACTGAGGAGCAACACTTCCCCAGCCTCCGGATCCCGATCGTGCGCCAGAGGAGGCGCGTGATCGAAGCACCGGTGTCGTCGCCAGCAGTTCTGCGTCCGTCCCGGGCCGGACGGGCCGAACGTCACCCCGCATGCGCGGGGAGGAGGGTCGAGACGCGATGATTCCAGCTCAGGTCGACTACGTCCGTCCGGGCAACCTGGACGAGACATTGCAGATCCTCAAGGATCGCGAGGGCGACGCCAAGCTGCTGGCCGGCGGCTACAGCCTGATTCCGCTCATCAAGCTCCGACTCGCGCAGCCGGCACTGCTCGTGGACCTTCGCGACGTGGCTGGTCTGGACGGGATCGTCGAAACCGACGACCACGTCGTCATCGGCGCCAAGGCGACCCATCGCCAGATCCATGAGCGCGCAGTGGCGTCCAACTACATGCTCTTGGGGGACGTCAGTGCCGTCATCGGCGATCCGCAGGTCCGCAACTGGGGCACGATCGGCGGCTCCATCGCGCATGCGGATCCGGCCTCAGATTGGCCCGCCGCCCTGATCGCCGCGAGTGCCACGATCATCTGCCTGAGCCAGGCCGGCGAGCGAGCCATTCCGGCCCGCGAATTCTTCCTGGATACGTTTACGACGGCGCTCAAGCCGACAGAGGTCGTGACCCAGATACGGCTCGTTCGGCGTCCAAAGGGTGCCGCAGGCGCCTATGAAAAGCTCGAACGCAAGGTCGGCGACTTCGCGACGGTCGGTGTGGCCGCCGTCGTCTGGCTCGACGCCGAGGGTCGAATCGCGCGTGCCGGCATCGGCCTGACGGGCGTCGCGGAGACGCCGTTCGCGGCCACGGACGCCGAAGCCATCCTCGCCGGAAACGCCCCGTCGGAGGAGTTGTTCCGGCGAGCCGGCAATGCCGCGGGAGCCCAGAGCCGGCCCGGTGGGGACGTCCGCGGACCGGTCGAATACAAGCGGGCGATGGCCGCGGAGATGACCGTCAGGGCGCTCCGTCGCGCAACCGAACGCGCCCTCGCGTACGTGTAGGAGGCCCGATCACGATGACCACCGAGCACATCAGCGTCACCGTCAACGGGGAGGCGCGCGAGGCCGACGTCGAGCCGCGCCTGCTCCTGGTCCATCTCCTGCGCGACAACTTCGGGTTGACTGGCACCCACGTGGGCTGCGACACCAGCAACTGCGGCGCCTGCACGGTTCATATCGATGGCGAGAGCGCCAAGTCGTGCACCATGCTCGCGGTCCAGGCGGACGGGCGGCAGATCAAGACGATTGAGGGGATGGCCAGCGGCGCCACGCTGCACCCGCTCCAACAGGCCTTCTGGGACCAGCACGGTCTCCAGTGCGGTTTCTGTACGCCGGGGATGATCATGCAGTCGGCCTGGCTGCTCGAACAGAACCCCACGCCCTCGGAGGCGGAGATCCGCGAGGGCATCAGCGGCAATCTCTGTCGCTGCACCGGCTACGTGAACATCGTCAAGGCTATCCAGCAGGCGGCCGGTGAGATGGCCGCCGGGGCCGAGACACAAGAGGCCGGCGCCGCGCCGGTCGCCGCCGGCTGAGCGGGAGGAGCGTCATGACGACAGCATCGGAGCCCCGCACCAGCGCCGAGATCGGGGGCATGGGCCACTCGGTCAAACGCAAGGAAGACCCCAGATTCATCCGCGGCCAGGGCGAGTACATCGAAGACGTCAATTTGCCGGGCCAGCTCTGGCTCGACATCGTCCGGAGTCCCTACGCCCACGCGAGGATCAAGTCGATCGACGCCTCCGAAGCCCTGAAGATCCCGGGGGTCGCCGCCGTCGTCACCGGCAGGGACCTGGAAGGATACAAGCTCCACTGGATGCCGACCCTCGCGGGCGACATGCAGATGGTGCTCCCCGTGGACACCGTCATGTACCAGGCGCAGGAGGTCGCGGCGGTCATCGCCACCTCCCGGTATGCCGCCGCCGACGGTGTCGCCGCTGTCCTCGTCGACTACGAGCCACTGCCGGTCATCGTGGATCCGCACAAGTCCCTGCAAGCGGACGCGTTCGTGCTGCGCCCCGACCGCGGCCCGGACAAGCAGACCAACCACATCTGGCATTGGGAATCCGGCGACCGGGCTGCCGCGGACGCGGCGATCGCCGCCGGCGAGGTCGTCATCAAGGAAGACATCTATATCCCGCGTATCCATGTCGCCTCGATCGAGACCTGCGGCTGTGTCGCCGATTGGGATCCCGTCCGCCAGCAGCTCACCCTCCATATGACCAGCCAGGCGCCCCACGCCATCCGGACGGTGCTCGCCCTCGTCGCCGCGGGTGCCGGTCTGCCCATCTCCGAGCAGAACATCCGGGTCAAGACTCACGACATCGGCGGTGGCTTCGGGGGGAAGGTTCCGGTCTACCCGGGTTACGTCCTTGCCGTCGCCGCATCGTTCCTCACCGGCAAGCCCGTCAAGTGGATCGAGGACCGCAGCGAGAACCTCCAGGCGGACTCGTTCGCTCGCGACTACCACATCCACGCGGAGATGTCGGCGACCAAGGCCGGCAAGATCACGGGGCTCAAGGTCAAGACTATCGCCGACCACGGCTACACGGACGCGGCTGCCGACCCATCTAAGTTCCCGGCCGGCCTGTTCAACGTGATCACCGGCTCCTACGACTTCCCCGACGCGTTCGTCGAGGTCGACGGGGTCTACACGAACAAGCCGCCAGGAGGCGTCGCCTACCGCTGTTCGTTCCGGGTGACCGAGGCCGTCCACGCCATCGAGCGGATGGTCGATATCCTCGCCCACGACATCGGGGTGGACCCGGCCCAGCTCCGGATGGAGAACTTCATCCAGCCCGAGCAGTTCCCGTACAAGACCCCGACCGGCTGGTCGTACGACTCCGGCAACTATGGCGCGGCACTCCAGTTGGCCATGGACACCATCGACTACGCGGGGCTCCGGCGCGAGCAAGCAGAGAAGCGCGGACGCGGCGAATTGATGGGCATCGGCATCTGCAGCTTCACAGAGATCGTCGGGGCCGGGCCGTCGCACGACTTCGACATCCTTGGGCTCAAGATGAACGACGGGGTATTCATCCGGGTCCACCCGACCGGCAAGGTGCACGCGCAGATCTCATCGCAGACCCAGGGGCAGGGCCACGAAACGACCTATGCCCAGATCATCGCCGAGGAGCTCGGCTTCCCGGTGCAGGACATCAAGATCGAGTACGGCGACACCGACACTGCCCCGTACGGCTTGGGCACATACGGGTCGCGCTCGACGCCGACATCGGGAGCCGCGGCCTCGATGGCTTCGCGGAAGATCCTCGCCAAGGCCCGCAAGCTCGCAGCCCACCTGCTCGAGGCATCGGAAGAGGACCTCGAGTGGGAGCCCGGCAAGTTCAGCGTCAAGGGCTCGCCCGATCGATTCAAGACCATCCAGGAGATCTCCTTCGCGGCCTATACGAACTTCCCGCAGGGCATGGAGATGGGTCTTGAGGCGGTTGACTATTACGATCCGCCCAATCTGACCTTCCCGTTCGGGAGCTACATCTGCGTCGTCGACATCGACAAGGGGACCGGACGCGTCAACGTGCGTCGCTTCGTCGCCATCGATGA
>JANPDO010000251.1:0-3271 GCA_031431535.1 Chloroflexota bacterium
GCCGCCGGCAGCGCTTCGATTCCCGGCGCGCCGACATCGTGGTGGCGGGCGCCGTGATCCTGGAAACCGTGGCGAACCATTTGTCGCTGCAGGCGGTGACGGCCGTCGACCGGGGCCTGCGGCACGGGGTACTGGTCGAACTGATGCGCCGGTCCCGGCCGGCGACCAACGGCGGCATCGCCGAGGCGGCCACGGTGCTGGGGCGGCGGTTCTATTTCGACGAGAACCACGCCCGCCAAGTATCGCGCCTGGCCCTGGTGCTGTTCGACAAGCTGGCGGCCCTGCACAAGTTGCCGCCGACGTCGCGTCTCCTCCTGGACGCAGCGGCCTTGCTGCACGACATCGGCAACTCGGTCAGCTATCAGAAGCACCACCGACACACCCAGTACCTGATAGAAAACGCCGATATCCCGGGCCTGGCTGATCGCGAACGGAGCGTGGTGGCGCGCATCGCCCGGTTCCACCGCCGCAGCGCCCCGGACGTGTACCACGCGGGAATGGCCGGTCTGTCCACGTCCGAGGCGCGCACCGTACGCAAGCTGGCGACGCTGTTGCGCGTGGCGGACTCGCTGGATCGCAGCCATCATCAGCCCGTGCGGGGCATGCGGGTGTCTGTGTCCGATTCGGTCGTGGTGATCAGTCTGAAGACGAAGGCGCCCGCCGATCTAGAGCTTTGGGACGTGGCGCACGAGGCGACGTTGTTCTCGCGCGTGTTCCGCAAGCGACTGCGGGTCGAAGCGGCTCGGTCGTGACGGCGGCGGGCTTGCTGCCCCTGCTGGGTATCCTGATGAAGGGCGGCCTTGGGTTACCGAAGGTCGAGGCGCCCGAGCCCGAAGAGCTGCGCCGGTCCCTGCTGGAACACGATCAAGAGGCGCTGGTCCGGGATCCGGAGCTGGTCGAGGGGAAGTACGCGCGGATGGCGAGGGATCGCTACGCGTTCTTCCGCGGTACGGCCTGGCTGTGGCCGTCGCGCCCGTCGGCGTTCCTGTCACCAGGGGCGTCGCGCATCGCCCTGATGGGCGATCCTCACCCTGAGAACGTGGGCACGTTCACCAGCGGCGCTGGGGTACAGGTGGTCGATTTCAACGACTTCGATCGGGCCGGGTTCGGTCCCTACGTGGACGACCTGCGCCGCCTGGCCCTGGCGCTGTGGATCGCGGCCGACATGGGCGATCTCGGCCACAAGCACCGGGTCAAGGTGGTCAACGAGTTGATCGAGGGCTACGAGCTCGAGATCAAGAACCTGGCCGCCAACCGCGCGCCCTTCGCCCTGCGCACCAACGACAACGCTTTCAACGGGTCGATGCAGGACATCCTAGTGCGGCCCACCGACGAGCAGGACGCCGCCGCCGGCGCAGCCGCCAGTCCCGACAAGGTGGCGCTGGTGCGTCAGTTGCTGTCGACCTATCCCGAGACGCTGCTCGACGGGAAGGGACTGCCGGCGTCCATGTTCAAGATCAAGCGGGTGGTTGTCGCGCCGGCCGGGATCTCCAGCTACGCGCTGCTGCGCTTCCGGGTGACGGTCGAGGGACGATCCTCGTCGGCCAGCGACGATCGTGTGCTGGACATTAAGGAATCCAGAGGTGCCCTGACGGCGGCCCAGATCGTGGCCCTGCAGCGACGGTTTCAAGAATTCCCCGACGACGATCCGCTGTTGGGTTGGGCCACCGCCGGCGATCGCCAGTTCCGCATACGCGAGTTGTCGGCTCAGCAACGCCGCATGGACGCCTACCGCCTGGTGCGCGAGCTGAAAAGCCCGCGCTGGAAGAAGCGAGACATGCGGGAGCTGGCCCTGGCTCTTGGCCGCCTGTTGGCCCGCGGTCACGCCCGCGCACCCGACGCCAGCGGAACACCCGGCCTGGCGGCCCTGCAGGCGGTGCTGGCCGGCAAGGCCGACGGTCTGGCCCAGGAAACCGCGGCCCTGGCCGATGCCCAGGCCGACGCCCAGAAGGCCGCCTACCACACCTTCAAGAATCTGCTGAACGCCCAGGGCCCGCGGCTCGGCTGGAAGAAGTAGCCCGTCTACTCCAGCTTTCGCTCGACCTTGCGGCCAGGAGCCGCGACCCAGTCGACTTGCCAGGCGGTGCCGGCGCGCACAAGGGCCACCACCGCGCCTTTGCGCAGGCGGGGGAGGGCGGGCAGGCGCAGCAGCTTCTGAAGAGCCTCGGCCAACGACGGGTTGTGGCCTACGATGGCCCAGCCGGGGCCGAGTTCGTTCAGCAGGGCCGCGGTGGCGGCGGCGGTGGCTAGTTCGTAAGCCAGTTCGGAGCGCACGACGACCTGGCAGGTGCGCCAGCTGGCCGCCAGCAATTCAGCCGTTTGCACGGCGCGCACCAGGGGACTGGACGCAATGGCCGTCACCCGGCCCCGGTCGCTCAGCTGATCGGCGTGGGCCTTGAACTGCTCGCGACCCGCCGCGGTCAGAGCACGGTGGCCATCGCCGCCCGGGTGTTCGTCCTCGGCCTTGCCGTGGCGAACCACGTAGATGTGCGAGGGTCGCTTCGACGCCAAGGAATCCTAGGACGCGATAATGGCGGCGCCGTCTTCGTCCGGGGCCAGCAGGGACAGGAACAGCGGTGCCGATCCGCGCGCGGTGGGGGCCGGACGCGGCCGACGCCGTTCATCGACGGTCGCCGTGGCCATCGCCCGCTCGCGCGCCAGGGCCATGAACCGCTGCTGGCTGCTGGCCCCGTGCACCGGATCGGGCGGTCCCGTCAGTCGTTCATAGCTACCGTCGGACATCAGGCGACTGGCATTGGACCGGTCCGCCAGAGCGGCGCCCAGAATCTCGTCGGCCAGCCGGTCGCGCAGGGCATCGTCCTCGATGGGGAACATGATCTCGATGCGCCGGGTGAGGTTTCGCGGCATCCAGTCCGCCGAGGCCAGGAACACGTCGCGCCGGCCGCCGGCCTCGAAGTAGAAAATACGGGCGTGTTCCAGGAACCGGTCCACCACGCTGGTGACACGGATGTTGTCGCTGATACCGGCGACGCCCGGGCGCAGACAGCAGATCCCCCGGACCATGAGATCGATCTGCACGCCCGCCTGGGAGGCACGGTACAGGTTCCGGATCACTTCGGGATCGACCAGAGCGTTCATCTTGGCAATGATGCGGCCCTTGCTGCCGAAGCCGATCTCGCGATCGATCAGCTCGCGGATGCGATCGGCGAGGCCCAGGGGTGCGACCGAGAAACGTTTCCACGACGGCGGTGACGAGTAGCCCGTCAGCAGATTGAACAGCGCGCCAACGTCGTCGGCGAAGGCCTCGCGG
>JANPDO010000252.1:0-2571 GCA_031431535.1 Chloroflexota bacterium
CTCGACTTCCACGGTAAAGTCCACGTGCCCGGGCGTATCGATGATGTTGATACGATGATCGCCCCAGAACGCGGTCGTCGCCGCGGCCGTGATGGTGATCCCCCGCTCTTGTTCCTGGGGCATCCAGTCCATCGTGGCCGCACCTTCGTGGACCTCACCGATCTTGTAGATCTTCTTCGTATAGAAAAGGATCCGCTCGGTGACAGTGGTCTTGCCGGCGTCGATATGCGCGATGATCCCGATGTTCCGCGTCTTGGCGAGCGGAACCTGTCGTGGCACGGTGTCCCTACGCTCCCGGCTCTACCACTTGAAATGGCTGAAGGCCTTGTTGGCCTCCGCCATCTTGTGCGTGTCTTCGCGGCGCTTGACAGCCGCTCCCAGCCCGTTCATGGCGTCCACGAACTCGGCTGCGAGCTTCTCGCTCATGCTCTTGCCGTTGCGCTTGCGGGCCGCCTGGACGAGCCAGCGAACGCCGAGCGACATGCGTCGATCGCCCCGGATCTCGACCGGGACCTGGTAGGTGGCGCCGCCGACTCGACGGGGCTTGACCGGGATGAGGGGCGTGGCGTTGCGCATCGCCGCCTCGAGGATCTCGAGGCCGGGCCGGTTGGCCTGCGCCTCGGCCCGGGCGAGGGCCTGGCGCAGGATCCGCTCTGCCAGGTTCTGCTTGCCGCCCTTCATGAGCTTGGCGGAGAAGCGAGCCGTGGTCCGGTTGGCAGGGATCGTCTCGTACTTGGACTTGCGCGGGATGCTGGTACGACGGGGCATGCTACTTGGCCCCCGGCTTCGCGCTGGCCTTCGCGCCGTACTTGCTGCGACCCTGCTTGCGGTCGCGGACGCCGGCCGCGTCGAGCGTGCCGCGGATGATGTGGTACTTGACCGACGGAAGGTCCTTCACGCGGCCGCCGCGGACGAGGACGACGGAGTGCTCCTGCAGGTTGTGACCGATGCCCGGGATATAAGCCGTCACTTCCATCTGGTTGGTCAGGCGTACGCGGGCGATCTTGCGCAGCGCCGAGTTCGGCTTCTTCGGCGTCATCGTCCGGACCTGCAGGCAGACCCCCCGCTTCTGGGGGGCACCCGGGATCGAGACCTGGCGCTGCCGCAGGCTGTTCCAGTTCTTGCGCATGGCCGGCGCCTTGATCTTCGAGATCTTGCGCTTGCGACCGTGGCGCACGAGCTGGCTGATCGTCGGCACGAAGACGCTACTCCCTTCAGAGGATCTGGTGTGTCGGTCGTTGCCGACAGGTCGGTCCGGTGAGGTCGCCACCCGGTTCGGGGTGGTCGACGGGGACCGGGGTGTATCGAGATGGCCGTCGGCGAACGCGCCGACCACGGACCCCTCCCGAGGCCACGAAAGCGGAGTCTAGCAGCGGCTCGCTGAGCGTGTCAAACGCCCGGCGAGCTCGCCGCGAGGGATCCGGGGGTCGTTCGGCTCAGACCTCCGCGGAGGCCTCCTCAGCCTCCGAGTCGGCGTCGGCGAACGGGTTGCCAGTGACGTCCTCCCCTGCCCCGACGGCAGCCGCCACGAACGGATTGACAAGGTCCGCGTCATCGTCCGATGCGCCCGCGATGGTGGCAGCCAGGGCGAGCCCGGCAGCATCGTCGTCGACACCTCGGGTGCTCCCGTCCTCGAGGAACGGGTTGTACTCGGAACCGGAGTCCGCGAGCGCCTCTCCGGCGAGTGCCTCGAGGGCGGCTCGTCGGTCGCGTTCCTTGCGGGCCGCGACGTTCGCCGGCGCACCCGTCCCTGCCGGGATGAGCTTGCCGATGATGACGTTCTCCTTGAGCCCGATCAGGTGGTCCTTGGCGCCGTTGATGGCTGCCTCGGTGAGCACCCGGGTGGTCTCCTGGAAGGACGCTGCGGCGAGGAAGCTGGACGTATTCAGCGATGCCTTGGTCACGCCGAGCAGGACGGTCTGGGCCGTGGCCGGCTCGCCACCCTCCGCCAGGACGCGATTGTTGTGTTCCTCGAACTCGAGCCGGTCGACCAGCTCCGTCGGAAGCAGGTCCACGTCACCGGGCTGGTCGATGCGGACCTTGCGGAGCATCTGGCGCACGATGATCTCGATGTGCTTGTCGTTGATCGTGACGCCCTGGCTCTTGTAGACCTTCTGGACTTCCTTGACCAGGTAGCGCTGGACAGCGTCCTTGCCCCGTGTATCGAGGTACTCCTGCGGGTTGATCGGGCCATCCGTGATGGCGTCACCGGCACGGATCTCCGAGCTGTTCTCGACGAGCAGCTTGGCATTGTGGGGGATGAGGTATTCGCGCTCGACGACGTCCTCCGCCCTGACCACGAGGCCCGTGTCGCCCTTCACCAGGAAGCCGCGGACGGGAGCCGCGACGTCGACCGTCGCGCCCTCCTTGCCGGATCGCGCGAGGACCTGGCCGGCCTCCACGAGATCGCCCGGCGCGGCCAGCATCTCGGCACCCTTGGGGATGGCGAGCGAGGTGTCGTAGACCTCCGTCGACACGACCTTGACCTTCGTCGGGCCATCGCCTCGGATGATCTCCACGATCCCGTCGATATGGCTGATCTCCGCCTTGCCCTTCGGGATTCGGGCTTCG
>JANPDO010000253.1:0-20815 GCA_031431535.1 Chloroflexota bacterium
TTCATGACGCACACTTCAGATGGCCGGTCGGCCAATCTGAAGGCTTGTTCGACAGATATTCCGCCCCGACCACGGAGTGTTGGTGGAGATGGGGGAGAGTCGAACTCCCCGTCCAGGACCCTTCGCCGGAGACCACTACGAGCGTGTCCGATGGTTTGTCGTCGACCGCTCGAACGGGCATCGGCACCCTGCCGGGCGGTCCAGTTACGTGTCCCTAGATCGGGCTTGAATCCGGACTACGTGACGCTGGTCCGGATCGCAGCCTCGCTGAATGACGCTTCCACTACCCGCGAGGCGGAGGTAGCTTCCACGCTCACTCTACCGCCTAAGCGGCGAGAGCGAGAGTCGACTGGCGGTTGCCAGGTACTTCGTTTTGCTGCCTGATTAACGAGGCCTGAGCAGCATCCTCGGCTCGCGTTCCCCGGTAGCTGGACCCTGTCGAAACCACACATCCCCACAGATCCCGAGTACCGGCTCGGACGCGGATGATACCGCGATCGGCAGCCAGTGACCAGATGCTCGGATCCGGGTTGTAAGGCTGTTGGTCACAGCGTGCCTGCTCGCCATGCGAGCGCTGCCAATTGGGGGCCCGGGTGGGTCAGGGCGCCGGCAGCGCGGGCAGGGTCACGCTGACCCGGGCGCCGGTCGGCGCCAGGTTCTCGGCAACCGCGTCGCCGCCGTGGGCGCGGGCGAGCGCTCGGACGATCGACAGTCCCAGCCCCGTACCCGGGCCGGTGCGTGCCGGGTTCGAGCGGTAGAAGCGGTCGAAGGCACGCTCGAGCGAGCCGGGCGGGAAGCCTGGACCGTCGTCGCTGACCCGGATGGCTACGGCACCCCCCGTGCCAGGCCGGGCCTCCACCAGGACCTGGCCGCCCGGTCGCGCGACAGCCAGGGCGTTGTCGATGAGGTTGCCGAGGATCCGCTCCATAGCAGCGCGATCGGCGACCAACGATAGCCCGGCATCCGCGTCGGCCCGGAGTCCTACTCCGGCCGCGGTCGCCCGCGGTGCGAACCTGGCCGCTGCCTGGACGACCAGCGTCAGCGCGTCCAGCGCCTCCGGCCTGAGGACGACGCCGCTGGTCCCCAGGTCGTCCAGCGACCGCAGGTCCTCGACCAGGCGGCCCATCCGCTCCGCCTCCTGGGCGATCGCATCGCCTGCCCTCGCCACGCCCTCGCCCGTCGCCGTCCCGTCGCGCAGTGCCTCGGCGAACCCGGAGACCACGGTGAGCGGCGTCCGCAGGTCATGGCGGACGTTGGCCAGGAGCTCGCGCTCCTCGCCACGGATCCGGTCCAGCTCGGCCGTCATCGCGTTGAACCGGTGCGTGAGCTCCCGGACCTCGTGCGGCCCCTCCGGCTCGATGCGTGGGGTTGGCGCCCCGACGGCAGGCACAATCGCCGTTGCGTCGGCGAGACGGCGAAGTGGCCGCGTGATCGAGCGCGACAGGAGCCAGGCGATCGGGATGGCGATCAGGGCCGTAACGAGCGCGACTGCGGGCAGCACTCGAAGCAGATCGCGCAGGGCGAGTGCGCCGGAGCGATCGGGAGTCGTCAGCACGAGAGCCATCGGGCCTACCACGGCTCCCTCGCGACGGACGATCGTGGCCGAGTAGAGAACCTGCGATCCATCGCGCGCCGCCAAGTCGCCACCCACGGACTCTCCGACGGCGAGCTCGGGTCCCAAGTTGATCGTCGCGACGTCGACCGGCGCGCCGGCCTCGGCGGTCACGACTCGGTCTCCGGCCACGATGTAGACCCCGATGTCCGTGCGGACCTCGGATCGCAACGCGGTCAGGATGGGGCGGAGTTCGACACGAGCGGCCACCGCCCGCACTCGCGCCAGCACAGGCTGGGCGACATCGCCAAGCCTGCTGATCGTGGTCTCCTGGTGCATCGTCCGGAGGCCTACAAAGGATCCCGCCACGACCGCGAGTGCCGCAACCAGCCCGACGATCACGAAGGCAGCGGCGATCCGCGACGAGACGCGGTCAGGCATCGGCGATCAGGCGGTACCCGATGCCGCGTACGGACTCGATGCTCGGGCCGTCCGGGCCGAGCTTCCGGCGGAGCTCGGAGACGTGGACGTCGATCGTCCGGGTTTCCCCGACGAAATCGGTGCCCCAGACGTCCTCGAGGAGGGCTTCGCGACTGAGGACCACGCCGGGATCCCTGGCCAGCGCCGCGAGGAGGTCGAACTCGCGCGCACGCAGCTCAACCGGGCGATCGCCGACGGCAACCTCCCGCCGCCGCGGCTCCATGCGGAGGGTGCCGACCTCGATCGGCCGGCCGAGCCGGACGGTCCCATCGGTCCGGCGCAGGATCGCCTTGACCCGCGAGACGAGCGCGCGCGGGTTGAACGGCTTCGTGACGTAATCGTCTGCTCCGAGCTCCAGGCCCACGATCGCGTCAACATCGTCCGTCCGCGCGGTGAGCATGAGGATCGGCGTATCCGCCTCGCGACGGATGGCGCGGCAGACCTCGAAGCCGTCCATGCCGGGGAGCATCAGGTCGAGGATCACGAGGTCCGGACGGTGCTTCCGGTGGCTCTCCACGGCGGAGGGGCCGTCGGTCGCCACGACGGTCGTGTAACCCGCTCCCTCGAGGTAGAGCCTGAGCAGCTCTACGATGTTCGGGGCGTCATCGACGACGAGGATCGTCTTCATCGGCGGGTCGGTCTCATCGATCGGGAGTCTAGCTCCCCCTCGAATGCCGCCGGACCCGCCGCCCCCGGTCGATGGCAGGCCCGACGGCTCGTTGGCCCCCGCGAGTCCCGATCAGACCAGGGCCGCGATGACCTGACGCGCCTCGGCCTTCGCCGTCCGAAGGTCGGCGCGTGCGTCCGCAATGGCCTGACGAGCCTTGCGCAGGATAGGGCCGGCCAGGCCGGCGTTCCAATCGGCGGGCGTGAGCGGCAGGACCGCGGCCGCGACCCCGTCGACCCCGTCGAGGGCCTCATCGATCGCGGCTTCCATCGCCGCGAGGTGGGCCTTCGCCTCGGCCATGTCCTTGCCGGCCGCTTCGGCTCGGGCGATGAGTGTGGCCAGATCGACGGCGGTGTCGTCCAGGGCCGCGCCAGCCGCTTCAACGGTGTCGGCGCCGATGACGAGCGACACCTGGTGGGTGACCAGAGCGTAGACCCGGAAGTCCTCGAAGATGCTGGTGATGTCCCCGCGAAGCTCCGGGACGGTCGTGTCGGCCTCGATCTCGGCGCGCAGGGAACGAAGGCCGGCGACGGAGCGGTCGAGGATCCTCTGGAGAGCGGCCTGGTGATCGTCGGTCAGGGCGCGGTCGTTAGCGACGCCGTTTCCGAGGCGGTCGATCGTGGCGAGGCGGCGATCGATCTCGCATCGCCCGACAGCCTTGTAGTTTTCGACCGTAGGCTCGGCATGGGCCTTCCGCCAGGCAGCGGCGCACTGGATTCGCCCAGCGAGCTGTTCGGGCTGGGCCGCGCCGGCCACGCCCGCGCGGGAATCGGGCGCCGGAGCGGCCAGTACGGGGGCTACCCCCACAGCGGCGCTGAGGACGAGGCCGGCAAGCGGACCGGCGAGGCGCGCCACGTGACGCGTGAACTGGCGGCTCATTGGGTGCTCCCTTCTTCGGTTCGGTGGTGGTGGCGGCGACCACCTCCGCTGGATCGCGCCCCCGATGGGCGCCTCACCCGGAGATTGGATCCCGTCGCTCGCAGCACGCCATCGTGTCGCTCAAGAGATTCGTCAGCGCCGTGTAAGACGGGCCCGCCCGGATCCGCTGCCTGAGCGAGTCGACCGTGGCGCCACTCCAATCGGATTCGACCCACCAGGTCGCGCCCGGCGCTCGCCTACTGGTACGTGTTCTGTCACGCCCACGCCGTCATCTTCAAGGGGATGATCCGGGCTCTCACGGACGGGCGACGACCGATGGCTGACGCCCGCTCGGGAGGCGTCGACAGATCGGGGCGTCGTCGGGAAGTCGATTCGGAGGTCACCCGATCCCGCGTCGTTTCTCGAACACGATCTGGAGATCCTGGCTGATGCCAGTGGCGAAGCCGGCCTCGCTGAGGGCGAGGTAGTACTCCCACATGCGCACAAACCGTTCGTCGAAGCCCATCGCCAGGACCGCGTCGGTGTGCTCCAGGAATCGCGTCCGCCAGGCCCGAAGCGTCCGCACATAATCGGCGGCGATATCGGTGACACGGGTGATGAGCAGTCGCGTGTCGCGGGTGGCCCGTTCGATGACCGCCAGCGACGGACACAGGCCGCCGGGAAAGATGTACGTCTGGATCCAGTTGGCGCCCCGCAGCTGCCGCTCGTAGGCGGCGTCCGGGAAGGTGATGGACTGCAGGCTCATCCTGCCGCCAGGAGCCAGGGCCGCATCGCAGGCTTCGAAGAAGGCCGTGAAGTACTCGGCCCCAACCGCCTCCAGCATCTCGATCGACACGATCGCATCGTAGGTGCCGCTGATCTCGCGATAGTCCCTCAGCTGGATGTCCACGAGGCCGTCAAGGCCGGCAGCGCGGACGCGCTCCCGGGCCAAGTCATGCTGCTCCCGGGAGATCGTGATCGACGTCACCCGGCAGCCAAGCTCGCCGGCCGCATACAGGGCAAATCCGCCCCAGCCTGAACCGATCTCGAGCACGTGCTGCCCTGTGACCAGACCGGCACCCTCGGCGATCCGCCGGTACTTGTTCCGCTGCGCATCGGCCAATGACTGATCCGGCGAGGCGAACACGGCACTCGAGTAGGTCATCGTCTCGTCCAGGAAGAGCCGATAGAAGTCGTTTCCGAGGTCGTAGTGGGCCGCGATGTTGCGGCGACTCCCCTGCCGGGTGTTCCGCCTCGCCCGATGGGCCGCCGTGCGTCGAAGCTGGGCAAACGCCCGCCACCAGCCGTTCGACATGGCCAGCGACACTCGATTCAGTGCCGCAAGGCGAAGGAGGCCAGCCAGGTCGGGGCTGGACCAGAGGTCGTCCATGTAAGCTTCACCGCCGCCGGTTTCACCGCCGAGCAGCATCCGCACGACAGCCTCGCGGTCGTGGATGTGGATCTCGGCCCGTTGTTGGGAGCTGCGGTCGCCGAAGACCTGCCGAGACCCGTCGGGCAGGACGACCGTGAGGCTGCCGACCTGGATCCGACCTGCGGCGGCGAGGCCGATCCGCCAGGCAATGCCGGCCATGATCGAATCGGCGAAGGTCGAGACGCGGCCGGCCATGGCGGGCGTGTTCATCGTGCCGTGGCACGATGCCGATGGAAGCGGGCACCGCGCCACCAGAGCCGCAGGGCGTGCCAGTGGATCAGGCCAATGGTCTTGTGGGTGACGAACGGATGGCGGACGAGCATGCGGGCCACGGCCCGGTCGGTAAGGCGCCGACGCGTCAGATCGATGCTCGTGTGGAGGAGGAGCTGATCGTCGTTGTCCTCGTTGATCGAGATCCTCAGGCGTGCCGGCTCGTCCCGGATCCGGACGGTATAGCGCCCGACCATGTCGATGAACGGGGAGACGTAGAAGTCCTTGTCCATGGAGGCGACGAACGTGGGCCTGCCCCCGGGCCGACGCAGGGTATAGAGGTGCCGCTCCAGGTGGGTGTTGTGGACTTCGACGATGACCACCTGCAGCTCCCCCGATGGATCCCGGCACAGAAAGAAGCTGGCCGGGTTGAACACGTAGCCAAGGACGCGCAGGTTCGTGATCAGCGTGATTCGCCAGCCCTCGGGATCGAGACCTTCGGCGCGAAGGTGCGCCCAGATCGATTCGCGAAGGTCATGCGCCGGCGGCTCGAGATGGTCGTCGTCCCGGAAAGTCAGGACGTTCGGGCGGTTGCGACCGACCAGCCGGAGTGACGCGGCGACCTCGTCGAGCTCGGTAAGGTCGAGCGCGAAATAGTAGACATCGTGCTCGAGCGCATACACGAACGGGCGGGCCCGTCGATGCCGCACCTTGCCTACGAGCAGGTGCGATCTCATGCTGCTTGCTCCGCCGACTCGGCATGCAGCAGCGCGGCGACCTCGAAGCCGGACCGACAGCCATCCTCGTGGAAGCCATACCCCAGGTGGGCGCCGGCGAAATAGGTTCGCCGCCGACCCTGGAGCCCGCGGAGCGCAGCCTGGGCTGCGAGCGTCTGGAACGTATAGAGCGGGTGACGCATCGCGCGGTCCAGGATGGTGTGTTGCGGCCGCACCCGGTCGCCCGGGTTCACCGACACGCAATACTGGACCGGACCGGCGATCGACTGCAGCCGGTTCATGTGGTACGTCATCGTGAGCGCCTGGCCCGGATGTTCACAATCCTGCTGTTCCACGTTCCAGGACGCCCAGGCGCCCGATCGTCGCGGCAGCAACCGGGTGTCCGTGTGGAGCACGACCTGGTTGGTCGAATACTCGAAGGCTCCCAGGGCGGCTCCCTCAACCGCATCGGCGTCGTGTAGCAGGCGCAAGGCGTCATCGGCGTGCGTGGCCAGGATGACCGCGCCGAACCCCTCGGTTGACCCGTCCTGGGTATGGATCGTGACACCGGCGCCATCGCGCACGATAGCCACGACCGGGTTACCGGAGCTGACCGTCCCGACCGGGAGTGCCGAAACGATCCGGTCGACATACTCCTTCGACCCACCTTGGATGGTTCGCCACTGCAACGCATTCCCGTACCCGACCAGACCGTGATGGTCGAGGAAACGCAACAGGTAGTCCACCGGAAACTCCAGGATTCGATCTGATGCCGTGGACCAGACGGCGGAGGTCATCGGGATCAGGAAGTGGTTGCGAAACTCCGGTCCGAACCCCCTGTCGTCGAGGTAGTCGCCCAGCGTCGTGCGCGACGAGGCCGCCCGGTCGATCGTGCGCCGGGCGTCTCGATAGAACCGCAGGATGTCCGCCATCATCCGCCAGTGCCCCGGACGGCCGAGTGACTCGGGCTGGGCGAAGTAGCCGCGGAACCCCCGCGAACTGAACTCGACGGCACAGGCGCGGCACACGGACCCAAGCGACATGTCGCTGGGTTGCGTGGCCACGCCGAGCTCGGCGAGCAGACCCACGAAGTGCGGGTAGGTATGCTCGTTGTAGACGATGAAGCCGGTGTCCACGGATACGGGTCCCGCGTCCGATTCAATCGCGACTGTCTTGACGTGGC
Organism: Chloroflexota bacterium; assembly: GCA_031431535.1. GTDB lineage: Bacteria > Chloroflexota > Limnocylindria > Limnocylindrales > CSP1-4 > SPCO01. Next base: position 7,099 of record JANPDO010000253.1, read on the forward strand.
CGCCAACGGCTGCTTCCCGTTCGAAGAGCCGCACGTCGTGCTCTCGCCGGAGGGCGTACGCCGCGGTCAAACCGCTGACGCCCGCTCCGACGACAGCGATCCTCACGGCCGGTCTGGCCGCTGCAAGGCGGCGCGCTCGTCGAGGGTGCGCCGCATGCCACCGGCCGCGTTTCGAGCGATGGTTGCGAAGGCCCTGCCGAGAAAGGGCTGGACGAACCGCAGCACGCCTCCGAGACGGATGTCGGCGGTGTAGTCGATCCGGGTTCCCGTCCCCACCGGCTGGAATCGGATGTCGTCGACTGCGGACACGCCGGACCCCGAACCGACAAGGACGACCCGATAGGGTGGCTCGAAGACCGAGATCCGGTATTCCATCGGAGCGACCCGACGACCGAGATGGACGCCCAGGCGATAGCGAGCGCCGATCCCGACGGGCCCCTCGTCGATCCGTTCGGCCGTCGCGACCCCGGGATCCCATTCCTGCGAGTTGGCGAAATCCGCGACGTAGGCGAAGGCCGCGTCGACCGGCAGCGAGGTCTCGATCCGTTCATTGAGCGTGCTCACGTGTGTCTCCAGTCCGGGTGGTGCATCATCCTGGGGATGGCGTAGTGTCGGGAGGTTTGCGTGGACCCAAGATCGCTCATGGACGCCGGCCTTGAGCTGACCATCGTCGGAAGTTTCTCACGAGTCGGATTCCTCCTGCGTCGCCGCCTGTTCGGGTGGGCGGTGCCGACGGCCGGCGCGCTCGACGGCCGGACCGTCCTTGTGACCGGGCCAACCTCCGGACTCGGGCGAGCTGCGACCGATGAACTCGCCGCGCTGGGTGCACGGGTCATCCTCCTCGGTCGCAGCCAGGAGCGCCTGACGGCGGTGCAGGATGCCCTGGTTGCCAGGCATGGCGACGACCGATTCCCCACCGTCGTGGCCGACATGGGGTCCCTTCGCTCGATCCGGGCCGCGGTGGCCCGGATCCTGGACACCGAGCCCAGGCTGGACGTCCTGGTCGACAACGCGGGGGCGATCCTCCCGGAGCGGATCGATGGCCCGGACGGCATTGAAGCGACCTTTGCCACGCTCGTCGTGGGGCCGTTCGCCCTGTTCTCCGGCCTGTTGCCACTGCTTCGACAGACCGGGGGCGCACGGGTCATCGCGGTGACCTCCGGCGGTATGTATGCACAGCGCCTGGACCTCGACGACCTGCAATCTCGCGCCGAGCCGTTCTCCGGGACGAAGGCCTACGCTCGCGCGAAGCGTGCACAGGTGGCGCTCGTCCGGGAATGGGCGCGCAGGCTCGAGACCTCGGGTGTCACCGTCAACGCGATGCACCCGGGCTGGGCAGACACGCCTGGTCTCGCGCATGCGTTGCCGACGTTCCACCGGGTCATGGCGCCGCTGCTGCGGACCACCGGCCAGGGCATCGATACGCTTGTCTGGCTGGCAGCCACCCGCGAGGCGGGAACCACAGGCGGCGAGCTCTTCCTCGACCGCCGTCCGCGGCCGTACGACCGGATGGCGCGAACCCGGCTGTCCTCTGCCGACCGTCGTCGCCTGTGGGACGTGGTGGTCGAGCTGTCTGGATCGCCCGATCCGGCACCTGAGGGCTGACCCAGCGTACCGCTGTGGCGAGCCGATGCCGGCCAACGTGAGCGTCTGCATCTCCTGGCACCCCAAATGCGCGAAGCCGGCCAGGGGACAACCCAGACCGGCCTCACGGCTGTAAGAAGGAACGGGCCCGCCCGATCTGGGCCGGGCCCGATGGCGCCTAGTCCTGCCGCACCCGGCGGGCGAGGAAGGTCAGGCTGGCGGCGAACGCCACCGCTGCAGCAGTAGCGACCAAGAGGGCAGCGCCCATCCCGAAGCCGCTGGTGGTGGAGGTTGTGCCGGCGATGACCGTGTCGGTCGCCGGGAGGTTTGGGGCAGAGGCCGTGCCGTCGACGGCGACGACGACCTGGAGCGCCTTGCCACCGACGGCAGGGCTGGCCGCGGAGCCGACCGCGAAGACGCTGTAGGAGGTGCAATCGGCGATCGCCACGCCGGGGAGCGGGAGGGCGACCGTGGTCGTGCCCGCGAGGCGGACCTCCAGGTCATACGAGCCGCCGGGGAGATTGAGATAGCCTGAGGCGGTCGGGTAGGCCAGGCTCTTGACCACGGCATCGGCGGGAGCCGCGCCGGTCGTGGCTACGTCGACGGCGGGTGCGTCGGCGCTGAAGTGGATGACTCGCACCTGGGCGGTGGTGCAGCTCGGCGAGGGGGCGTCCTCAATGACCTGGGCGGTGATCGAGGCGACCGCTCCCGTCGCTGCGATCGTGTACATCTTGCCGGCCGCGACGGTCACGTCCGCGTTGATGACGGGGCCGGTTGTGGTGCCGGTGGCGTAGACCTTGACGTTGTGGGCCCCGGCGGGGATCTCGAGATAACCGGAGATGATCCCGAACGGGACGTTGGTGAGGGCCGAGACGGCTGTGTCGTCGAGGAAGACATCGACGGCGGGGGCATCCGGCGAGGCGTGCAGGACGCGGACCATAGCCGTGTCCGCCGCGCTCGCCGGGGCGGCGAACGAGAGGAGCATGGCACCGGCAACGACGAGGCCGGTGAGGCGGGCGAGTTTTCGGTTCACGAGCGGTACTCCTTCTTGGGCCGAAGCCCTGGCCGGTGTCCGGCCCTGATTGGTTGTTGACCCTTTGTTTAGGGCAAGGCGAAATGTAGCAGAAGTGTCAAGTGCTTGTCAATGGTTGCGGTGTGTTATGCTTTGCAAACCATGTACACCATCAAACAAGCTGCGGCTCGGACTGGCCTGAGCATCCCGATCATCCGGGTCTGGGAGCGACGCTACGGCGTCGTCCGGCCCAGTCGGACCGCAGCGGGCTACCGGCTGTACGACGACGAATCGATCGCACGCTTGGTCGCGATGCGCCATCTGGTGAATGTCGAGGGCTGGCGGCCGAGCCAGGCGGCCGAGCGGGTCCTCGCTGCCGGGGCCGATCTCGAGCCACTCAGCCGGGGCGCCCCGGGCGTGAGTTCGCCGGTCGCCGCGGACGAACAGGCCGCCGCGGTGGCGAGATTCACGGAGATCGCGGTTGACGCGTTCGTGGCGGCGGCCCAACGGCTAGACGTGCCGGCCATGGAGCGGGTGCTTGACGAGAGCTACGCCGCCCAGCGGTTCGAGCTGGCGATGGACGCTGTCGTGTTCCCGGCGTTGCGCGCGATTGGAGCGGCCTGGGCGGCCGGCGAGGTCGACGTGGGCGTGGAGCACGCGGCGAGCGAAACCGTTCGGCGCCGGGTGGCGCATTTCTTCGACGCGGCCGGTCGCCCTGATCGGGTCCCGAAGGTGATCGTCGGACTCCCCCCAGCCGGCCATCACGAAATCGGCGCCTTCGCGTTCGCGGTCGCCGGCCGCCGAATCGGCCTCGACGTGCTCTACCTCGGCGCCAACGTGCCCCTCGAGAGCTGGCTCAGGACGGTCCGCGAGACCGCCGCCCCGGTCGTGGTCCTGGGGGTCGTCACGCCGTCCGACGTCGCTGCGGCCAAGGTTGTGGTCGAGGCCCTCGGAACCATGGCGCGACCGCCGAAGTGCCTGCTTGGCGGTTCGTCGGCCGGGGATCTGCCTGAGGTGGTCGGGGCCTCGATGCTGCCCGACTCGCTCGCCGACGCGGCCGATGCCGTGGCCGAGATCGTCGGTTCGTTGGGGGCGGAGGCCGTCTGAGGGTCAACCTGGCTCCGACACCACCGCCCTCCCCGTGCCGCGACCTGGTCAAATGATCTGATCCGCACGGGCGGCACACGCGGGCAGCCGCCAACGAGTGCTACCAGATGTCGCCGACGGTGAAGCCATCGGGGAACGGATCGGTCGGGTCGACGACGTACGACGCGAACCCGGTGATCCAGGCCTGGCCGGTGATCGACGGCACGATCGCTCGATACGGACCCACGGCCGTCTCCTCGAGGACCCGGCCGGTGAAGACCGTGCCCAGGATCCCCTCGTGGCGGAATGCGTCACCCACCTTGAGCTGGCCCTTCGCGTGCAGGACGGCCATCCGGGCCGAGGTGCCGGTGCCGCACGGCGAGCGATCGATCGCGCCGGTCCAGGTGGACGGGCGCGCCCAGTCCAGCTTGCCGGTCGAAACCGTCACGGCATTGCGCCGGTCGTTGGCCGGATCATGCGGCGGCCCGGTCAGCTGGGCGATCGTGATCCCCGCGAACCCCGGCTGATCCGGATGAACGACCGGCAGCTGTTCGGCGGCGGCGGCCTTGATCATTTCACTGGTCCGGACGATGTCCCGGCCCTCGTCCGGCGTGAGTTGAAAACCGAAGCGAACTGCGTCCGCGATGACATAGAACATCCCGCCGTAGGCCACATCGACGGTAACCGTGCCGAGTTCCGGCACCTCGACCGGCGCGTCCAGATGGGTCGCAAACGACGGCACATTGCGGAAGGTCACGCCCAGCACCTTGCCGCCGGCACATTCGGCCGTCACCCGGATCAGACCGGCCGGCGACTCGAGCGTCAGCTCGGTCACCGGCTCGGTCATTGGGAGCCGACCGGTCTCGAGCAGGACCGTCGCGACGCAGATCGTGTTGGTCCCGGACATGCCCGGGTATTCGACCTGCTCCATGATCACGTAACCCGCGTCGGCGGCCGGGTTCTTCGACGGCAGAATCAGGTTGCAGTTCGCCGCCGGGTAGCCGCGCGGTTCGCGCAGCATTCGGAGCCGAATGTCGTCGCGGTTTGCGCGCAGCCAGGCCATCTTGTCGAACATCGTGGCGCCCGGAACGTCCTCGACCCCGGCCACGATCACCCGCCCCGGCTCGCCGGCCGCATGAGCGTCCACGGCCTCGATCCGCGGACCCAGCCGCAGCGGCACACCCAACCCGGCTGGCCCGAATCCCGACCCGCCCGAGGCGGACACCCGACTAGCGCCCGCGCCGAGCATCGGCGAGTTCCCGGGCGACATCGCGCTTGGCCTCCCGATCCGCGATGTCGCGACGTCGATCGTGCAGCTGCTTGCCGCGAGCCAGTGCCATCTCGAGTTTCGCTCGACCCTTCGGGCTGATGTAGAGCCGCAGCGGAACGATCGTCTGGCCCTTCTGCTTGGCGCGTCCGAGCATCTCGTCGATCTCGGATCGGTGCAACAGCAGTTTGCGGATCCGCTTTGGCTCGTGGTTGTAGCGGTTGCCGCCCTCGAACGGGGCAATGTGAGCACCGATCAGCCACGCCTCGCCGCGCTCGATCCGGGCATAGGCGTCGGACAGGTTCGCCTTGCCGGCCCGGATCGACTTGATCTCTGTACCGGTGAGGACGATGCCCGCCTCGAACGTCTCGTCGATCGTGAACTCATAGCGGGCTTTTCGGTTGAGGGCGACGGTCACTTCGTCGCGCATCGGAGGGCTCCTTCGGACGTCTGGTGGCAACGGCCCGGCGGCTTCATCCGCCCGGGCGCACGAACGCCGGCCCATGCGGGCCGGCGTTCGAGTGCTTAGCCACCCACAGGGTGTCCGACTAAACGGCCATCTCCTGCGAGGTGGTGCAGCTACGCGTACTGTCTATCACTGCACATCACCTCCTTTCGTTCCGCGGAACCGTACCCGATACCCAGAGCGAGCGCAAGGGGTCTGCGTCTGGATGTAAGCACACATCCCTGCGTCTGTGCTGGGCAGCCAACTCCCGGCGGGTAATGTCGTCGTCAGGCGCAGGTCTGGCACAGATGAACGTGACGGTCCGCGACTTCCTGCCGGATCTGTCGCAACGCGCACCCGTCCACGAGGGGGCTGTCTTGAAGGTGCGCCTGAGGGCGACATCCCGGGCCGCCGGGGAGCCGTTGTTGGCTCACCGGCCTGATCCAGACGACCTTGAAGATCGGGGTGGAAAGCAAGGGCCGTCGGCGAGCTCACCTGCTCGTTGGACACCGGGCGGCGCCAACACCCGTCCGGACCGCCGGGCCACCCTCATCGGCCTGACCAGGAAGGGCGGCGACCGATCGCAATGCTCGCGCGGTTCGCTGGGCTTCCTGGCGAAGGAGGGGCCCACACCGCACGGCGCTTAGGTGGACCCGTCGGCCAGGACCAGGCGTTCACGGACAATCGCGCGGATCGCCAGCGGGCGTCCAACCCGGTCGCCGAGCGCCGCGACCACCTCCTCCGGGCGGCCCGTCCCAAACGTCGGGTGAATCCGCGTCCGCACCCGGAGTGAGGCTCCCGGCCCGACCCGCTCGACCGCAACCTCTGCGAGCAGCGGACGCAAGTCGTAGGTCACCGAACCGTCGCCCTTCGGTCGAACCCGCGGCAGCCGGCTCGCCACGAGCAGATGCTCCGCGGCTGCAGCCAGCGCCGTCGGATCGGTCACGCCCGGAAGCTCGATCCGGTAGTCGGCCGCGACCACCCGTCCCGCGAGCGCTTGGCCACCGACCCAGACGTCGTACACATCCACCAGGCTCCAACCTTCGGGCATCACGGCAATGAGGGCCTCCCGCACGCGCCAGGCCGGCAGTAACTCTGCCATCAACAGGTCAGCGAGCTCCCGTTCGGCGGCCATTCCCAGCTGGAGGGGCGCCCCGAAGGCCAGTCGTGGGCGAGGGCGGCCAGATGGCCGGTGGATGGGCAGCCCGGTCGAGTCGATCGCGGCGTCCCATAGATCCGCCAGTTCCCGCCCGGCCAATCGAGGGGCGTCGCCGGACCTCGCCAGGACCAACCGCCAGCGCTGCTGGGCCGGGGGGACGGGCGCGTCCGGAGCGGGCGTGACCGGCGTTGAGACGGGCTCCACGTCTGCTAGTCTGCGGCACGATGGACGTGCCCGCCGGTTCGAGAGTCGGCGATCCTGCGAGTGAGGACCCCGCCGACGCCGCGGCACGATGGGCGGCAAGCCTGCCTCCGCCGCCATTTGTCGACCCGATCGGGCGCCCGGGGAGGTTCGCCCCGCTCTCCCCCAGAGTCGCCTTGTTGATCGCGGCGGCAGTGGCCCTCGCGCTCGTCCTGGCGATGGCCGCGGAGACGGTCCGACCATTCATCGTCGGCCTCCTGTTCGTCTACCTGCTCGATCCGCCCGTCCGCTGGCTCGTGCGGCTGCGCATCCCGCGGACGCTGGCCATCCTGCTCGTGTACGTCGTCACAGCCTTCGCGGTCGTCGAGTTCCTCGCCATCACCCTGTCGCCCCTGCTGACCGAGCTGCTCCGGTTCGCCGACGACCTCCCCGCGCTCGTTGATGCCCTGGAGGCCCAGATCCAGCAGCTGGGCCAGTTCTACGCTCGACTCCAGCTGCCGGCCGCGGTTCGAGACTGGGTCGATGGGATCCTCGCCGGCCTCGCCGAACAGGGGATCGGCCCCACTGACGCCATCGACTTCTCGGTGCTGCTGCCGCTCGTGACGGGTGCCACCAGCCTCGCCGGCGTGCTGTTCGGCTACCTGATCCTGCCGGTCTGGGTGGCCTATCTGCTCAAGGATCGGGTCGGGCTGGTGGCGGCCTTCGACGCCGCCATCCCGGGGTCGTGGCGGTTCGACGTATGGGCCGTCATCGGCACCGTGGAGCGGGTGTTCCGTCAATGGGTTCGAGGTCAGATCGTCCTCGGACTGTCGGTCGGGATCCTGACCTTCGTGGCGCTCCAGATCGCCAGCGAGGTGATCGATCCGATCTTCGGCCGGTACGCCGTATTGCTGTCGGTGATCGCCGGGGTCCTCGAACTGGTCCCGATCATCGGCCCGATCATCGCCGCGGTGCCGGCCGTCCTCCTGGCGGCAACCGTCGGTCCAGGAGCGACCATCGCAGCCCTCGTCCTGTACACCCTGATTCAGCAGGTCGAGAACAACTTCCTCGTGCCAAAGATCCAGGGCGACGCCGTGGAGCTCCACCCGGCCGCGGTCATGGTCGCGATCCTCGTGGGCGGTTCGCTGGCCGGCCTGCTCGGCGCAATCCTGGCGCTCCCGGTAACGGCGGCCTGCCGCGATGTGGTCCGCTACTTGTTCCGCCGGCTCAGCCCGGGCGAACCGGAGGCGCTCGCCATCTCCCTGCGCAACGTCGGCCTGCGACCCGACGATGACTGAGTCGCGCGACGCATACAAGATTCTCCAGGTGGACGCCGAGGCGGAGGACGAGGTGGTCCAGGCCGCCTACCGCCGGCTGGCACGCAAGTACCACCCGGATCTGGCCGGCGGGGACGTGGCCGCAGCGCGCATGGCCACGATCAACGCCGCATGGGAACTGATTGGCGAGCCGTTTGCACGGGCAGCGTACGACCGCAACCGCGCGGCAGGCACTCCGGCGGCGGCGCCGCCTGTGCCGGAGCCTGCGCCCTCGTCGACGACGACACCAACCGCTGCACCACCTTCGGGGGCCCAGCCGAACGCGAGGCGTTCGCGCGAGGATGGACGTCCGGGGTCCGCCGGCCACCCTGGCGGCAGCGGCGCCCCCTCGCAGCCCCATCGCCCACCTGAGACGATCTCCCGCGACTGGACCTCCGGTCGCTCGTCCCATGGCGGCGGATACGACGCCTCCATGCAGGCGGCCGATGGCCCCGGCGCCGCCGGGCCCCCGCCGGGTCGCCCGGCCGGAAGCGTCCTCAACTTCGGGCGCTACAGCGGCTGGTCGCTCGGGGAGATCGCGGGTCGGGACCTGGAGTACCTCGAGTGGCTGGATCGGGTACCGATCGGACGGATCTATCGCGATGAGATCGACGCGATCCTGCGCGCCACCAGTCGGCGGCGCTCCGCCGAGACCGAGTCGGCCGATCGACGGGGCCTGTTCCGCCGGCGCTGATCGCCCGATGGCCGGGCGCGGCCTGGCCGGGGAGATCTGGCGCCGCGCGACGTAGGATTGGGCATGGTCGATTCGGACACGCCGGTCGCGCTGCTGGTCATGGTCGCCCTCTTCGCGGCGTTGCCACTGATCGCCTGGCTATCGGGCCGCCTGCGCATGCCGTACACCGTGGTCACCGTGGCCGTTGGCGTGGTGGCGTCCGCGCTTCCGGTCGGTCGCGAGATCGTCGGGCTGGCGCCGGACCTCGCGCTGAGCCTACTGTTGCCGGGTCTGGTCTTCGAGGCGGCCTACCGGCTTGACCCCACCGAGCTGCGCCGGACCTTCGTCTGGGTGGCCCTGCTGGCCGTTCCGGGCGTCCTCGTCTGTGCCGCCGTCGTGGCGATCGTGCTCCACGTGGCGACTGCCCTCCCGCTCAGCCACGCGTTTGTGGTCGGAGCGATCGTGTCCGCAACGGATCCGGTTGCCGTCGTGGCCACGATGCGTCAAATGCGCGCACCATCGCGCCTGGTCACCTTGATCGATGCCGAAAGCCTGTTCAATGACGGCACGGCCGTCCTCGTCTACTCGATCGCGCTCGCAGGCATTGCAGCGCAGGTCAGCCCGCTGGTGGGGGCGACGTCTCTCGTCGTCGGGATCGTCGCCAGCACCGCGATCGGCGCGGTAGCGGGATTCGGGGCTGCCTGGCTGGCCGGTCGAACCGACGACCACCTGACCGAGCTGTCGCTCACCCTCGTCGCGGCCTACGGGAGCTACACGGCGGCCAGCCTTGTCGACCAGTCCGGGCTACTCGCCGTGGTGGTCGCGGGGATCGTCATCGGGACCTACCGGCACGAGACACTGTTCACGGCGCGCGGCCGTGAGGCGATCGACACGGTCTGGGGCTTCCTGGCATTCGCTCTGACGGGGGTGGCGTTTCTGCTCATCGGGATCACCATCACGCTCGACCTGCTGGCGAACGCCGCCATCTACATCGCGTGGGGGGTGGTCGCCGTCGTCGTCGGTCGCGCGCTCGTGATCTACAGCCTCCTTGGCGGGTCGTCCTGGGCCGGGCACCGGCTGGGCCTCGTCCCGCGCCTCCCCGTTTCGTGGCTCCACGTCGTCAACTGGACGGGACTGCGCGGCGCGGTTGCCATCGCCCTCGCCCTGTCCTTACCGGAGGCCGTCCCGAATCGGCTGGCCCTGCAGGGGACGATCTTTGGAATCGTCCTCTTCACCGTCCTCGTCCAGGGGACCACGGCAACCTGGATCATGCGGCTCGCCGGCGTTGAGACCAGCCGGCCGTAGACGCGGGCCGAGGGCCGCGAGTCGAGGGCCCAGCCAGGTCGAGTCGTTCACCACGCTGCCTTCGTCTGGCGAATATTGAGGCTCTGGAGGATCCCCAGTCCGGCGGCGAGGCTCACGAGCGACGCGCCGCCGTGGGTCACGAACGGGAGCGGGATCCCAGTGATCGGCATGACGCCCAGGACCATGCCGACGTTGACCGTCAGCTGGAACAGGATCATCGACGCCACGCCTCCAGCCACGAGCGTCCCGAATGGGTCCTGCGACCTCCAGCCGGCCAGCAGGACCCGCCACAGTAGCAAGGCGAAGAGCACGAAAAGCACCGCGCCGCCGACGAACCCCAACTCCTCCGCCAGAGAGGCGAACACGAAGTCGGTCGTCTGGACCGGCAGCAGGTCACCCTGGGTCTGCGTCCCGTTCGTCAGGCCCTTCCCGAGCCACCCTCCGGATGTCACCGCGATCTGCGCCTGGTACAACTGATACCCGGGACCCTGAATGTCCGGACTGGCATCGAGGAACGAGGCCAGCCGCTCCTTCTGGTAGTCCCGCAGTAGGTAGGTCCACGCCACGGGGACCATGGCGACGATTGCCACACCAAGCACGCTCAGCCAACGCAGGCTGGCGCCTGAGATCCAGAGCATGCCGACGAGGATGGCCCCGAAGACAAGGGATGTGCCCAGGTCCGGCTGGATGAGGACGAGCGCCAGCGGCGGTCCGGCCAGGATGCAGGCGCCGAGGATGGAGCCCAGTGAGTTCAGGTTCCGGCCCGGGCTGCTGAGGTAGCTGCCCAGGACCACGATCATCAGGATCTTGGCGAGCTCGCTGAACTGAAACGTCAATGGCCCGATCTCCACCCATCGGACGGATCCGCCAACGCCTTTCCCAATCAGGAGTGTGACCACCAGTAGTCCCAGCTGGATCCCGTAGAAGAGCCAGGCGAAGGTCTTGAGCCAGCGGAAGTCGAAGGCTGTCCCGACCAGGAACGCGACCGCCGCGATGGCGGCCCACAGCAGCCCGCGACTCAGCGTGGTGCCAGACTCCAGCGCGGCCGATCCAGCGGCGATTGTGTTCGTGTAGGCCATCACGAGGCCGATCGCCACAAGCAGTGCGGCGTACGTGGTGAGCTGGAGGTCGAACATCCGCCAGGCTGCCCCGGCGGGTCTTGCCGCCCAGTCCGTAGGCCGCGTCGGTGCTGGTCGCAGCGCCCCCATCAGTTGCTCTGGTAGAAGTTGCCGCGTTCGAGCAGGTCGGGAAGCCGGTAGTCCTGCTCGATGCTGTAGTGCTGCTGAAGGTAGTACTTGACGATTTCCGTGGCCACGTTGCCCTTGGTCCTCGAGTCGTACGCAAACGCCAGGACGACCAGCTCGGAATCGGTGGCATCGAATGACCCGGCCTCAGCGTCCTTCGGGACGAACCCGACGAACCATGAGTGGAATGGAAGACGGCCCTGGCTGTCGCGCGTTCCGAACTCCGCCGTGCCGGACTTGCCCGCGACCCTGATCGGCAGCTCCACCAGGTTGTACGTGTGACGCAACTCCACGACCGCGCGGGCGGCGTTGCGCATCGTCTGGAGGACGCTCGCCGGGACATCCAGCTGGTGCAGGATCTTCGGCTCGAAGGCCCGAACGACCCGGCCGTCGGGTCCGATGACCTCGCGGACCACCTGCGGTTGATACAGGGTGCCACCGTTGGCCAACGCGGCGTAGGCATTGACCAGCTGGATTGGCGTCACGACGTCATACCCCTGGCCGATCGCCGCCTGGTAAAGCTCTCCGGGGTAGACCGGCTCGCCGATCACCTCCTGCTTCCACTTCGTGGTCGGCACGATCCCCGCAACCTCGCCCGGCAGATCGATACCCGTCGGCGCGCCAAAGCCGAACTCGTTTGCCCAGTAGCCGAGGCGATCGATGCCGAGCATCGCCCCAACCTGGAAGAAGTACGTGTCGCTTGAGTGCCCAAAGCCGCAATAGATATCGCATGGCCCGAAGCCGCGCCGGTTCCAGTCGAAATACCGCGTGTCGCCGATGGTCAGAAAACTCTCCGTAGCCAGTTCGGTGTTGGCCGAGATCTTGCCGTCGGCCAATCCGCCGGTCCCGGCGACCAGCTTGTAGGTTGATCCGGGCGGGAAATGCTCCTGGGTCGCATGGTTGGTCAGGGGCAGGTTGGGGTCCTCAACCAATCGCCCAAAATCGGCGTTCCCGATCCCTCGGGCGAAGAGGTTGTTGTCGTAGGTCGGCAGGCTGACCATGGCCAGAACCTCACCCGTCTGCGGGTTCATCGCGATGACCACGCCACGCTGCAGGCCGACCTCGCTGATCGCCCACTTGAGGGCCTTTTCCGCGTACTTCTGCTCCTTCGTGTCGATCGTCAGGGTGAGCGATGCGCCGGGACTGACTTCGAGAACGGTCTCGAGGACGCGGGTCCTGCGCCCCGTGGCGTCGCGCTCCACGCTCTGGGAACCGTACGTTCCGCGCAGTTCGGTCTCGTACTGGGCCTCAACGCCAGACTTGCCAAGCAGATCGTCGGGGAGATAGCCGAGTCTGGCGAGATCGGGGAACGCCTCGGCCGAGACCGGACCGGTGTAGCCGAGGATCTGCGACAGGAGGGCGCCGTACGTGTACTGCCGTCGAGCCTCAACGGCGATCTCGACGCCCGGCAACTCGAAGGCGGCCTCCGAAATCAGCAGCGCCGTCTGCTCGTCGACATCGCTCGCGATCCGGACGAGGTCGAAGGTGGATCCCGTGCTCGAATCGATGGTTTCGTTGATCGATCCGGCATTGACATCGAGGAGCGCGGCGAGCCGCTCGACCACCTCCTGGCGCCTGGGCAGCGGCAGGTCCGCGGGTCTCACCTTGACGGCGAACGTCGGAACATTCGTGACCAGGACCCGACCGAGACGGTCGTAGATGAGACCCCGGGGGGCGGCCACGGCCTCGAGGACGGTGCGTATCGGTGTCGGTTGCGTCGCGAAACGGCCGCCCTCGGCAATCTGGAGGTAGAACAACCTGGCCGTCAGGCCCCCGATCGCCAGCACGGCGACGAGGGCGAAGGCGATGAACCGGGACAGGGGTCGAACTGGCCGCGAGCGATCGTCGAGGTAGGTGCTCACCAGTCCGCCCGCTCGCCCGTGGCTCGTCGATCATGAATCGACACCGCCAGGGGTCCAATCAGGGTCGCCAGCATCGTGTCGTACACGGCGCCCGGCATGATCGCACCGACCGGGTCGGCCACCGGGATGGCTCCCCGTAGCGCGTTGAGAGCCACAAACGCGATCATCGAGTAGACCAGGCTGAAGATAGACGTGGCCGGGATGGGAAGGATTGGTCGCAGTCGCGTAACCAGTCGACTGAGCAGATAACAACCTCCGACGCACAGCAGCATCGCGAATGCGGTCGAACCGAGTGGCCGCTGGGCGAGCACATCCAGTGCGGCCCCACCGATGAATCCGAAGGTCAGGCCGGCCTCGAGACCAAGCGCAATCGTGATCACGACGCCCAGAACGAGCACGAAATGCGGCTGGGCGATCCCGACCCGCAGGTATGGCCCAAGACTGAGTTCCAGGATCGCCGTGACCGTCGCGCCGACCGCAGCGAGCAGGAGGGTCATGGATCGGGTCGATCCTCGTCGAGTAGGCCGGTCGTCTGCGGGCGCCGACGCGACGACTTGAGGACGACTGAACAACTTGGACGTCAT
>JANPDO010000254.1:0-3960 GCA_031431535.1 Chloroflexota bacterium
TGCCACCCGAGAGCTGGCGCACCTCTGATGTCGCGCGAGTGTCGATCTGGAGCCTGGCAACTGCGGCGTTGACCCTGGTCCGCTCCGCCGCCATCGCGATCGGTCCCCAGGAACGCACCCCCGCGATGGATGGCAGGGCGACGTTCTCCCGCACGGATCGCTGCATGAGCAGGGCCTCGGCTCGGTCGGCCGGGACGTACACGAGCCCGGCCCGAATCGCGTCCGCCGGATGACGGAATGACACCGCCGTCCCGTCCACGAGCAACTCGCCGCCATCCGGACGACGGGAGCCAGCCAGGACATCGAACAGCTCATCCTGCCCCTGCCCCTCCAGGGCGGCCAGACCGAGCACTTCGCCGGCGCGCAGTTCGAACGACACATCCTTGAGCCGCGCGCCGACGCGTAGGTCGCGCGCTACGAGCCGGGGCGTCGCCGTGGCCGCAGGAGGGGCCGCCTGACCGGCCTGCCCGCCGTCCCGCGCCCCGGTCGCCCGTCCTTGCTCGCCCAGCATGAGGGCGACGATGCGCTCCTCGGATCCTGCCGTGATGTCCACCACACCCACCGTGTCGCCTTCGCGCAGGACGGTGGCCCGATCGCAGACCGCGGCAATCTCGATCAGTCGATGCGAGATGAAGATGATGCAGCGATCCGAGCCACGCTGGTTGCCGATGACGTGGAGGACCCGCTCGGTCAGGTCGGCCGGCAGGGCGGCGGTCATCTCGTCAAGCATGAGGACATGCGGTTCGATGGCGAGCGCTCGGGCCAGGTCGATGACCCGGAGCGTGGCCAGCGGCAGGTCGCGCGCCACGTCGGAGAGGTTCAGGTCGCCGATCCCGAGTTCGGCCAGCCAGCGGCGGAACGGCTCGACCGGCGTCCCCGTCAGGCGCAGGTTCGAGTGGATGTCCAGGTCCGGGATGACAGCCGGCTCCTGGTAGACGGAGATGATTCCGCCCCGCCTCGCCTCGGCGGGGGAGTGGGCCAGATAGGGCTTGCCACGGACCGTGATCGTGCCGCTATCGGGGTGGACCGCTCCGGTGAGGATCTTGACGAGCGTGCTCTTGCCGGCGCCGTTCGCGCCCATGAGTGCATGGACCTCGCCGGCCCGGACGGACAGGGACGCGGACTTCAGGGCCGCGACGGCCCCGTATCGCTTGGCGACCCCGGTCGCCTCGAGCAGCAGGTCAGGCATCAGTCAGTCATACCGCAAGTGACACGTGGGGATGCCGGCGTCGCCGACATCCCCACAGTACCGAACGCTAGACGCTTCGGGTCACTCGCCCGGGCCCTTGCAGGCAATGACGTCATCCACGGTGTACGTGGTCCAATCCTTGACCGTGAGCCCAAGGGGCCACAGCTCATTGAGGTTCGGGTTCTGGGCGGCCTTCAGCGCGGCCTTGCCGGCGTCGGTCGTGTTGTCCCAGAGCTCAGGGCTGACATGGACGGTGGTCGCAGCCGGCTTTTCGCCGGCCAGCAGCTGCAGGGCCAGGACGAGACCGGCTCCGGTGACCGCCGACGGGTTCGTGACTGCCGCGCCGACGAGGCCCGGCTCGTTCAGAAGTTGGGTGACAAAGCCCGCGTTATCCGCGCCGACGATCGGCACGAGCTCATGATTGGCGGTCTTCATGGCGTCGACGATCGAGGAGTCCACACCGGAGGTCCAGACGCCGTCGAACGGCACACCGCTGCTCATGATGTCGTTGATCTGGCTCACGGCGGTGGCCGGATCCCACTTGGTCACGACCTCCTTGGCGACCGTGATGTCGGGATACTCGGCCAGCGCCTTCTTGAAGCCGGTGTCGCGGTCGGTGTCGGCCGGATGGCCGGCGATACCGCGCATGTACACGACGGCGCCCGTCTTGCCCATCTGCTCGAACAGGGCCTTGGCGCCGAGGTAGGCATACTCGACCTGATCATTGGACAGGTTGTAGGCTCCATCGGCGGTGACGAACGCGTCGACGGCGATGAACGGGATCCCGGCCGCGATGGCCTCGTCGATCGCCGGGTTGAGCGCGTCCGGATCGTTCGGGTTGAGGATGATCGCGTCGACGCCCTTCGCGATCAGGTCGCGGATGTCGGTCAGCTGGCCGGCCGCGTCCGTGTCGTGGTTGATGACGGTGACTTCGGAGACCTTGCCGGACGCGACCGCCTGGGCCTTGACCGAGCAGATCGACGACTCGCGCCAGCCGTTGCCGACGCCGCCGCCGTTGGCGAAGCCGATCTTGTACGACGTCGCTGGGGCTGGCGCGTCCGCGCTCGGTGCCGGCGACGCGCCGCCACCCGAGCAGGCGGCGACGGCGATTGTTGCGACGACCGCCAGACCGATGAGCGTCCTCGCTCGGACTGATCCCTTATTGATCATGCGTACTCCTCCTCTTCGATCGGCAGGCCATTGTGGCCATGCCGTAGATCGAACATCTCTTCACCCCCCGCGTACGGGGGGACCGTGCGCATCATGCGGTCGGTGTCACCTCCTGTCGCGCGTCCGTCGTCCCATGACCGCTCCCACGGTCGATGGCACGCGCGAGACGGCGCGAATGCTCACGATAGGCTGCATCGAACAGATCCCGCGAGCGTTCGGCGCCTACGACCGAAGCCCGGGTGATGACGGGTGGCATGGCGCTGCGCTCCATGAGGAGCTCGGCGGTCCGCACCTTGATGGAGTTGACGATCGCGACGGCCGTGACCGTCGAGCCCGGACCCAAGGGGGTATCCAGCCCATCGACGGTGATCAGGGCGTCGGCATGCGGCGTGCACAGGTCGATGACGAGGTCGGCCTCATCGAGCAGACGACTGCCGACCACCGGGTCCACATCGCTCGAGAGCGACTGGGCGACCGACGTTACCGCGATGACGCGCAGCCCGCGCTGACGGCCCCCCCGCGCCATCTCGACGGGCACGGCCGTCGTGCCGCCGGCGGAGAACACGATCAAAACGTCCGACGGCCCGAACCGGAAATTGCCCAGGATCACCTCGGCGAGCCCCGGGGTGCGCTCGATGAACATGGCCTGGCGCTGCCCGTTCGCCCCGACCACCTGCGTGTGAAACGTCATGGACAGCTCGGCGATGGGGTTGAACCCGGGATACGACCCGTAGCGCGGAAACATCTCCTCGACCGGCATCCGTGAGTGACCGGTGCCGAACAGGTGGACCAGCCCGTCGGCGGCGATCGCCTCGGAACACCATTGGCTGGCCTGCTCGATGGCATCCGCCTGGGTCTGGGCGAGGCGTTCGAGCAACCGGATGGCCGCATCGACCCACGGCAGCCCACGCGACACGCTCATCTCAGGCGACCCCCACCGGGGCTGCCTGGGCGACTGACTCCCAGGTCCCGCTCCGCATGGAGCGATAAGCGGCATCGATGATCGCGTTGACCATGAACCCGTCGCGGAACGTCTCGCGCGGCGTCGCGCCGTCACGGAACGACTCCACGACGTGGCGCATCATCGCGTCGTGGCCGTGGGCATGCGGCTCGTCCGGGACCGGGAAGACCCAGCCGGTGTCGGCATCCACCTTCTCGCCGATGTAGCCGGCCGGCCGCTCGATGAACGCGCGGAGCATCGTCGAGCTGATGTCCTCGACGATCCGCCCGGCGTCGCCGTAGGCCTCGAATCGGCTCTCGAGCCCGCCCTTCGAAGACCACGAAACGTCCATGGTCGCGACTCGGTCGTCCGCGAACCGGACGAGCATCACCGCGTTGTCCTCACCCGTGGTTCGGTCGCCGTGCACGAGCGTGGCGCCCCACGCGAACACGTCCCGCACTGCCACGTCCTTGCCGAACAGGTAGCGGGCCGCCTCGGCGCCATGCGAGGCCATGTCCAGGAGCGCACCGCCCCCCGCCAATTCGGCGTCCCAGAAGTGCGAGGCGTGCGGACCGCTGTGGCCCTCGCGTGCTCGGAACGTGGTCAGCCGACCGATGGCGCCGGCCTCGATCATCTCGCGCATCCGCACCGTTTCGCTGGT
>JANPDO010000255.1:0-7725 GCA_031431535.1 Chloroflexota bacterium
ATCGTCGTCGGGGCGGCCGTCGTCGCCGTACGGATTGGTATGCTCCTCGCCCCGCGCCTCGACCGACTGACCACCCCCGACGATGAGGACGACGGTGCCCGACCCGACTGACTCGAGTGGCCCAATGAACCCGGCCGACCCGGCGATCGACGCCTTGAGCTTCGATGACGCCCTGGCCGAGCTTCAACGAACCGTCGCGGAGCTCGAAGCCGGCGGTCAGCCGCTGGAAGCGGCGATCGCCCTCTACGAGCGCGGTGTCGCTCTCCAGGCCCGCTGCGAGAAACTGCTCGCCGACGCCGAACTGCGGGTCCAGCAACTCGTCGCTCGTGCCGGCGGCGCGCTGGAGACAAGAGACGTACGTCCGGAGGATGCGGCCGACGAGCCATAGGCTGGGCGGCGGGGGCGCGTGGCCTAGACTGCGACCGCCCGAGAAACAAGCGACCTGCAGGGAACAGGTTTACAATGCGCGCGGCGCCGCCCAGGCCATGCTCAGCGCCGAGCACATCACACTTCGACCTGATGACTCGTCAGCGCGACCAGAACCGGCGGTCCCCAGCCGGCGCACCCGGGAGTCGATCCAGCGTGCCGATTCTGCCCACGCTCCAAGGCCCAGCCGATCTTCGTCGGCTCGATGAGGCTGGCCTCATCGAGCTTGCGAGGGAGCTACGCGAAACCATGGTGCGGACCGTCGCGGTCACCGGCGGCCACCTTGGTTCGTCGCTCGGGGTGGTTGAGCTCACAATTGCCCTGCACCGGTTGCTGGAGTCGCCCCGCGATCGGATCGTCTGGGACACTGGACATCAGGCCTATCCGCACAAGCTCCTGACCGGGCGTTTCAAGCGCTTCGGAACGCTGCGGCAATTGGACGGGGTGGGTGGCTTTCCCCGGAGGTCCGAGTCGCCGCATGACGTGTTCGATGGTGGCCATGCCGGGACTGGGCTGTCGATCGCGGAGGGGCTGGCGGAGGCTCGTGACGTTCGGGCCGGGGATGAGCGAATCGCAGTCGTCGTAGGTGACGCGGCGCTCATGAGCGGCATGTCACTGGAGGCTCTCAACGACATCGGTCATCGCCAGACACAGATGCTGATCGTGGTCAACGACAACGAGATGTCGATCAGCCCGACGGTCGGCGCCTTCTCGCGCTACCTGTCGGAGATCAAGTTGTCCCGCACCTGGCGTCAGAGCAAGGGCGCCTACGACCGGGCGGTGGAGCGAATCCCGGTGGTCGGCGGATCGGTCCTGGAGCTGAGTCGTCGGCTTCGTCGGACGGTCGTCACGTTCGCCCAGCCAGGGCAGTTGTTCGAGGATCTCGGGATCACCTACATCGGCGCTGTGCCCGGGCACGACATCCATGCGCTGCTCGAAACGCTGGAACGTGCGCTGGCCCTGCCTGGCCCGACGATCGTTCATGTCCGGACCCAGAAGGGTCGGGGTTTCCGGCCCGCCGAGGCGGATCAGGTCGGGTTCCATGGTGCGGCTCTCCCGCCGATCGGAGTGCCCGTGGCGCCCATAGCCGATGGATACAACGGTTCGCGGCGGGAGATCCCGACCGAATCGATGGCGGACGATGCCGCGCCACCTGCCGTCGCCGCCGCGGCGCCGAAGAAGAACCCGAATTTCACAGCAGTCTTCGCGGCCGAGCTGATCGAACTTGCGCGTCAGGATCGGCGGATCGTCGGGATCACGGCCGGCATGCCGACCGGGACCGGCATGTCACAGTTTCAAGCCGCTTACCCGGACCGATTCTTCGACGTCGGCATCGCCGAGCAGCATTCGATGACGTTCGCGACTGGCTTGGCGATGGGTGGCCTGCGGCCCGTCGTTGCGCTCTACTCCACCTTTCTGCAACGTGCGTTCGACCAGACGGTCCACGATGTCTGCCAGAACGACCAGCCGGTCCTGATCGCCGTGGATCGAGCCGGCCTCGTGGGTGAGGACGGCACCAGTCACCAGGGCATGTTCACCCTGACCGCCCAGCGGCAGCTGCCGAACCTGGTGATTGCGTCACCGCGGGATGAGCAGGAACTCCGCTCGCTCCTGCACACCTCGTTCGCCCAGGATCACCCGTTCGCTCTCCATTACCCGCGGGATCCCGGCCTCGGCTTGGCGCCGGTCACGCCCGCCGCCATTCCCGTCGGCCAGGCCGAACTGCTACGGGAGGGTCACGACCTCCTGTTCGTTGGCTTCGGGCCGATCGTCATGCGCGCCCTGGAAGCGGCGCGCGAACTCGAACTGGAAGGCTGGAGCATCGCCGTCATCAATGCACGATTCGCGAAGCCGCTCGACAGCGCGATGATCCTCGGGCATGCCGTCGGCAAGCGGCTGATCGTCACCTTCGAGGAGAGCGTGCTCAGCGGAGGATTTGGCAGCGGAGTGCTCGAACTGCTTGAGGAAGCCCGACTTGCCCATGCCGCCTACCGGGAGGTCCTGGTCCGTGCGATCGGGATCCCCTCGGACCGATTTGTGGACCACGGCTCAGTCGCGGATCTCCGCCGCAGGCTTCGGCTGGATCCTGCCGGGCTGGCCGATCAGGTGCGCGAGACACTGCGCGTCCTGGGGGCCGTCCCCAGCCGAACGACGGTGTCCACCGGCTGAGGCCAGCAACCGCCGTCGAGCCGGCAACCGCTTGCGAGCCGGCCGCGGTGGCCGACGCGGTGGCCGACGCGGACGCCCGCCTCGATGGCGACACCCGCGACTGCGAGTCGACGCCATCCGGCGAGGACGCTGCTGCGCCATGCGTGGATCACTCAAGATGGACACCCGCGACTGCGAGTCGACGCCATCGGCGTAGCACACGACTTGGGCCCGTTGCCCCTGAAAAGGGTGCCTACCAGTCGCGGAGGAGTCCCTCGCGGTCGCCGGCGGGCGTCTCAAACCCCAGCCGACGCCCACGAGTCGCGGCGGAGTCACGTCCCGTCGCCAACGGGTGTCTGGAACCCCGGCTGTCGCCTGCCAGTCGCGGGCAATACCGGCCTACCTATCGGCCCAGGGCAACGCGTCGCGGCGGGAAGCGCATCAGCGTGGCCCTGTCGCCTTCCAAGTGCATCCAGACGATGCCGGCACCGGGCCATCCCGCCACAGGAGTCGTGAGTGCCTGGACAACTTCTTCGGTCCGGGCCGGATACGCCGCCGCCAACGTCGCCTGATATCTCCTGGCGATCTCTCGCGTGTCTACCGTCGATCGCAGAATAAGCAGCCTCGAAATCGTGCGGTCGGTCAGCGCCGGTGTCTCGAGCGTGACTCGATGGGCGAGCCCATCAGCCTTCTCCGCCATCCATCGAAGCTGTTGCTCAAGACGCCGAAGTTGCGATTGCGCCTCGACGGCGACGATGGCCGGGCCGACCCGGTCCGTCAGGACGACGTCGATGACGCCCCGCGGCGGGTGGCTGACCGGGACCTCCGGATCCGCGAGCCAGCGAGGATCGAGCTCGCGCAGGAACGTCTCCACCATGGGAGCCTGGAAACGGTCGTGCAGGCGCGGGCCTGATCCAGAAAAGTAGCGAAGACTCAAGTCGGCACCGAGGGCGACGCCGATCGCCATGAGGACATCGAGGCTCGGCCGCGCCTTCCCAGCCTCGATCCGGGCAATGTGCGATCGATGGACGTCGACCACCCTGGCGACTTCACTCAGCGATACGCCCGCGTCGGTGCGCATGACCCTGATCGCGTCGCCGTGGTCGATCCGAGCCTTGCGCGCTCGACGGACTGTCTCGCGAGCGACGTGGGTTTTCGAGATTGGCATGCGCCAATGAAACTCCAGGGTCCTTACCTGGGGCTTATCTGTGCTCGTCGGGGGTCGCCGGACGCTCAACGCGACTGGTAGGCGACGCCGCGTGTTGGAGACGAGTCGAATTCGTTGTGTGGGCGCGGGCGGGAGGTCCTTGACCACATGGTGCGACAGTGTGTCGACACTTCCGATCGAGGGAGCCCCCGCAGACGTCTTGGGCCCAGAACCGCGACGATGAGTCGCGCCTTCCCGTCCGATGCATTGGGAGTTGGCCGTTCATTTGGTGCGAGGCGTTCATTGGGAGTTGGCCATTCACGGGGTGCGAGCCGTACACTGGGTCCGGGTCGCTGATTCGCCCGACCACCGGCCTGCCCATCAGCACGGCTCGCTCGGCCCTCTAGAACGTCCAGGGCCTTCGAGTTCCACGACCTGCGCGCTCATGAGCCCGAAGTGAGTGCGAGTGAAGCGTCGTGTGACACGATAGGCGGGTGAGCCCCGTCAAGGCGACCCGCGTCCGACTCGACCAGCTCCTGGTGGAGCGTGGTTTGGTGGATTCACGCTCGCGCGCCCAAGCGCTCGTGCTGTCCGGCAAGATCGGGGTGGGGGAGGGCGATGCCGCTCGTCACGATCGCAAGCCCGGTGACCTTGTCTCGTCGGACGTCCCGCTGACCATCGCGGCGTCGGATCCGTACGTCAGCCGAGGCGGCCACAAGCTCGCCGCGGGTCTCGATGCGTTCGGGATCGACCCGGCGGGCGCAGTTTGCCTCGATGTCGGAGCCTCCACGGGTGGTTTCACTGACGTTCTGTTGCAGCGCGGTGCAGCGCGGGTCTACGCTCTCGACGTGGGCCGCGGACAACTCGCCGACTCGCTCCGGAGGGACCCCCGCGTCGTCTCGATGGAGCGAACCAACGGTCGCGAACTGACCACCGCTTCCCTGCCCGAGGCCGTCGCCCTTGCCGCGATCGACGTCTCCTTTATCTCCCTGGGGATGGTGCTCGGGCCGGTCGCTTCAACGCTGGCGCCGGGCGGCCAGATCATCGCCCTGGTCAAGCCGCAATACGAGGCGGGACGTGGCCGGACGGATCACGGAGTGGTGCGGGACTCCGCCATTCACCGAGAGGTCATGGGCCGAACCGTGGAGCAGGCAAGGGCCGCCGGGCTCGGGACGCGCGCGGTGATCGCATCCCCGCTGACCGGTCCCGCGGGCAATCGGGAATTCCTGGTGCATCTGGCGCCCGGACCAGGGTGTGCCGAGATCGGCGAGCGAATCGCCGAGGCGATCGGCCGGTGACCGTCACCAGGATCGGGTTCGCGTACAACCCGACGATCGAGGCCGCCGTGGAGCTTAGCGCCCGGGCCGCCGGCTGGTGCCAGATGCGTGGAATTCGCCAGTGGCAGGCACCGTCGGGTGAGACTGAAACCCTGGTTCGCGAACTCAGGACCACGGACCTGCTGGTGGTCCTCGGCGGCGACGGGACGTTCCTGAGAGCGGCGCGCGCCGTCGCCGAAGTCGACGTTCCGCTGCTCGGGATCAACCTGGGCAAGGTTGGCTTCCTGTCAAAGGCCGAAGCCACCGACTTCGAGCAGGTCCTCAAGCTCGTCGCCGAAGGCGATTATCGGATTGACGAGCGGATGACCCTCGAGGGCCGGATCCTGCGCAAGGACGAGGCTGGCCGCGAGCCACGCGCCGAGACCCGACACTTCGCGCTCAACGACATCGTCGTCGCCCGCGGTTCACTGGCCCGGGTCTGCCGCCTGGATGTCGCGATCGACGACTCCCACCTGGCGACGTTCATCGCCGACGGTCTCGTGGTGGCCAGTCCCACCGGGTCCACCGGCTATTCCTTCTCGGCCGGCGGGCCGATCGTCGATCCGGTCAGCCGTAACCTGATCGTGACCCCGATTGCGGCCTATCTATCGGCCATCCGCTCCGTGGTCGTCAGTCCCACGCAGGTCGTGCGCTGCACCGTGGTCGATGCCTACGAGGCGCTGGTGTCCGTCGATGGCCGGGAGGACATCCCGCTGGGCGTCGGCGACATTGTCGAGGTCCGAGCCGTGGAGCGCCCGATTCGGCTGGTGGAGCCGCGCGGCGCCCAACCTTTCTGGGATCTGTTGCGCCACAAGGTGGCGTTGCTGCCCTCGTGAGCGAGAAGCCATGAGTGCGCGCCGGGAAGCCGGCCGCCTGCTGGAGCTGACGGTCAGCAACCTGGCCCTGATCGATCGACTGCGTCTCATCCTGGAGCCCGGGCTGAACGTGATCACCGGCGAGACCGGCGCCGGGAAGAGCCTGCTGATCGATGCCCTCGGTCTGGTCACCGGCGCGCGTGCGGACACGAGCCTCATCCGCCACGGGTCGGAAACGGCGCGCGTCGAGGCCCTGTTCGATCGGCTGCCCGAGCCGCTGATCGCCGTCCGCGAGGTGGCCACCGGAGGACGCTCAACGGCGCGCATGGACGACCTGGCCACAACGGCCTCTCGCCTGGCGGACGAAGTGGGACCGCTCGTCGAGATCCACGGCCAGCACGACCAGCAGCGGCTCCTCGACGAGCGCTGGCAGCGCGATCTGCTCGATGCCTACGGAGGACTCGCCACGGAACGGGCCGCCATGGCTGACGCCGTCGAGCGCTGGTTGGCGAATCGCTCGGCCATCGCCGAATTGGCGATCGATCCGCGCGACCTGGCGCGACGCCTGGGTGAGCTCGAGTACGAAGTGGCCGAGATCGCGGCCGCGCGACTTCGGCCCGGTGAATCTGACGAGATCCGGACCAGGCTGACCGCGGCCCAGCATGGCGAGGCGATCGCCCGGGGAGCGGCGGCGGTCCTGGACGCAATGACGGCCGACGCACTGCTGGGTGACACTGCTGGTGGGCAAGGTGCGGGTGCCAGCGCCCGCGAGGCCACGGCGGTGGCACTGCGCGAGGCCCGCGGTCTGGCGCGCCTGGATGAACGCTTCGCGCTCCTTGCCGAGCGATTGGCCGGACTGGAAGCTGAATTGACCGATGTCGCCTCCGAGATCCGGCACCTGGCCGATGGCATCGACCACGACGCAAGCGCCTTGGCGAACCTGGAGGAACGGCTGGGGACGATCTACGCGCTTGAGCGTCGATACGGCGAGGACGAAACTGCGGTCATGGTTCATGGCGAGCGCGCGCAGACGGAGCTGGAGCGTCTGCGTGGCCTGGATGAGGAGCGGTCGAGGCGCCAGCGTGAGGACGCGGCACTGCTTGTCGAAGTCGCCCGGCATGCCCTCGCCCTGTCGGGAGGCCGCCGGACCGCCGCCGATACCCTCGCCGTCGCCGTCGGCGGGATCCTCGAGGAGCTGGGGTTCCCGCCCGCGATCTTCGAGGTGGGGCTCGGTCGCCGCGTGGCCGCGACCGATGAGCCGGCAATCGAACTGGATGGTGACGCGGTGGCATTCGATAGGAGCGGCGCGGACCTCGTCGTCTACCGGCTCGCACCCAACACCGGCGAGCCGGCTCGTCCGCTGGCCCGGATCGCTTCTGGCGGGGAACTGTCGCGCGTTGCCCTCGCGATCAAGGGGGTCCTGGCCGAAGCCGACGATACCCCGGTGCTCGTGTTCGATGAGGTCGATACGGGGATCGGTGGTCGGAGCGCGGACCCGGTCGGCCGGAGCCTGTGGGCGTTGGCGCGACGGCATCAGGTCCTGTGCGTGACACACCTGCCCCAGATCGCGGCGCACGCGGACGCACACTTCCGGATCGCCAAGCGTGAGCGGGATGGGCGGACGGTCACGGAGATCGAGCGGCTGGACCGCGAGGGGCGGATTGTCGAGCTGGCCCAGATGCTGGGCGGCGCCTCGCAGAGCGCGATGCCGGGCGTGCCCAGCCTCGCCGGCGGCGCTACGGCGGAGGTGTCCAGCCTCGCCGGCGGGATGACCGCCGCGAAGACCCGTGCGGTGACCGGGGCCAGGACCGATGCGACGACCCTTGGTGCCACGAGCCTGGCCGCCGCCAGGGAGCTGCTCGATCGCGCCGAG
>JANPDO010000256.1:0-2453 GCA_031431535.1 Chloroflexota bacterium
GAACCGAACAAGGGGCGCGTCCGCGACCACACCGGGCCCGAGAACTCCCTCGGGCGTGCGACGGAGGACCAGTTGCAGAGCGCTCGTCGACGGTTCGAGCTGCATGGACCGGCACGGTACGGTCCTATCGGGATGACGACAATGGCCCAATCTACCTACTCGGGGCACCGGTGCACGCAAGCCCGACGACCTCGTGACAGGCTAGCTGTCATTGCGTCCCGGCAAGGTTGCGCCATGGAAGCTGCAATCCTCCCGCCGCTCACCGTTGTCCACGCCGATGGCGAGCTCGCGCCGCCCACCAGGGTCCGTGTTGAGGCTGACCGGATCGTGATCGAGCGCCTCGTGGTGCGCGACTCGGCCCTGGCTGCCTTCCTGGCCGAACGATCAGCGCCCGACCGAGCCGACCTCGTCGACCGCGCAGTCCGGATCGGCCTGCTGGCCCTCCAGGATGCCGGCGTGACCGTCAATGTGGACGTCGTTCGAGCCGAGTTCGAGAAGCTCGTCCGCCAGGCCGAGTCGGTCAACGAGAAGGCAGCCCAGGCGCTCGAACAGACCCTGCGTACCAACTTTGCCGATGGGGACGGCCGCCTGCCTCGAACGCTCGAGAAGTTCCTTGGTGACCGCGGAGCCCTGCGGGGCATGGTGGAGGAGCTGTTCGACGAATCGAAGCGGGACAGCGCCATCGGGCGGATCGGTCGCATGCTGGAGCGCTACTTCGACGGCGATGCCTCCAAGCTCGCCGTGCTCCTCGACCCAACCCGGCTCAACTCGCCGATGCACCAGTTCCGCCAGGAGATCACCGCTGGCTTCAAGAGCCTCGAGGAGCGGCTGGTCGCGATCGAAGCGGCCGCGGCAGCCCGCGGTGCCGAGCGCGCCCGATCCGCCGCCAAGGGCGGCGACTTCGAGGATTTGCTCGAAGGCATGCTGGCGGACCTGGCCCGCGGTGCCGGGGACCTCCTGGACCGGACCGGCCTGGAAACCGGGACCGTCCTGAAGTCGAAGAAGGGCGACTTTGTCCTGACCGTTGACTCGCAAGTCGCGCGCGGCTGCGACCTGCGCGTCGTCATTGAGGCCAAGGACCGGCCGATGTCGATGCGGGCGATCCGCGAGGAGCTGCGCGAGGCACGCGAAAACCGGGGCGCCGCCGTTGCCGTCGTCGTCTTCACACCGGCCCATGCACCGTCCGGCGTCGCCCCGTTCGCCCTCGTCGGCGATGACGTGTATTGCGTCATCGACCCAGCCGCGCCCGAGCCCGCGAACCTCGAAGCCGCCATCCGGCTCGCCCGGTTGCTCGCCCTGGCCTCGCTCGTCGAGCACGAGGTCGAGGTGGACGCGGCCGCGATCGGTGCCGCGCTGACCGCAATTCGCGAGCAGCTCGAGATGGTCCGCACGCTCAAGGCGCAGTTGACCTCCATCTCCACCGCAACCAAGGCCGTCTGGTCCGGGCTGGACCAGATGCGCTCCAACATCCTCGCCCGAGTCGCCGAGGCAGAGGCGGAGATCGCCTCGTAGCGGCAGGCTCCTTGCGCTGGTGCGTTATCGTGACCGTCCGACGGCCGCGGCCAGATACGCCACCCGGTCGCTGCGGACATCACGAGGACCGCCATGGCACGCGCAATGTGGAAGGGGGCCATCCAGTTCGGGCTGGTCACCATTCCGGTCAAGCTTTATCTCGCGACAGAGTCGCGGGGCATCAGCTTCAACATGCTCCACAAGACAGACCTGTCGCGGATCCAGATGAAGATCTATTGCCCGGTTGAGGACGAGCCGATCGCGCGCGGCGACACGGTCAAGGGCTACGAGTACAGGCCCGGCGAGTATGTCGTGGTCACTGAGGAGGATCTTGAGCGCGTCCCGCTCAAGACGGTCCGATCCATCGAGATCGAGCAGTTCACGAGGGCCCAGCGCGACGATGCATCGACCCGTTTCGTCAAGAGCGCCTACTACCTCGAGCCCGACAAGATCGGGCGAAAGGCGTTCAACCTCCTCAAGTCGGTACTGGCGTCGGAGGGACTGACCGCGATCTGCAAAGTGGTGATCAAGGACCGCGAAGCGCTCGCGGCCATCGACCCATTCGGCGACACGCTCCTCCTGAGCACCCTCCATTGGCCCGACGAGATCCGTTCCACCGCCGATCTGGATCTGGGTGACGAAACCTGGGAGTTCAAGCCGGCCGAGCTCGCGATGGCCAACCAGCTGGTTGCAGCCATGACCGGCGAATTCGACCCCTCACTCTATCGCGACGAGTACCGCGCCGCGCTCGAGGAGGTCATCGGGGCCAAGGTTGACGGCAAGGAGACGGTTACCACGGAGGCCCCGCAGGAAAGCGGCAAGCTGATCGACCTGATGGCCGCCTTGGAGGCCTCGGTCAATGCGGCCAGGGCAGCCCGCGAGACCAGTCCGACCAGGCCGGTTTCCGTCGCCGAGGCGAAGGCCGCCAAGACCAAGGCCGC
>JANPDO010000257.1:0-22127 GCA_031431535.1 Chloroflexota bacterium
GCGTCGTCGTTGACCTACGCGATCGGCAACGTCTACAACCGGCGCAATGTCCGGGGACTGCCGCCTCTGATCCCGGCAGTCTTCCAGGTGACCTTCGCGCTGGTGATCGTGGGCATCCTGGCGCTGGTCGTGGAGCGGCCCTGGGAGGCGGCGCCGGCACAACCCGATGGGTGGTTCTCCGTGCTGTGGCTCGGGATCCTTGGCTCCGGGCTGGCGTACCTGGCCTACTTCCGCCTGCTCGGCCGATGGGGTGCGACCCGAACGTCCATGGTCGCCTACCTGCTGCCGATCGTCGGGATCGTGCTCGGGTTCGCGGTCCTGCAGGAGCCAATCGACGGCAGCCTGCTGTTGGGCACGGGGCTCGTGATCGCCGGGGTGGCGCTGGTCAATGGGCGATGGGGCCGCCGCCGCATCTTCGCCTCGGCGCCGCCCGTAGAGCCCGCGTAGCACTTTTGACCGGCGGGTTTGCCGGTTCAGCGCCCGGCGATCGCCAGCAGCACGGCTCCACCCACGATCAGCGCGGACGCGCCGACGCGTCGAACCGTCTCAGCCCGATTGGCCGCCTCACCCATCCGGACGGACCCCCACGCCGCGGCGAACACCGTGGCCGACTCGCGAAGGGGCGCGACGCCCGACAGCGGGGCAACACTCAGGGCCACGAGGATGCACAAGTAGGCGCCCAGCGTGAGCCAACCTCCGACCGCGGCCTTGCGGGTGGCGACTGGACCGTCCCGCCGGAGTCCACCACCGGCCACCAGAACGACCCAGAGAACGAGTGCGATCGAGCCGGTCAGCCACAGGATGGCGGCATACGGCAATGGTGCGATCAGGCGGGTGCCAATGCGATCGAGGGCGGTGTAGGTGGCGATCGTGACCCCGGTCGCAAGGGCGAACAGGATCGCCGTATCGACGGCCGGGCGAGGCGCGCCGGGGCGAGGTGGGCGCGGGCGAATCGTGCCGGGGTCTGGCGGGCCCGCCTGGCTGCGGCGACCCCGAGCCGCCGAAACCGCCCGCCACGGCCGCTGCAGCCACAGGAACCCGGCGAGCAGGGCCACCACTCCGACCGATCCTCCGACACCGAGCTGCTCTCCGAGCAGGCCGACACCCACAGCGACGGCGAGCAGCGGC
The DNA here is from genome assembly GCA_031431535.1 of Chloroflexota bacterium. Classification (GTDB taxonomy): domain Bacteria; phylum Chloroflexota; class Limnocylindria; order Limnocylindrales; family CSP1-4; genus SPCO01. The sequence continues at coordinate 1,129 of JANPDO010000257.1, forward strand.
GCAGTCCCCCGGGCAATCGGATAGACGACAGACAGATCGCCACGCCGATACGCGGCGGCCAGGAAGATGAAGTAGACGGCCTCCACGACGCCGGACAGGACGCCGAGGGCGATCCCCTCCGTGGGCAGCTCGGGCCTGCCCGATATCCACCAGGCGGCGAAGCCCACCGGCACGATGACGAGTGCCGCCGCCGCCATCCCGATGGTCGCGGTCCGCAGCGGATCGCCCGCCGCCTTGAGCCGGACATTCCACGCCAGGTGGAGCACGGCCGAGAAAGCGACCAGGCCGACGATGAGCGGGTCCACTCACGGGATGCTAGCCGCTCAGCACACGCCGGGTCGAACCAGGTCAGGCGCGCCTCGCCGACGTTACCTGTCCAGGTCTCTCCGGGTCAGGCCCCTGGCGCCCAGGACGAGTCCGCCAACTGCCAGGATCAGGCACGCCACAAGCCCCACCGCGTCATAGGTGCCGACCATCGGCAGCCCAAGGTGCCGGTAGATCGACAGGTCAAGGACGGGATCGGGGAGATCGAGCGCGGTGCCGAGCGTGTCGAGCAGGAAGGTCGCAATCACGGCCGCCGCTGCCACTGGCGCAGCCAGCGACGCTCGAAACAGCCCACCCACCGCAAGGCCGATCCCGGCGAACGCGGCCATCGATAGCCCAACGATCCCGATGCCGATGACGGGCCTGACGACGTCGCCGCCCTGACTGGCGACCGCAAGCGCCACGATCAACCCAAGGAGGACGGTCGTGATCCCGATCGCGCCGAACACACCCAGACCGCTCGACAACAGCCAGCGTGCCCTGGTCAACGGGGCGGCCATGACGACGGCGAGGCGGCCACCGGTCTCGTCACCGGCCCAGGACGCCACGAACGATGCGGCGGCCAGCCCAAGAATCAGCGAGGCGAACCCGAAAAAGGTCAACTGCAGGATCCCCGACGGCTGCTTGAGATCGACCCCTGGATAGAGGACGGAGATCAGTTCCGTGATCTGCGGCAACTGGGCCAGGCTCTCGGCCACCGATTTGGCCGACAGCGCAACCAGCGCGGCATACAGGCCCACGCCGAGACCCCAAGCGATGGCAACGGCGGTCCGATCGGCCAATTGCCGGGTCATTGGACCGCTCACGCCGGCGGGCAGCGATGGCAGGCGAAGCCAGGCAAGGGCTCCGTGCGCACCCAGGTCGCGCCGTGTGAAGGCGACAACGCCTACAGCCAGGAGGACGAGGCACACAACGGCGAGGAGCGCGAGCGACCCCCAATCGGTCACCCCCGCAAGCGGTCGATGGCCCGCCGTCCAGGCGTACCAGGAGAGCGGGCGCAGGCTGTCGATCAACGGCGAGAGCGACGCGTACGACGAGACCAGGTACCCGCCGAACAGGAACACGAGGCCGAATGCCAGACCACGCGTCCGCCCCAGGATCGGGGCCGTCGCAAACGAGACCGAACCGGCCGCGAGGATCAGCAGCCCGTACAGGACGACTTGACCAAGGGCGGCTCCTAGGGCGATCTCGTCGCCGGGCAGGACCGCGAAGGCGCGCCCGGCAGCCACGATCAGGACCGCGGCAATCAGCATGGCCGCGACCAAGGCGCTGATGTGTCCACCGAGCTTCTGGACCGCAATCGATCGGCGGCTGGTGGGTGTCGAGGCGAGGAGATCAAGACTTCCCTTGGCGGCCTCCCCGGCGAGGGTTCCCGACAAGGCCAGCACCGACCAGAGCCCGAGCATCACCGGCAGCACGTTGCCGACTCGCCACGACAGGAAGCCGCCCAGCAGTTCGATGTTGATCGGCTGGCCAAGCAGCCCGCGCAGCACGAGCGGCAGACTGGTCATCTGCTCGACCAGCTGCCGTCGATCGGCCACGGTGGTGAACTGGACTCCGTATGGTGCGGCGCTGGCGAGCATGAACAGGCCAGCGAGCAGGCCCACCGCAATGGCTGCCCGGCGACTGTCACGGACCGTCTTGCCGAAGACGCTGCCGAGTCCGGCGATTCGCGACATCGGGTTGACCCGGGCCGCACCGACGGCAAGCGCGCCCGCCTCAGTGCCCACAGTTCAGCGCTCCACGGCTTCGACCGTCGCCGGACCGTGCCCGTACTGGGCCAGGAAGACGTCCTCCAGGTTGGGCTCGCGGCTGACGACATCGATCAGGCCATGCGGCGCTGCGGCGGCGATCACCCCACCAATCGGTCCGTTCACCCGCATTCGGACGACGCTGCCCTCGATCGCCACGTCACTCACGCCCTCGATCGCCTGGAAGATCCCCGTGGCGACCGGGACCACCACGGGCGCGGCAAACACGAGCTCAACGTGATGGAAGGCCAGCCGACGGATCGCCTCGATGCGGTCGACCTGGACCAGCCGCCCCTCGCGGATGATCGCCACCCGGTCGCAGGTCCGATCCACCTCGTCGATGATGTGCGACGAGAGGAAGATGGTGCGCCCGTCGGCCCGAGCTTCACGAGCGATCGCGAAGAACGTCTGCTGGACGAGCGGGTCCAGGCCGGCCGTCGGTTCGTCGAGGATGAGCAGGTCCGGCTTGTGCTGGAGCGCAACGATCAGGCCGACCTTCTGCTTGTTGCCCTTGCTGTATTCACGGAACCGACGGCTCGGGTCGAGGCCGAGCCGCTCGATCAGCTGCGCGACGTAAGCGCGATCCACGCCACCGCGCAGGTTTGCGAAATACGTCAGCGTGTCGGCGCCGGACAGGCGGTCGTACAGGTCGAACTCGCCGGGCAGGTAGCCAACCCGCCGGTGGATCGCCACCGGATCCGCCGTCGTCTCGATCCCGAACACCTCGGCGCGCCCGCTGGTCGGCCGGATCAGGTCGAGCAGGACCCGCATCGTGGTGGTCTTCCCGGCACCGTTGGGCCCCAGGAACCCGAAGATCTCGCCCTCCTGTACGTCGAGGTCGAGCTTGGTGATCCCACGATGGGTACCATAGGTCTTGGTCAGGGCCTCCGTGCGGATTACCGCCGTCATGTGATGGCTCCGGTCACGATGGATTCCCCGAGCGTTCCGCCGCCTCGACTCGCTCCTTCAGCAGACGAAGATGCGCCTCAACCCGGCTGGCCAGCGACTCGCGCCCGAGACGGACCAGGATCCCGGTCCACCGATCAAGCGGCCGGAAGGTAGCCGCGTGGATCACGCGGGTGCCCCCGGCGACGGGTTCCAGCCGCCAGCTCCACTCGCTGTCGAACCCGGATGCCGTGACCCTGAGGCGGAACTTCGAATCCGGGCGAGCCTCGAGACTCTCGACCCAGGCAAGGTCGCGGAGCAGGCCGAGGCTGGCGCGGGCAAACCTCGTCGTCGCCGCGGCCGGCCACGTGGGCGCGGCGGGACCAAGGTGCAGCTCCGGATAGAGGGCGCTCGTCGCGGAAGGATCGTGCAGGGTTGACCAGACCATACGCGGCGTGGCGTGGACGAAGACGCGGCGCTCGACCGTGTCCGGTTCGGATCCTGCCCCTCGCAGACGCCCAGGGGGACGACTGTCGCGGACACCGACTGCCATCGTCAGCCGCCGATCGGGTGCCAGACCGTCTTCATCTCGAGGAAGGCGGCGATCCATTCCGGCCGTTCGGCGGACGCGTCGTCCAGCCAGTCGAAGCGTGCCTCCGCCACGGTTGTCGGCCGGCGCAGGAGGCGCTTGATATCCTCGGCTGCGCTCTGCTCCGTAGCCAGGCGCAGCTCTTCGGGAACGCCCCAGGTGTCCAGTGCATCAACGTCCGAGTGAGCGGCAAGGACCGGGATCAGTTCCGACTTGCGTCCAGTCAGGACATTGACGACGCCGCCCGGAACGTCCGAGGTGGCGAGAACCTCGGCCAGGGTCACCGCCGGGAGCGGCCGGCGCTCACTGGCGATGAGCACCACCGTGTTGCCCGTGACGAGGGGCGGCGCCAGCCGGCTCACCAGCCCGAGCAGCGACGAGGTCTCCGGTGCGACGACACCGACAACGCCGGTCGGCTCGGGGATGGTGAAGTTGAAGTACGGCGCGGCGACCGGGTTGGAGGAACCCAGCACCTGCCCGATCTTGTCCGCCCAGCCGGCATACCAGACCCAGCGGTCAATGGCGCGATCGACGGCGGCGCGGGCGGCCGCCGGGGCGAGCCCTTCGGCGACGGCCACCTCCGCGACGAACTGCTCCCGACGGCCCTCCATCAGCTCTGCCACCCGGTACAGAACCTGGCCGCGGTTCATCGCTGTCTTGGCGGCCCAGCCCTCGAACGCCTTGCGTGCCGCTCGGACGGCATCGCGGAGGTCCTTGCGGGATGCCCGGCAAGCATTGGCCAGAGGCGTGCCGTCCGCGCCCGAGACGAGGTACGAGCGGCCACTCTCCGTGCGCGGGAAGGCCCCACCGATATACAGCTTGTACGTTTTGCGAACCTCGATCCGGGCCGGCGTCGCGGGAGGGCGGCCTCGGGTCGCCATCAGCGGTCCTCGAGTCGAACGTAGGCCAGGAGTCCGTGCAGTCCGCCCTCGCGCCCGAACCCTGACTCCTTGTAGCCACCGAACGGCGAGGTCGGGTCGAACCGGTTGAACGTGTTGGCCCAGACCACGCCCGCCTTCAGCCGCGACACCATCTCGAGGATCCGGGAGCCCTTGTCTGTCCACACCCCGGCAGACAACCCGTAGACCGTGTTGTTCGCCTTCTCGATCGCCTCGTCCGGGGTCCGGAAGGTCAGGACGGACAGCACCGGCCCGAAGATCTCCTCACGCGCAATCCGATGGCTCTGGGCGACATTGGTGAACAGGGTCGGCCGGAAGAAGTAGCCTCGCTCCGGCAGGTCACACGCCGGCTGGTAGAGCTCGGCGCCCTCGGCCACCCCGGAAGCGACCAGCTCGGTGATCTTCTCGAGCTGGGCCCTCGAGTTGATCGCGCCCACATCGGTGTTCTTGTCGAGCGGGTCGCCGACGCGGATCGTCGAGAGCCGGTCCTTGAGCTTGTCGATCAGCGGTTCGACGATCGATTCCTGAGCCAGCAGACGCGAACCTGCGCAGCAGACCTCGCCCTGGTTGAAGTAGATCCCGTTGACGATCCCCTCGACTGCCTGGTCGAGGGGTGCGTCATCGAACACGATGTTGGCCGCCTTGCCGCCAAGCTCGAGCGTGAGCGCCTTGTCCGTCCCGGCCACGCCACGGGCGATCCGCACCCCGATCTCGGTGGAGCCGGTGAACGCCACCTTGTCGACGCCCGGATGCGTCACCAGCGCCATCCCGATCTCCCCGGGTCCGGTGATGATGTTGACGACCCCGGGCGGCAGGTCCGCCTCGCGGCAGACGTCCGCGAAGAGCAGCGCCGAGAGCGGCGTCGTGGAGGCCGGCTTGAGGACCACCGTGTTCCCGGCGGCCAGCGCCGGGGCGATCTTCCACGACAGCATCAACAGCGGGAAGTTCCACGGGATGATCTGGGCGGCGACCCCGAGCGGGCGGGCTCGCCGACCCGGGAAAGCGTAGTCGAGCTTGTCCGCCCAGCCGGCGTAATACCAGAAGTGGGCCGCCGCGAGCGGCACGTCGACATCCCGGCTCTCCTTGATCGGCTTGCCCGAGTCCATCGATTCGAGGACGGCGAACTCGCGCGAGCGCTCCTGCAGGATCCGCGCGATCCGGAAAAGGTACTTGGCACGCTCCCGACCGGACAGGTTGCCCCAGCGGCGGGTCTGGGCGCGCCGGGCGGCCCGGACGGCCTTGTCCGCGTCGGCGGCGGTGGCCCGAGCGACGTGCGCGAGCGTCTGTTCCGTGGCGGGGTTCACGGAGGCGAACGTGCCGCCGTCAGAGGCCGCGACCTCCCGACCATCGATGAACAGCCCGTAGCGCTCCTTGAGCGTGACGATCTCGGCTGACTCCGGCGACGGAGCGTATTCCCAGGGGATAGCCCGTCCGTCGCCGAACCCCCAGCTCGACGCGGTCGCCACGGCGTTCCCGGCGGGCGCGCGGACGATCACGGCGGTCTGTTCGCGGGACTCCTTCGACATCGCGGGCATTATGGCACCGCGTGCTCGAGCCGCTACTTGATCCCGCTCGTCGCCACGTTCTCCATGAAGTAGCGCTGGACGAGTGCGAACGCCACGACGGGCACCGCGACGGCGATCGCCACCCCGGCAAATACGAGCTGGGGTGAATCCGCCGCGCGGCCACCGAACTGCTGGAGAGCCACCGTGAGGACCTGCGCCCGGGTATTGCCGGTGCTGATGATGATGAACGGCCAGACGAAGCTGTTCCAGGCGTACAGGAACGAGAACGTCACCTGGGTCGCGATCGCCGGCATGCTGAGGGGAACGAAGATCCGCCAAAGGATCGTCCAGCGGCTGGCTCCATCGACGAAGGCGGCCTCCTCGAGCTCCTTGGGGATCGTGACGAAGAACTGGCGCATCAGGAATGTCCCGTAGGCCGAGAAGATCCACGGGAAGATCAGCGCCGGTACGCGATCCACCCACCCGATGGCCACCATGAACTGGTACAGCGGGATGATCAGGACGACGAACGGGATCATGATGGAACCGAGGTAGATGAGGAACAGCGCATCGCGCCCCGGGAACCGGATCCTGGCGAACGCGTACCCGCCCAGGATCGACGTGAACAGCTGGCCGAAGACCGTGAACAAGGTGACCAGCAAGGTGTTCGTCAGGTTGCGGTCGAAGCCCGACCGGGCCAGCACGTCGCCGTAGTTCTCGGGGTGCGCAGACGCCGTCTCCACGATCGCGGCGGTACGAAGGACGGCGTAACTCGTGATGGACGGATCGCCCGGGACCTCGAACTTGGCGACCGCCGTGTCGCGGACCTTGGCCAGACGCGCGGTCTTGCCGTCCATCGTCACATCGAAGAGCGGCAGCGTCTCGCCGGCGACCTCGGCGGTCACGGGGACCCCTTGTGCGTCGATGACGGCCATCGACTGGTCCAGCGGCCAGACGACCGTCGTCGCAGGCGATCCGGGCGCCGCGAAGACGCCCGCCGGTACCCCGGTCTCCACCGGGATCATCTCGTACGTCGTTCCGTCAAGCGTGATCTCGTAGACATCGACTGGGTCCGGCTGACCTTCCACGATCACTGTCTTGGCCTGGGTCGGGAGGAGCTGCGGTGGGTAGCGGAAGACTTCCTCGCTTGTCTTGAGCGAGGTGGTGAACATGAACACGAACGGGAAAATGAAGACGATGCCGATGCCGACCAGGAGCGCGTACGTGCCGAACGCATTGACCCCTCGGCGCAACCGACGGCGCACTGATGGACGGCGGGGTCGCGGGTCAGTGGCTCTCGGGTCGACGTCCGCGGTCGCCGTGGTCATATCGACGGCCTCCTAGTTCCCGGCCGCGTCGCCGCGCTGGCGACGGTACTGGACGAGGGTGAATGCGAAGATCAGGGCGAACAGCACCCACGCGACGGCCGACGCGTACCCGAACTCGAAGTTCCTGAATCCGGAGTTGTAGAGATACATGACCGGCGTCAGCGTGGCGTTGTTGGGACCTCCCGGGTTGGGGCCGGTCAGGACATATGGCTCCGTGAACAACTGGAGCGCGAGGATCGTGGACGTCGCGACGACGAAGAAGGTCGTGGGCGCCACGGATGGCAGCGTGATGCTACGGAAGCGCTGCCACCGGTTGGCGCCATCGATGGAGGCGGCTTCATACAGGTCGGCTGGGATCCCCTGAAGGCCCGCAAGGAAGAGGACGGAATTGAAACCGACCGACGTCCAGGCGAAGACGATCGCGATGGCCGGAAGGGCGGTCACTGGGTCAGATAGCCAGCCGATCTTGGGATCCACGAGCCCCAGACCGAACGTCCCGTTGAGCCAGTCGACCGACAGGGTGATGAGGTAGTTGACCCAGCCGATCGTCGCGTCGAGGAGCTGCTTCCAGATGATCGCGATCCCCACCACGCCGGCAACGCTTGGGATGAAGTAGATCGCCCGGAAGAACTTGACGCCCCTGATCTTCGAATTGAGGAGGCTTGCCAGAAGCAGGGCAGGGATGACCGCGAGGGGGATCGCGATGGCCGCGAACAACAGGATGTTGCGCAGGGAGATCCAGAACAGCTTGTCCTTGGCGGCCACGACGACCGACCCGATCCTCACGATCTCGGTAAAGCCCTGTTGGAGACCCGGGGCGAGCGCGACGGTTGGATCGCTCAGCGACACGATCTGGAGCGAGACGATATCGATGTAGTTGCGCAGGCCGACGAACACGGGTTGGCTGAACGCGTCCCACTCCGACAGGCTCACGTACAGGCTGAACAACAGGGGGCCGGCGAAGAAGCCAAGGAACCCGAGGAGGTTGGGCGAGACCAGCAGGATGCCGTTGAGGACATCGTTGTCTCGCTGCTGAGCCCCATACCGCGCCCGACCCATGGGACCCCACATGGCGAGCAGGAATGCCAGCAGGACGAGCGAGGTCACGGCCAGCGCCAGGCGCAGCGGGTCCGCCAGACCGGTCAGGAAATCGAGCGCGCCTCGCGGCGCGCCGAGGGCAACCAGGAACCCCGTCGCAGCCACGAGTAGCAGTCCCGTGCGCAGGTAGCGGATTGCGCGGAAAGCGGCCGGGGATCGCTTCAACAGGTCGAGCACATACCCGAGCAGGAAGGCGCCCAACGCCACCCCGAGCCACGGCAACCCCGATCCGAAGGTGTCCGCCAGATCGTCGAGGCCCACGTACACGCCGGCCACGTGCAGGAGATAGAGGAAGACACCGAGCAGTGCGAGATAGTCGACGACGATCGCGAGAACTCGACCGCGCGATGACGGGCGGAGTGTCCACAGCGTCGAAAGCGCTGCTGCGATCGTGAACGATGCCGGAACGGCAAGGATGAAGAGGTAGATCGGCAAGGGAAGCCCGACGGGCCCGCCCAGGATGATGGCAAGCGTCGACACCGCGCCAAGGACGGTCAGGACCGCCTGGAGGATGGGTGCGAGGCGAACGAGCGCACCGGTCGCGCGCTGTATCGGCTCGACCGGACCCGACGGGGATCCGGATCTGGCAGCGGAGGGCTGGTCTGCCGTCGCGGCTGACATTGGTGTGGGACCTCTGGCCAGGTCGTTGCTGGGACCAGTCTGGGCCGGCCGGAGGCTGGCCCAGACTGGATGGGATCCGGAAAGCTAGCTGCCGAAGCCCTCGGCGTTGGCCTCGGTGCAGATCGTGGCCTTGAACTGGTCGATCGTCTTCTCACCGTTGACGACCGCGGTGACGGCCGCACCCATGACGGTGTCGAACTTCGGCCAGCTGGCGCCGGGTGCGTCGGCCGACGGCCACAGCGGTCCCTCGGCAACGCTGTTGTTGGCCAGGCCATCGAGGAAGGCCTGGTTGTTGGCCGGCGGGGTGAAGCCAAGGAAGTCGGCCTTGGCCTGGTCACCGACGCGGCTCGGGATGTTCGCGCCGAGCTCGGAGACCATCGCCTGGATCTCGGGGCTCGTGAGCGCCTGGATGACGCGCCACGCGGCCTCGGGATTGGCGGTCTTCGCGTTCGCCGCATAGGAACCCCAGAAGAGCCAGTTGCCGCCCGGCTTGGGGCCGTCCGGGAGTGCCACGACATCCCAGTTGAACTTGGCATTGGTTCGGATGTTCGGTGTGGCCCAGCGGCCGTTCTGGAACATCCCGATCTTGCCGGCGAGGAAGACAGGTTCCGCGTCCTCACCGTACTTGAGGGCGAGGTCCGCGACGCCGTAGATCTTCTTGAGCTGGGTCAAGCCAGCGATGGACTCGGGCGTATCGAGCGCGCAGGCGGTTCGGTCGGCATTGAAGAAGCCGCCACCAGCGCCGTTGAGCCAGACACCATAGGGGCCCCACCAGGAGCTGGCACCATAGCCCTTGACCCCATCGCCGAGCGCGGCGATCTTCGTTGCGACCTCTTCGAACTTGGCCCAGGTCCACTGGCCGTTCTTGGCCAGCTCACGCGGATCCTCTGCGCCGGCCTCCGCGATGAGGTCGGTGTTCAGGTAGAGGCCGAAGGTGGACACGTCTCGGGGCAGACCCCACAACGGACCACCGGGCTGCCCCGTAGCCGGATCGAAGGTCAGGTGGTACATCGGACCCGGATAGAAGTCCGAGTCCTTGTAGGTCGCGTCGGCAGCCGCGTATTCGCGCAGGTTGAGCGTGATGCCCTTGGTGCCGAATTCCGCGGTGTCGGTGCCCGGGATCCAGAAGACGTCGGGGGCGGTGCCCGCTGCGGCTTCGGTCTTGATGGTGTCCTGATAGCCGGCAGTCTCACTGCCACCCTTCTGATAGACCACGGTCACGTCGCCGAGGAGCTCGGAGACCTTGGCCGCGACGGACTTGTAGACTTCCGCCTCGGCGTCATTGTCCGGTCGTGTCCGGAACGTGATCGTTACGGGCTCCGCCGAGGGCGCCACGGATGGCGCGACCGAGGGCGCCACGGATGGCGCGACGGATGGCGCCAGGGATGGCGCGACGGATGGCGCGACCGAGGTCGCTGTATTCCCACAAGCCGCCACCAAGATGGCCGTGGCAGATGCTAGCGCGAGCCAGCGTGATCGCTTGTCCACGATGTGCACTCCTCCTGTGCCCGCATCAGCGGGCGCTGTCAGCCGCCGGGATAACGATCGTGGGCACCACCTGTTCTACTCGGTGCTTGACCACGACCCCCGCCAACCTGGCGGCGGATTGCTCCGGGAGCGTGTCGTTGATGAACTGCCCGGCGGCAGTCTCCACGCTGGCCCGGATCTTGGTGAGTTCGGCGGACCGATGCGGCGGCAGGAACTCCACGGACAGGTGCCAATCCGGCACGTCCGTGGGACCCTCCTGGACCACCATCATGTACGGCAGTTCGAACCCGAAGAGTCCGTCGTACCGCGCGACCACCTCTCTCAACAGGGATGCGAGCTCGACCTGCTCGGCCGGCTCGAGGTCGGCTAACCGGTGCAGCCCGTGGCGTCGAGCCCGGATCCGGACTTCGAACGGCCAACGTGCCGCGAACGGGACGGCCACCATGAAGTGCTTCCCCCGAACGATCCATCGCTCGGGTGCCGCGTCGTCCGCCGCGAGTACGTCGCACGTCAGGCACGTCGCAGCGCGTTCGCGATGACGGGCGAGGACGGCGACCCGTGCTGCGATGAACGGCGGCAGGCGGTCGAATGCGTAGATCTGTCCGTGGGGATGGGAGATGGTCGCGCCCACGTCTGCGCCGCGGTTCTCGAAGACCATCACGAATCGATGCGCTGGATCCGACCAGAGCGAGGCAGATCGATCACGCCAGATGGCGATGACCAGAGCGAGGTCCGATACGTTCAGCGTCGCAAGGGACCCCTCGTGGGCTTCCGTGTAGAGCACGACCTCGCAGCGGCCCAGCGCTGGCGCGACCCGTGGATCGGCAACGACCGGCGGCGGGTTGGCGACGAAGGAGGGCCATCGGTTCTCGAACACGGCGGCCTGATAGCTGAACGGGACCTCTGGTCCTCCCGGGCACAGTGGACACGCGCCCGTACCTGGCTGGCGCGCATCGAGCGCGGAATTCGGCCGCCGGTTTCGGGCCGGTGACACGGCGATCCAGGTGTCCGTGAGATCGTCGTAGCGCTGGTGCAGTGCCGGCAGCGCGATCGGGGCGACGGAATCCGTGACGAGGTCACCCCGAAGCTCGCCGTAGATGTAGAGGCGGCGACCATCGGCGCGACGGAGGTCGTGGCGCACAACGATCCTCGGATCGGTCGGCGCGTCGACCATCTCGACCGTCATGCCTCGACCACCTCGACGGCAAGCCCTCGCTCCCGGAGGGTCTCGACGACCGCCGCATCCGCGGACGTGCCGGTCATCAGCAGGTCGATAGCGGAGACCGCACAACGACGGGCGAGTTGAACCTGTCCGACCTTCGAGCCATCAGCGACCACGATCCGGCGCCGGGCCGCCGTCATCATCCGTCGCTTCATCCCAGCTTCGGGTAGGTTGATGTTGGTCACGCCGGCCTCTGGGTCGACGCCGTTGCAGCCGATGAACACCATGTCCGCGTGGATCCGGTCCAGCACGCCGTCTGAGAGGGGATCAACGAGTGAGTGCTGAAGGGGGCGCAGCGTCCCGCCCGTCACGACGACGCTGAGGCGCGGGATGACCGGCTCCAGTTGCATGGCGATGCTGAGGCTGTTTGTAAAGATGACGATGTCCCGCAGATCGGTCCGTGCCGCGATACCGCGCGCGACCGCCGCAGTCGTCGTACCCACGTCGAGGATGACGGTGTCGCCATCCCGGAGGAGACCCGCCGCGGCTCGGCCGATCGCGATCTTCTCGGCGGAGTGCTCCGTCTCCGACTCCTCGAACGGCCGCTCCCGACGCGGGAGATCGGTCGCGATCGCTCCCCCACGGATCCGGCGCACCTGGCCGCGCGTCGCCAGGGATTCCAGATCACTTCGGACCGTCACCTCAGAGATCGAAAACCGATCGGCGAGGTCCGTGACCGTCGCGTAGTCGCGTTGACGGACGACGTCGAGCATGCGGGAACGCCGCAGGTCCGCGGGGATCGCAGCTTCGATTTCGTTAGTGTTCACGTGCTCTAGTAGTTTCGATACACTTTGGTATCTTGTCAATACCAAAGTTAGACTTGCGATATGGAAAGCCCGCTGGGCAGCCCCCTGGAGCGTGGAGGTGGTCGCGTGTCCTCGAGTAGCGACTTCGAGTCCATCGCGGTCGTGCCGCTCGGTGACCCATCGCGGGCTTCGGTCTACGAGCACGGCTGGCAGTCATGGAGCCCGGCTGGCACGTACCCTGCCGATCTTCCCGCTTCGCCTCGCCCGCATCGGCCGATCTGGCAGACGATGGCGTTCCGCCCAGGTCATCCGGCGCCGGACCGTGGGTTCCAGGGCGAGGGTCTGCTGGCCGTCGTGCCGGCGGACGGCCCCATCCGACTTTGGCGGGCCGCCGACCCTGCCCGCCAGGTCGCGTCGATCCGCGCTCGCCTCGCGCAGGGCCGCCTCCACATCAGCGCCGACGGACCGGTGTTTGAGATCGCGCCGCCGTCCAGTCTGGCTGCCGGCCTCGCATCGGTGGGTGCCGGTCTCGGCGAAGCCGCTTGCGCACGGCCCGTCCGACCGATCGGACCTGGCTGGTGCTCCTGGTATGGCTACGGGAGCGAGGTGACGGACGCGGCCGTCTCGGAGAATCTCGAGGTCATCGAGCGCGAAGGTCTTGATGTCCGGCTGATCCAGATCGATGACGGGCATCAGGCCGAGATCGGTGACTGGCTCGAACCGTCGGGCAGGATCGCATCGATGGCAGACCTGGCGAACCGCATCCGAGACGGGGGCCGAGAGGCGGGTGTTTGGACGGCGCCGTTCATGGTGGGCGAGCGAAGCCGCCTGGCGCGAGAGCACCCCGAATGGCTGGTTCGCGACGCGATCGGCGCCGACCGCCATTGGGATCAGCGGATCCATGTCCTGGACGTGACCCATCCCGGAGCAGCGGCGCATCTCGGCGACGTCTTTCGGACGCTGCGCTCGTGGGGCTTCACCATGCACAAGATCGATTTCCTCTACGGGGGGGCCATGGACGGCGGGCGACATGGCGACGCCGATGCGGTCGCGGCCTACCGGGAGGGCCTTCGGATCATCCGGGCGGCGCTCGGCGATGACGCGACGATCCTTGGCTGTGGTGCGCCGTTGCTGCCTTCCATCGGCCTGGTGGACGCCATGCGGATCAGTCCGGATACGGACCTTAGAGTGGAACCCCTCGACGGCGACGTCAGCCAGCCGTCGCAGCGTGGCGCGATGACGGCCGGCCGAGCTCGGGAATGGATGCACGGCCGACTTTGGGTCAATGACCCCGACTGCATTATCGCGGCACCCGACGCGGAGGACCGCGAAGGGTGGGCCACCTATCTGCAGAGCAGCGGCGGTCTCGCGATGTCAGGCGACCGATTGGCTGGGCTTGACCGACGAGGCCTCGAACTGACGCGTACGCTGCTACGACCATCCGCCACGGAGGTCACCGCGTGAAGCTGGGCGTCTGCTGGTACCCGGAGCAGCATGCGGAGTCGCGCTGGCCGAACGACGTCCGCCGGATGGCCGACGCGGGGCTCGAACTCGTTCGACTCGGCGAGTTTGCCTGGGGTGCCCTCGAGCGGTCACCTGGAGTCTTTGATCTGGACTGGCTGGCCCGCGCGATCGACACCGCGGCCGGCGCAGGGCTACGAGTCGTCCTCGGGACGCCGACCGCGGCGCCGCCGCGGTGGCTGGTGGGTGCGCACCCGGAGGTCCGCCTCATCGACATCGACGGGACGGCGCGGTCGGCGGGCAGCCGCCGCTACACCTGCCCGACCGCCGCGGCCTACCGTGAGGCGTCAAGGGCCATCGTCACGACCCTGGTGGATCGGTTCGGTGGACACGAGGCGCTCGTCGCCTGGCAGCTCGACAACGAGCCCGGCAATCACGACTCGGCGCGCTGCTGGTGCCCCGCCTGCGAGTCAACGTTCCGATCGTGGGTCCAGGCACGGTATGGATCGCTGGCCCGATTGAACGACGCGTGGGGTACGGCCTTCTGGTCAGGACAGTACGGCAGCTGGGAGGAGGTCGACCTCCCACGCCGATCGGCGACGGTGCAGTCGCCCAGTCTGCTCCTGGCGCACCGCCGGTTCGCCAGCCATCAGGTCGTCGCAGGATTGGCAGAACAACGCTCGATCGTGGCAGCTGGATCTCCCGCCCGGGACATCCTGGTCAACCTCTACTGGGACGACACCTTTGTCGATGCTCGCGATGTCCACGAGGCCGGCGGCGTCGCGGCCGTCGATGCATACCCGCATGGCGTCGATGGCCCAGAGGCGTATGCCTACCTGCTGGACCTGGCCCGCGGGTCAGCGGGTCCGTCCGGCCGGGCCTGGGTCATGGAGCAGCAGCCGGGACCGATCAACTGGACCGCCATCAACCCGCCGGTACCCCCAGGCCAGGTCCGACTGTGGGGCTGGCAGGCAGCGCTGCACGGCGTGGAGGCCTCGCTCTTCTTCTCGTGGCGACCCAGTCGCTCCGGACAGGAGCAGTACCACAGTGGTCTGTTGCGCCATGACGACTCGGCCGACCGAGGACTCCTCGAGGTGGCGCGCCTTGCCGGCGAGCTCCGCGCCGTGGCCACGTTCGCGCCGTCGATCCTCGAGCGCCCCCGGGCGCGGGTCGCGATCCTCCACGCGTACGAGGACGCGTGGACCATCGAGATCGACCCGCATCAATCCGGCTTGACGCACCGCACGCTCGTCCAACCCGTCCACGCCGCCGTCCACCGACTTGGCCTCGATGCCGACGTCCTCGGGCCACGCGACGATCTCACCGGGTACGAGGTGATCGTGGCACCGGCGCTCCACCTGATGACCCCGGCCCGGGTGGCGAGGATCCATGAGGCGATGGCGGCGGGCGCGCTCGTGATCCTGGGCCCGCGCTCACTCGTCAAGGACCTCGACGACTGCTGGCTCGAAGAGGCATTGCCCGGCGGCCTCGCCGAGCACCTGGGCGCCCGGGTTATCGAAGGACTGAGCCAGCCGCTGCCGGTCTCCGTGATGCCCGGTGGGGCGCCCGCGGGGCCGTGGACCGACGTTCTGGAGATCAGCGATCCGGCCGACCCATCCATCGAGGTGATGGCCCGATATGGCGGGTCCTCGTACCTCGATGGCGCCCCGGCCGCCGTGCGCCGCGACCGACTTGCCTACGTCGGGTTCAGTTCGGTGGAGGCCTGGACGGACCTGCTTGCGCGGCTCCTCGGGGAGCTCGGCCTGCCGATCCTGCCAGCTCAGGCCGGAGTCGAACGCTTCTCCCGCGGCGACCGGCTCATCACGCTCGATCACACGACCCTGGCCGTCGACGGACTCGACCTCCCCGGCTGACCGCCCGAGCGAGCGCCGTGGCGCGGCCTTGGTCGACGATCACGCGATCCGCCGAGCCCCGTCAACCGCCCGGACTTCGAAGACCCGCGGCGTCAACCCGGTGCGACCCGGGTAGCGCGCAAGGATCGCCGCACGGAGCGCGTCAACGGCATCGTCGCGCACGAGATTGACCGTACAGCCACCGAAGCCAGCGCCGGTCAACCGAGCGCCGATGACACCCGGCACCGTGGCGGCGATGTCCACGAGGGCGTCGAGCGCCGGCGAGCTGACGTCGTATCGATCACGCAACGAAGCGTGGCTGGCAGCGAACGCCCGCCCGACTGCGTCGAGATCGCCGCGGGCGAGCGCCGCGACCGTCGCTGCCACCCGCTCGTTCTCGTGGACGACATGGTCGAGGCGCCGGGCGGCCACCTCGTCGATCCGGTCCAGACCAGCATCGAGAAGCTCCGGCGTCACGTCGCGCAGCGAACGGATCGTCGGGTCGAACGCGCGAAGCGCCTCCAGAGCGCGACCGCACTCCGCCCGTCGGGTGTTGTACTCCGAGGCACTGAGCTTGCGCGGCGAGCCCGAATGACAGATCACGAGCCTGGTGCCGGCCGGCAATGGCACCGGCCGATGCTCGAGACTCCGGCAGTCCAGGAGCAGCGCGTGGTCGGCGCGCCCGAATGCCACCGCGAACTGATCCATCAACCCGCAGTTCACCCCGACGTACGCGTTCTCCGCGCGCTGGGCCATCTGCGCCAGGCGCATCGTGTCGAGCGGCGGTCGGTCGCCGCCTGACAACGCCCAGGCTGCGGCGAGCTCGATCGCTGCCGACGACGACAATCCGGCCCCGGGCGGCAGGTCCGAGCCGAGCACGCCGTGGAAACCCCGGATCGGTAACCCGGCCTCGGCCATCGCCCAGGCCGTCCCGGCGATGTAGTCGATCCAGTTGGAGCGGCGCTCGCCGATGGCATCGAGATCGAAGCCGCCGCGCTCGCCTCCGTTCGCAAGGGTGATCTCGACGCGGCGATCGTCGGTCGGGACGAGCGCGATGGTGATGCCCATGTCGATCGCGGCTGGCAGAACGAACCCCTCGTTGTAGTCGGTGTGCTCCCCGATCAGGTTCACCCGCCCCGGGGCGTGAACAACCCGGATGGTGGATGGATCGGCGTGTGCGATCGGTTCCGCGGCTGTCAGGCGAGCGACGACGTTGGCGGCGGCGAGGGCAAGCGGCGAGGCGCGATCGTCCGAATCGTGTGGAGCCTGATCGGGGTCGGACGCCGACCGGTCGGCGTCGAAGGTCGAGTGGGACACGCAGGCAAGGGTAGCGTCATGCGCTCGCTTGGCACGCAACAGGCGACGGACAACGGAAACTACGCCACTGCAGCAGACTGCGCACTCGCCCGAGTAACCTGGCGGCCGCGAGACACGGTCTGGGCGCGGTGGTCCTCGATGGCGTGGCCTGGACCTTGCTCGGCGGACCGGAACCGGCGTTGTTCACGAGCGATGTCCTGGAGACCCTGCGTCTGCCCTGAAAAGCCTTCCCTGAATCGCCGGGAGCGGGTGGGGTCGTTCAGCGAGCGCCCGGTCGTGGAGCCGGGGGCTGGATCGTGAAGGCACCTCGCCGCCCCCAGGCCAGGGCGCCCAACCCCGCCGCCACCGTGAGCAGACCGCCGATTCCGATCGCCACCGCAGCTCCGAAGCCGGACGCCAGCGCACCCATCGCCAGGCCGCCGATCGGCATCGACGCGCTGAACACCGTCGTATAGACACTCATCACCCGTCCGCGCAGCTGGTCCGGGACGGCCATCTGGATCGTGGTCGTGCCGGTGGCCGCCATCAGGATCGCGCCGAAGCCAACCAGAATCATCAGCAGGAGTGACAACGGGAAGACTCGCGACACGGCGAGCGCGACCGAAGCCGCGCCAAGGATCAGCGCCCCCGTCGCCAATCGCGTCGGGCGGGGCTGGCCTCCCAGGACGAGTCGAAAGGACGCCAGGAGCGCGCCAACACCCGACGCCGCCATCAGGAACCCGAACCCCGCCGCGTCGCTCGCGAGTTCCCCCTCGGCGAGCGCCGGGATCAAGACGTTCCAGTTCATCCCGACCGTCGCCACGCCACCGACCAGCACGACGGCCAGCAGGACGACCGGTGTCCGCCGCACATATTCGAGACCCTCGGCCAGGTTCGTCAGAACGTCGCGTGCGGAGGTCGGACGGGCGATCCGGATCGACTCCCGCAGCGCTCGTTCGTCGATGAGCCGAAGACCGATGATTACGGCGAGGAAGCTGAGGGCATTGATCACGAACGCGGCGGGCATCCCAAATGCCCCGATCGTCAACCCGGCTGCCGCCGGGCCAAGGATGCGCGCGGCATTGAACTGCGCCGAGTTGAGGGCGATGGCGTTGCCGATATCCTCGCGCCCCACGAGCTCGACTACGAACGACTGGCGAACCGGCATGTCAACGGCGTTGGCGACCCCCAGGAGGGCGGCCAGGACGACGATCATCCAGACCTCGACGATGTCGGTGATCACAAGGACGGCGAGTGCGAGCGCGAGCCCCATCATCACGACTTGCACCCACAGCAGCGCCCGGCGCTTTGGCATCGCGTCCGCGGCGACGCCGGCAAACAGTCCGAGCACCACGACCGGAAGGAACTGCGCCGCGGCCACGATCCCGAGCCAGACGGGGTCGCCGGTCAACTGGAGGACGAGCCACGCCTGTGCGACCTGCTGCATCCAGGTCCCGATCAACGAGATCAGCTGCCCAGTGAAGAAGAGCCGATAGTTTCGATGCCGGAAGGCCATGACGGCCGGCGCCCCGGTCAGGCGCCGCCGAGCCGTGGCCGCAGGTCCAATCATCGGACGGCGGACCTCGTCCGGTCGGGGTTCGGCAGCCGCGCTGGCCGCCAGCCTGTCTCGCCCAGAATGGCCGCCAACGAGCGGCCGCGCAGCTCAGCCTCAAACCGGACCCGCGCGGCGGTGAACGCGTCGTGGACGAGGCAGCGCCCGTCCGGTCGGCATGGCCCGCCCCGCAGCACGCAGCGCACTTCGGTCGGCCGCTCCTCGATCGCGGTGACGACGTCGAGAAGCGAGATCTCCTCGGCCGGCCGGGCCAGCCGATAGCCGCCGCTCCGCCCGATCGTGGCGCTGACCAGTCCGCGGTCAGCCAGCCTTCCCAGCACCTTGACCAGGAACCTGGCCGGAATCCCCCACTCCGCGGCAATCCGGCGACTGCTCACCGGCTCGACGCTCTCGTGGGCGGCGAGGGCGAGCATCGCGCGGACCGCGTAATCGGCTTCCCTGGTCAGGCCCAGATCCACGGTTCCCGCCTCCTGCACATGAGTCGTGACATTCGGACCGCCCGACTCGGGCCATCCGGCCCCTCGACGGCCCTCAAACGGATAGTAACTTGGTCGCCAAATACACACGACACGCAGGACCTGCCCCCTGGGTCCGCCGAGCCACGGTCCAAGGCAGTCCATGACACGTTAACGGAGGACAGGGCAATGAGTTCGAAGGTTCGAGTACTGACAGCCGCGTTGGTCGCGGTCAGCCTGCTGGGAGGGCTGTTGATCGGCCGCCTGTCGGGCGGTCTTGGCGGCGCCGGCTCGCTCGCAACGATCGTCGAGGCCCGGGGCATGACGGTCGCGGAGGCGGAGGGCGCACTCAAGGCGTTCACGCCGCCCGGCAAGTACGACGAATACACGATGTTCTCGTCCGGCGGCCACTCGGGCAGCCTTCACCTGATTGGCGTCCCGTCCATGCGCCTGCTCAAGACGATCCCGGTCTTCACGCCTGAGTCGTGGTCCGGCTACGGCCAGGGCGCCGACTCGAGCGAGGCGGTCCTCGCCGAAGGTTCCAGCGACAAGCAAGCGGCCGAGCTGGCATGGGGCGACACCCACCACCCAGGGTTGTCCGAGACCGGCGGAGCCTATGACGGCCGGTTCGTCTACATCAACGATCGTGCCAACGGGCGGATCGGGATGGTGGATCTGCGTGACTTCAAGACCAAGCAGATCCTCGACGTCCCGAACATCCAGACCTCTCATGGCGGCGTGTTCGTGACCCCGAACAGCGACTACGTCCATATCTCGAGTATGAGCCCCGCCCCACAGACGGCCGACGGCTACGCCCCCCTTGAGGACTACCAGGCGTCGTACCGTGGCATGTCCACCTGGCTGTCGGTGGATCAGGCGACCGGCAAGCTGGACGTGGCAAAGAGCTTCCAGATCGAGCTGCCGCCCTACACGCAGGACCTTGCCGACGCCGGCAAGCTCGCCAGCGACGGCTTTGGTTTCATCAACAGCTACAACACGGAGATGGCGATCGGCGGCGTGTCAGAGGGCGGCGAGCCACTCGAGACGGGCGCCAGCCAGCGCGACTTCGACTACCTGCACATCATCGACTGGAAGAAGGCCGCTCAGGTGGCCGCCGACGGCAAGACCGAAGACCGCAACGGCATGCGCGTGATCTCGCTCGACACCGCGATCGCCGAGGGGATCCTCTACTTCGCGCCGGAGCCGCGCAGTCCACACGGCGTCGATGTCAGCCCCGACGGCAACTACATCTCGGTCGGCGGCAAACTCGACCCGCACGTCACGATCTACGACATCGACATGATCAAGGACGCCATCGCCAACAAGACATTCGACGGAACCGATCCGTTCGGCGTGCCGGTCCTGGCGTTCGATGCGGTCGTCGCCGGGCAGGTGGAGGTTGGCCTGGGGCCGCTCCACACCCAGTACGACGGCAAGGGCAACGGCTTCGTCAGCCTCTTCCTCGACAGCGCGATCGCCAAGTTCACCCTGGGCCCCAAGGCCGGGGTCGCGGCCGGCGAGGAGTTCAAGCTGCTCGACACGGTCAAGGTCAACTACAACGTGGGCCACCTGGCCACGACTGAGGGCGACACCGTCGCCGCCGACGGCCGCTACCTCGTGGCGCTCAACAAGTGGTCGATCGACCGGTTCCCGGTGCTGGGCACCCTCAAGCCGCAGAACTTCCAGCTGATCGACCTGACCGAGCCCACGATGCGCGTCCTGGCCGACATGCCGGTCGGCTTCGGCGAGCCCCACTACACCCAGATCATCAAGACCAGCCGGCTCGTCAACGCCATCGAGGTCTACGAGCCGGGAACCGATCCTCTGACGATGGCGCACTCGGCGGTGGCCACGGCGCCCGGCGAAGAGCGGGTCGAGCGCGACGGCGACACGGTCCACGTGTAC
>JANPDO010000258.1:0-2224 GCA_031431535.1 Chloroflexota bacterium
CTGCCGCCGCCTGTGCCGAACTCGCATCGCATTCAGGGAGGAGCCATGCGAACTCCTCGCCTCCGATCCGGGCGAGCGTGTCCTCGTCCCGTGCCAGCCTGGTGAGGCGGGTGGCGGCCTCGACCAGTACGCGGTCTCCGGAGAGGTGACCGTGGACGTCGTTGACGCTTTTGAAATCGTCGAGGTCGATGATGATCAAGCTCAGCGGGTGCCCGTGGCGCCGGGCGCGCTGAGTCTCTCCGTGAAACCGCTCGAAGAAGGAGCGGTGGTTCGCGAGCCCGGTCAACGGATCGGTCGCGGCCTGCGCCGCGAGCTTTGCCTGAGCCTCCGCGCTCGCGATTCCGAGCGCCACCAGTTCCGCGAACCGCTCTAACCGACCCTCCGTCGCGGTACCGAGGGGCGCAGCGTCGGTCGTGGCAGCCATCATGACACCCCAGAGTCGGCCACCGACGCGTACGGGCGCCGCCACCGCGCTTCGGTAACGGCCGGCGCGGGCAAATCGGGTCCACGTACTCGTCGTCGGCGAAGGACTCGTAGTCGCTGACGCGTGCCACCCGTTCGGTTCGCGCGACTTGTGCGAGCGGCCCCAGACCCTGTGTCGAGAAGTGGGCGCCGGCGGCCGGTCGCTGGGGCCCCCACCATCCCACGGGCAGGCACAATCCGGTTCGTACCGGGCAACGACCCCACATTGCACCCCGAGCAGGCTGGCGACTTCCTTCGCCGCCTGTGCGAACACGACCTCGGACACCGCCTCCGCGGCGATCCGGGTTGCGACCCGTCGTAGGGCCGCCTGCTCGGCGGCCAGCATGTTTGTCTCCTCCAAACGCTGAACAGTCTCTTCCTGCAGGCGCGCGTTGGCGAGGGCGAGCGTTGCGAGGCCCGCGAGACTGCGCGCGGCCTGGCGCGCCGCGGTCGAGAAACGCCGAGGGCGCCGATAGATCCAGACCAATGTGCCGAGCAACGCCAAACCTTTGCCGGCGCGAATCGATGGGTGTTCGAGGCGCACGCCGAGTACCGCACCGGAACCGAAACGCTCGACGACGGCGGGTGGCACGTCGTGGTCGTTCGCGACGTCCTCGATGATCAGGAGGGGTTCGAATTGGGCGACCTGGAGCTGGCAGATCGGCAGTCTCGTCGCCACCTTCCCGATGTTGCTCTCCAGAAGTGCCCTGCGCTCCGGGCAGGTCTCGGTCGTGAAAACGTCCGTCACGACCTGGTCCTCCGCGCGGTGGGCATGGCAGGTGACGCGGTCGGCGGCAAGGGCGCTCAGGGCGGCCTCCGCGATCCCTTGCAAGATCGCCGCAAGGTCCGGCAGGCCACTCAGGCGTGCCGCTGCATCGACGATCTGTTTTGCGCGCTCGGAATCCGATCCACTCACCGAAGCTCCATTGATCCGAACCTTCCAAAATCTATCGGCCCTTCGGAACGGAGCCTTGAGTGGAACGATGTGCATGTAGAGGCGGCGTCCTTGACACGAGGTCGCAGGCCGCCGCGAGTCGCTGTTCACAAGATTGAGGTTTGGCCGACACCATTCATCGACCCATCCGTAGGTTGGGGCTGCCTACCGTCGCCCCGTACACACACTCACTTGGAGGGTACGGTGCAGCTCAAAAAGATTCTCGGAGGCTTCACGGTCGGCATCGCCGCCGTCGGGCTCTCCGCAACCGCCGCAATCGGCGGTTCGACGGTCAGCGGCCCTATGGCGTTCGACCCGATCCCCGGCTCCGCCTACGGGCAGGAGAGCACGAACTGGGACGAGCCGTTCGTTGTTCCGGCCGGCTTCAGCCAGACGCTCGTCAAGGATGAGACGACGTTCGACATCTACGGCGGCGGGGTTGACGACCTCACGGACATGAACACCGTCAACGAGACCGGGCCCCAGGCCGGGCGGTACCTTTACCGCACCCACGAGGTCGGCTCCAACGGCGCCGTCTCTGTGGTCGACCTCAACACCGGGGCCACGAAGATCCTCATCCAGAGCACAGGCTACCGTTGTCTCGACGGCATCCGCTGGACCCCGTGGGGCACGCTGCTGTTCGCCGAGGAGACCACGGGCGGGCGCCTGTTCGAGGTGTTCATCGACCCGAAGGACCCGACGACCGCCATCGACTTCAAGGTCCGGCCCGCGGTCGGCATCCTCGCCCACGCGGGCATCGAGGCCCTCGCCGACGGCACCGTCTACGTCATCGACGAGCTTGGACCTACGGTGTCAACTCCTGGTGGC
>JANPDO010000259.1:0-10487 GCA_031431535.1 Chloroflexota bacterium
CCGGTGACAACGTCGAGATGAGCGTCGAGCTGATCACCCCGATCGCGGTCGAGCTCGGCCAGCGCTTCGCCATCCGCGAGGGTGGTCGGACCGTCGGCGCCGGCGCCATCGTCAGCATCGTCGAGTAGGACGACATGGCAAAGCAGCGGATCAGGATCCGCCTCAAGGCCTACGATCACCGGCTGCTGGATCAGTCGGCCGCCCAGATCGTGGAGACCGCCCAGCGCACCGGCGCCGATGTCGTCGGTCCTGTCCCGCTGCCCACCCGGATTGAGAAGTTCACGGTCCTGCGTTCCCCGTTCATCGACAAGGACAGCCGCGAGCAGTTCGAGATCCGCACCCACAAGCGGCTCGTCGACATCCTCGATCCGTCATCCAAGACGGTGGACGCCCTGATGCGACTTTCGTTGGCCGCCGGCGTCGACATCGAAATCAAGATGTGATGAACGAGCACGCAATCCTCATCGTCCTGCAGCCGGTCCAGGCCAAGGCGGGGACGAGCACGCGAGCGAGCGCACTTGAAATGTGCGTGGGCGAGCGCGCGCAGGAGCCAACGCGGGCATGGACCGGGTGCGGGCGATGAGTATCGGATTGATTGGCCGCAAGGTTGGCATGACCCAGGTCTTCGAGGACGACGGCACGATGGTGGCGGTGTCGGTGGTGGCCATTGGGCCGAACACCGTCACTCGCCTTCGAACACCCGAGCGAGATGGTTACTCGGCCGTTCAGCTCGGGACGGACCCGGTCACGAAGCTGTCCAGGCCGCGGGCGGGCCAGCTGAGGGACCTGCCCAAGGTCAAGACCATCCGTGAGTTCCGCGTCGACGGCCTCGCCAGCGTCGAGGTGGGCCAGACGATGAACCTGGCCGACCTGTTCACCGCGGGCGACGAGGTGGATGTGACCGGCGTGTCCAAGGGCAAGGGGACAGCGGGTGTGATCAAGCGTCACAACTTTCAGCGCGGTCCCAAGACGCACGGTTCCGATCATCACCGCGCGCCCGGCTCAATCGGTCCGGGCACCACGCCGGGTCGCGTCTATCGGGGGATGAAGATGGCCGGCCACATGGGTGACGAACGGGTGACCATCAAGAAGGTTCGTGTCGTGCGCACCGATCCGGAGCGCAACCTCCTGCTGGTCAAGGGAAGTCTGCCCGGCGCCCGCGGCGGCCTGATCCTCGTGAAGAAGGTCTGACCCGATGCCCGCCATTGATCTCCAGGATCGCGCCGGCAAGACCGTTGGCAGCGTCGAGCTGAGCGACGAGCTGTTTGCCGCCCCGGTCAACGCGGCCGTCCTCCACCAGGTCGTGACCGCCCAGCTGGCCGCGCGACGCACCGGTACCGCGGACACCAAGACGCGCGGCGAGGTCCGCGGCGGCGGCAAGAAGCCGTACCGCCAGAAGGGGACCGGACGCGCTCGCCAGGGCTCCACTAACGCACCGCACTACCGCGGGGGCGGCACCGTGTTCGGGCCGCATCCTCGCTCGTACGAGCAGCGATTGCCACGCAAGATGAAGCGCCTGGCGCTCCGCGGCGCCCTGACCGCCAAGCTCGGCGACGAAGCGATCAAGGTGATCGACACTTTCGGCCTCGAAGCGATCCGGACCCGGGATCTGGTCGGCGTGCTCCGCGCCCTCGATGCGACCGGACGCGTGCTGGTCGTGGCGCCCGGGCGCGACCGGATGCTCGAATTGTCGGCACGCAATTTGCCGACCGTGGAGATCATCCTGGCCGACTCGCTCAACGTGGTGGATCTGCTCAACGCGGATGTGATCCTGATCGAGCAGCCGGCGCTGGCCCGGATGCAGGAGGTCTATGCATGAGTGCCCTGACGGCGCCCGAGATCGTGCTGCGGCCGGTGATCAGCGAAAAGTCGATCGATGAATCCGGTCGCGGTAAATACACCTTCGCCGTCCACGACCGGGCCAACAAGATCCAGATCAAGGCGGCCGTCGAGGAGCTCTACAAAAAGGAGAACGTGACCGTCACAGCGGTCAACGTCCTGACTACCAAGGCCAAGGAGAAGCGCCGCGGCAATCGTCGCGGGCAGACGACCGGGCACACCACACCCTGGCGCAAGGCGATCGTGACCCTCGCCCCCGGCCAGAAGATCGAATTCTTCGAAGGGGTCTGATCGATGCCGCTGCGCAGTTACAAGGCCACCTCGCCGGGGCTCCGGCAGATGACCCGCTCGACGTTCGAGGAGATCACCACCAAGGAGCCGTACAAGCCGCTCCTTGAAGCCCAGACGCGTGGGTCCGGACGCAACAACGCCGGCCGGCTGACCGTCCGGCACCGGGGCGGCGGCGAGAAGCAGCACTATCGCCGGATTGATTTCAAACGGGACAAGGTCGGTGTGCCCGCCCGGCTGGCGACGATCGAATACGATCCGAATCGTTCAGCACGGATCGGCCTGCTGCATTACCGCGACGGTGAGAAGCGCTACATGCTGCTGCCGCACGGCCTCAAGGTTGGGGATGTCGTGGTGGCCGGGTCGGATGCCGATGCCCGCACGGGCAATGCATTGCCGCTGGCGAACATTCCGCTGGGGACCACGATCCACAACATCGAACTGGTTCCCGGCAAGGGCGGCCAGATCGTCCGATCGGCCGGAGTGTCGGCTCAGCTGCTAGCCAAGGAAGGTGACCATGCCACGGTTCGCCTGCCGTCGGGCGAGATGCGGCGTGTCCCACTTCGGTGCATGGCGACCGTCGGCCAGGTCAGCAACCTTGATCATGAGAACCAGAACCTCGGCAAGGCCGGCCGTGCCCGCCACCTGGGTCAGCGACCGGAGGTCCGCGGCGTGGTCATGAACCCGCGGGACCATCCGCACGGTGGCGGGGAGGGCAAGTCCCCGACCGGCATGCCGCCAAAGACCCCATGGGGCAAGCCCGCCATGGGCTATCGCACCCGACGTTCCAAGACCACCGGGCGACTGATCGTCCGGTCCAGGCATCGCAAGTAAGGGGGGAGGTAGGAACCGATGTCCCGTTCAGTCAAGAAAGGCCCGTTCATCGAGGCCCGCCTTCTCGGTCGGATCGAGGAGATGAACAAGCGCAACGAGAAGAAGTTGATCAAGTCGTGGTCGCGCGCGTCGGTGATCTTCCCGACGTTCATCGGCCACACCATCGCGGTCTACAACGGCAAGAAGCACATCCCGGTCTACGTGACCGAGAACATGGTTGGCCATCGCCTGGGTGAGTTCAGCCCGACCCGCAACTATCGCGGGCACGGCAAGCACACCGACCGATCGACCGCGTTGAAGTAGGCCGACGATGCGTGTATCCGCTACTGCCAAGTATCTCCGCGGCTCGACCCGCAAGACGCGCCTCGTCACCCAGGCGATCAAGGGCCTCAAGGTCGAGGACGCGGCGGCGGCGCTTCGGTTCATGCCCCAGAAGGCCGCCGAAGAGGTTGCCCGCGTGCTGAAAAGCGCGACTGCCAATGCCGAGAACAACCACAACCTGTCTGCCCAGGACCTCGTCATCGTTGATGCGGTCGCCAACGAGGGCCCCACGATCAAGCGGCTCCAGCCGCGAGCGCAGGGCCGGGCATTTGCCATCCACAAGCCCATGACCCACATCACCATCGTCGTCGCGGATCGGGAGGCCTGATATGGGACACAAGGTCCATCCGTACGGCTTTCGACTCGGCGTGTCGCGCACCTGGACCGCGAAGTGGTATGCCGATGACAAGGAATACACCACCTCACTCCAGGAAGACATCAAGATCCGGAAGTTGATCGATGTGCGCTTGGCCAACGCCAGCGTCAGCGGCGTCGAGATCGAACGCGGGATCAACCATGTGACCGTCACGATCCACACCGCCAAGCCCGGCATCGTTATTGGCAAGGGCGGCGCCAACGTCGAGACGCTGCGACAGCAGATCGGTGCGCTGACAACCCGCAAGGTCAAGCTCGAAATCAAGGAGATCCGCCAGCCGGAGCTGGACGCGCACTTGGTGGCGCTGAACATCGCCGGCCAGTTGAGCCGTCGGATTGCCTTCAAGAAGGCCATGAAGCAGGCCATCCAGCGCTCGATGAAGGCTGGAGCCAAGGGCGTCAAGATCGCCGTGGCCGGTCGACTCGGGGGCTCGGAGATGGGGCGACGCGAGTGGGACAAGGAAGGTCGGATCCCGCTCGGCACGCTCCGTGCCGACATCAGCTACGGACAGATCCACGCCCACACGACGTACGGCCGGATCGGCGTCAAGGTCTGGATCTATCGCGGCGACATTGTTCCGGAGCGGACGCTCGCCCGCGATGCCGCCATGCCGGCGCAGGCCGGAACTGGAGCCTGACCCATGTTGATGCCCAAGCGCGTCAAGCATCGCAAGGTCATGCGCGGCCGCATGTCCGGCATGGCCAAGGGCGGTCACTCGGTGGCCTTTGGCGATTACGGCCTCGCGACAGCGGAGCCCGCCTGGATCACCAGTCGACCGATCGAGGCGGCCCGGCGGGCCATGACCCGGTCGGTCAAGCGTGGCGGCAAGATCTGGATCCGCGTCTTCCCAGACAAGCCCGCGACAAAGAAGCCGGCCGAGACCCGGATGGGCTCCGGCAAGGGAGCGCCGGATCATTGGGTAGCGGTGGTCAAGCCGGGTCGAATCCTGTTCGAGATGGCGGGCGTTGACCACGAGTCCGCGGTCGAGGCGATGCGCCTCGCCAGCCACAAGCTGCCGGTGACGACCCGGGTGGTCGTTCGCGAGTCAGCGAAGGAGGCGAACTGATGGATATCGACAAGGTTCGCCAGCTGTCCGACCCGGAGCTCGAGGATGCGCTTCGCGAGGCCAAGCAGGACCTCTGGGGGGCACGCTTCGCGCTGTCGACTCGACAGCTCAAGGACTACAGCGCGATCCCGCAGACGCGGCGAACGATCGCCCGGATCCTGACCGTCCAGCGCGAGCGCAAGCTCGGCAAGACGGCCTGACGGAGGGCGCGCGATGACAGGAGCAGACACCCACGTGCAAGGCAAGCGCAAGACCAAGGTTGGCCGGGTCGTCAGCGACCGGATGGACAAGACAATCGTCGTGTCCATCGAGCGCCTGGCTCGTCACCCGCTGTACAAGCGGGTCATCCGCTTGTCCACGAAGTTCAAAGCCCATGACGAGACCAACGATGCCCGGATCGGCGACACCGTCCTGATTGAGGAGTCACGCCCGCTGTCCGCCACAAAGCGCTGGCGGCTGGTGTCTGTGATCCAGCGCAGCGGCGATCATGCACTGCCGGGCGAACTTGTTGGCGAGGAGGCCGCCACGACCGAGGCGATTCACTCCGCGGCGCATCCCGGACGCACGCGAGGCACGGATGACGAGGCCGCGACGCCCGATGGCGAGCCCGGCGCATGATCCAGGTCCAGACCCGCCTCAAGGTCGCTGACAACACTGGTGCCCGCACCATCCAGTGCATCCGGGTGATGGGTCGCTCCCTGAAGACCGATGCCGGGGTGGGTGACGTGATCATTGCCAGCGTCAAGCAGGCGATTCCCAATGCCGCGGTCAAGAAGGGCGACGTTGTGCGCGCCGTGATCGTGCGCACGGCCAAGGAGTACGGCCGGCCGGACGGCAGCTATATCCGGTTCGACGAGAACGCGGCCGTCCTGATCAACAACCAGGGCAACCCGCGCGGCACCCGGATCTTCGGCCCCGTCGCGCGCGAACTGCGTGATCGGAACTACATGAAGATCGTCTCGCTCGCCCCGGAGGTCCTGTGATGGCCGTACGCGTCGCGAGCCCGCGCAGCCCAAAGGTTCCCGAAATCCGCCGAGGGGACACCGTCGTGGTGCTGGCCGGCAAGGACGCGGGCAAGCGTGGCGTCGTCGACCGGGTGATCCGGCGCGAGGCCTCGCCCAGCACTGCCCGCAGCCCGTTTCGTCGGAGCTCGCCGGCGGGTGGGGTCAAGGTCGTGATCGAAGGGATCAACATCGCCAAGCGCCACACCAAGCCGCGGCAGTCGTCGAACGCGAACGATCGGACCCCCAAGATCCAGCAGGGCGGCATCCTCGAGATCGCGCAGCCGCTGCCGATCGCGAGGGTCATGCTCGTCTGCACGGACTGCGGCAAGCCGACCCGGATCGCCCATGCGACCCTGGAAACCGGCCGCCGGGTGCGCGTCTGCCGACATTGCGGCCAGCAGCTGGAGGTGAAGGCATGACGAGCCGACTCCAGGAGCGATACACGGCCGAGGTCGCTCCCGCGCTGCGCAGGGAGTTCGAGTACGGCAACCCGATGCAGGTCCCGCGAGTGTCCAAGATCGTGATCAACATCGGGCTCGGTGAGACGCTCACCAATGCCAAGGCCCTCGATGCCGCGATCGGCGACCTGTCCGCCATCACGGGCCAGAAGCCCATCGTGACCAAGGCCAGGCGATCCATCGCCCAGTTTCGGGTCCGCACGGGCAACTCGATCGGGGCCAAGGTCACTCTCCGCGGCGAGCGGATGTGGGACTTCCTGGATCGATTGACCACGCTGGCCCTGCCCCGCATCCGCGACTTTCGCGGGATCCCCGGCAAGTCATTTGATGGGCGGGGCAATTACACGCTCGGTTTGCGCGAGCAGCTCGCGTTCCCGGAGATCGACTACGACAAGGTGGACCGCCTCCGAGGGCTGGAAATCAGCATCGTGACGACGGCGAAGACAGACGAGGAATCGAAGAAGCTTCTCGAACTCCTCGGCATGCCCTTCGCCTCGTAGGCGCGGGGAGGGAGATACATGGCTAAGAAATCGATGATCGCCAAGGCGGCGCGAACTCCAAGGCACAAGGTACAGGGCTACCACCGATGCACGGTGTGCGGTCGGCCGCGCGCCTTTATCCGACGGTTCGCCCTGTGCCGCATCTGCTTCCGGGAGATGGCGCTGCTCGGCGAACTCCCGGGCGTCGTCAAGTCGAGCTGGTAAGGGACCGATGAACATCTCCGACCCGATCGCCGACATGCTCACCCGTGTCCGGAACGCATCCCGGGCACGCCATACCGAGGTGGTCATTCCCGCTTCACGCACCAAGCGTGAGATTGCCCGGATTCTAAAGGCCGAGGGCTTCATCTCCGATGTCCGCGAAGAGCAGGATGGCCCGACAGCGGTCCTGCGGCTCACGCTCAAGTACGTCGATGGCAGGGTCTCGGTCGTGTCCGGTCTCAAGCGGATCAGCAAGCCCGGCCTGCGCGTCTACGCCCGCAAGACCGATATTCCGCGGGTGCTCGGCGGACTGGGCATCGTCATCGTCAGCACGAGCCAGGGGATCATGACCGGTCAGCAGGCGCGCCAGGCGCAGCTGGGCGGCGAAGTCCTCGCGTTCGTCTGGTAGGCGGAACGCACATGTCGAGAATTGGACGACTCCCGATCGCGGTTCCGGCCGGCGTCGACGTGACGATCGACGGGCGGAACGTGACGGTCAGGGGGCCACGGGGCAGCCTGAACCGCGCGCTGCACCCCGACATCACCGTCAGCCGCCAGGAGGCAACCCTCGTCGTTACGCGGCCGACTGAACAGAAGACGCACAAGCAGTTGCACGGGCTGACCCGGACGCTGGTCAACAATATGGTCGTCGGGGTCACCGACGGGTATCGCAAGGGCCTCGAGATCACCGGTGTCGGGTATCGCGCGGCGCTCGTGGGTCGCAAGCTCCAGCTCAACCTGGGCTATAGCCATCAGATCGAGATCGATCCACCCGAGGGCATCAGCTTCGAAGTCGAAACGCCTACCCGCCTTGCGGTCGTCGGGATCGACAAGGAACTCGTCGGGCAGATCGCAGCCAAGGTGCGCTCGACCCGCAAGCCCGAACCGTACAAGGGCAAGGGCGTGCGCTACGCCGGCGAATACATCCGGCGCAAGGCCGGCAAGGCCGGCAAGATCGGGGGCAAGAAGTAATCCCGTGATCAGCAAGGAACGAAACCGATGACCAAGGCCACCTCTCGCGGCGCCGCGCGACAGAAGCGCCACGATCGGATCCGCCTGCGCCTGGCGGGTACGGATGGGCGCCCGCGCCTCGCGGTCTTCCGCAGCCTCAACCACATCTATGCGCAGGTGATCGACGATACGTCCGGCCGGACACTGGCAGCCGCCTCAACGGTGGACAAGGAGCTCAAGGGCTCCACGGCAACCAAGTCGGCTGAAGCAGCCGTCGTGGGCAAGCTCGTTGCAGAACGGGCCAAGGCAGCCGGAGTCGAGCGCGTGGTATTCGACCGAGCCGGGTTCCGATATCACGGGCGTGTCAAGTCGCTCGCTGATGCCGCTCGCCAGGCCGGACTCGATTTCTGATCGGAAGGAGCCCACGTGGCACGTATCGACGGATCAAAGCTCGCGCTCGAGGAGCGCGTCGTCCAGATTAATCGGGTCGCCAAGGTCGTCAAGGGCGGCCGGCGGTTCAGCTTCAGCGCGATCATCGTCGTCGGTGACGGCGCCGGCCACGTTGGCGTCGGGCTCGGCAAGGCCGGCGAAGTCCCCGAATCGATCCGCAAGGGCGTCGAGGATGCCAAGAAAAACCTGATCAAGATTCCGATGGTCGGGACCACCATCCCGCACGAGGTTCGGACGGAGTACTGCGCCAGCCGGGTGCTGCTCAAGCCGGCCTCGCAGGGCACCGGTGTCATCGCCGGCGGTGCGGTCCGGGCCGTCCTTGAGGCGGCGGGGGTGCGGGACATCCTGTCCAAGACGCACGGTTCGACCAATCCGGTCAACGTCACGCGCGCCACGATCGCGGCGCTTCGCAGCCTGCATTCGGCCGAGGAGCTCGGTGCGCGTCGCGGGATCAAGCTCGTGAGCCGGATCCCGGGCCAACCGGCGCCCGTCAGGGAGGTGGCCGGTGCCCGCTAAGCTCAAGGTGACACAGGTGAGAAGCACGATCAGTCATATCGCGCGCAACCGGGCCACCGCGCGGGCACTGGGTCTCCATGGGATCGGGAGCAGCAGCATCATCACGGACAATCCGGCAACCCGCGGCATGGTCCGCCAGGTCCGCTTCCTGGTCACGGTCGAGGAAATCGCGGATACCGACACGGCAGGGAAGTCATGAAACTGCACGATCTTCGCCCGGCGGACGGTTCACGCAAGGCCCGCACGCGGGTTGGCCGCGGCATCGCGGCCGGCAAGGGCAAGACCGCCGGTCGCGGAACCAAGGGTCAAAAGGCACGCGCCGGCGGCTCCATTCCACCCTGGTTCGAGGGTGGCCAGACACCGCTGCACATGCGGATTCCCAAGCTCCGCGGCTTTACCAATCGATTCAAGGTCGATTACGAAGTCGTGAATGTCGGCGCAATCGAGGCCGTGGCGCAGCGTGGCGCATTCGCGCTCGCCGTACCTGCCGGCGATGGCCCGACCGCCGGTCCGATGACCGTCAATCAGGACATCCTGCGCGCGGTCGGTCTGGTCCGGACCCTTCGTAAGCCGCTCAAAATCCTGGGCAATGGGGACCTGTCAACGCCGTTGTTCGTGGTGGCCGACGCGTTTACCGCTTCGGCGCGGCGCAAGATCGAGGCCGCCGGAGGGAGCGTCAACGTTCTGGAGGTCCCGGCCAGCCCGATGATCGCGCTCGGCTTGACCGGTGACACTGACGGCGGCGTGATTCCGAAGGACGCGACTCCGAGGATCGGCAAGCATGCGCTCGCGCGGACGGCCGCCATCGCCAGGACTGCCGCGCTGGCCACGGCCACTGCAGCCGCCCGTGAAGAACGAGCCGCGGCTGCGGCCGCCCAGCCGGCCCGGAACACCGCGGCGGCAAGGACGGAGAAGGCCGCGGCGCTGGCAGCGGCCAAGCCAGCCAAGGGTGCCGGCGCGGCCAAAGGTGCCGGAACGGCCAAGGGGGTCGGAACGGCCAAGGGGGTCGGTCCGGACAAGGCGAACCGACCCGCGGCCGGCACCAAGCCCGGAGCACCCGATTCGACAGCCGGAGCCTGATCGTGTTCGACTCCCTGCTCAACGCGCTGCGGGCGCCGGATATCCGGCGCCGGGTCCTGTATGTCCTGGGGCTGTTGATCGTCTTCCGGCTGTTGGCGGCCGTGCCGGTACCCGGCATCGACAAGGCGCAGTTGCGCGACTTTGTCGAGGGCAACGCGCTCATCGGCCTGCTCAACCTGTTCTCGGGTGGTGGTCTGGCCAACTTCTCCGTCGTGGCCGTGGGCATGAACCCCTACATCAACGCGTCGATCATCATGCAGTTGATGAGTGGCGTCGTGCCGTCGCTCCAGGCCCTCAGCCGGGAAGGCGAGTACGGGCGCAACAAGATCAACCAGTACACCCGGTACCTGACCGTGCCAATGGCGATACTCCAGTCGTATGGCTTTCTGGCCCTGCTCAACTCCCAGCAGGTCCTGACCGGCAGCTTCGACCTGTCAAGTTTCACGACGCTGACCCAGATCGCGACGCTGACCGCGGGGGCGATCGCCCTGATGTGGATCGGCGAGCTGATCACGGAGCGCGGAATCGGCAACGGGATCAGCTTCATCATCTTCGCCGGGATCGTGAGCCAGGCGCCGGGCGCGATTGGGGCCTTCCTGCTCA
>JANPDO010000260.1:0-3373 GCA_031431535.1 Chloroflexota bacterium
ACGCCGGTGCACGTCACGTAATAGGCGGCCCGAAGCCGGACCTCGCGGCCGGGCGCCAGGCGGAAGAACTTCGGGGCCGGCTCCTCCATGAAGTCGTCCCGCTCGATCCACAGCTCGCGCGTGAACGGCACCCGCCGCGAACCAGCCGCCGGATCCTCCGGGTTGTTGGGGACCTCCATCTTCTCGACCATCTCGTCGGGGTAGTTCTCGATGACCATCTTGAGCGGGTCGAGGACGGCGAACCGGCGCGGCGCGATGCGATTGAGGACGTTGCGGACCGAGTGCTCCAGGAGCGCCATTTCGTGCGTGCTGTCCGCCTTGCCCACGCCGATCTCCGTGGCGAAGTTGCGGATCCCCTCGGCCGGGAAACCACGCCGGCGCAAGCCGGAGATCGTCGGCATGCGGGGGTCGTCCCAGGCGCGGACATGGCCCTCGGTGACAAGCCGGAGCAGGAGCCGCTTCGACAGAACGGTGTGGGTCAGGTTGAGCCGGGCGAACTCGTATTGGTGCGGCCGCGACGGGACGGGCAGGTGCTCGAGGAGCCAGTCGTAGAGCGGTCGATGGGCTTCGAACTCGAGCGTACAGATCGAGTGGGTGACGCCCTCGATGGCATCAGACTGGCCGTGGGCGAAGTCATAGGTGGGGTAGATGCACCAGCGGTCTCCCGTCCGTGGATGGGCGGCGTGGACGATTCGGTACAGGACGGGATCGCGCAGGTTGATGTTGGGCGAGGCCATATCGATCCGGGCCCGCAGCACGCGGGCGCCGTTGGGGAACTCCCCGGCGCGCATGCGCTCGAACAGGTCGAGGCTATCGGCGGTCGGCCGGTCGCGCCAGGGCGAATCCTGTCCGGGCTCCGTGAGCGTCCCGCGGTGGGCCCGGATCTCGTCGGCGGACAGGTCGTCGACGTACGCGTCACCGGCATGGATCAGGTGGACGGCCCACCCATAGAGCTGCTCAAAGTGATCGGAGGCGAAATGGAGGTGCTCGCCCCAATCGAAGCCGAGCCACCGGACGTCCGCCTCGATCGCGTCGATGAATTCCTGCTCCTCCTTGACCGGGTTGGTGTCGTCGAAGCGGAGGTGGCAGCGGCCCCCGAACTCCGCCGCGATGCCGAAATTCAGGCAGATCGACTTGGCGTGGCCAATGTGCAGGTACCCGTTCGGCTCCGGCGGGAAGCGCGTGACCACGTTCTCGTGGCGACCGGCTCGCAGGTCCGCGGCGACGATCTCGCGGATGAAGTCGGCACGCTCGGGCGGCCGCGTTGTGTCGATGCTCATGGGCACGTCCGAACCGGGAGGTGGGTCGGGGAAGGTTGGCTGGCGAGCAAGGATTCGAACCTTGAATCCCCTGATCCAGAATCAGGTGCCTTACCGTTTGGCCACTCGCCAGTAGACCGGGCGCGATCTTACCGCATCGGGCGCCCGGCTCCCCTGAGGGCTTCCCCTGAAGCTACATCACAGATCGGTTCCTTGCCCGCTCGAGGGGCCGACGTCGATCCGGCGGACAACCGGGATAACCGTCGGCAACTGCCCACCGATCGGTCTGGTCAGACGCCACCGCATGACGAAGTCGCCGTCAGCCGTAGCCCGACACGTCAGTGCAGTCGTCGTCGATTGCAGTGGCGCGCGGAAGCCAACTGGACGAGACTGTCGCCATGCTCGATGGGATCAACCGAGGCCGCGAATCGTTTGAACGGCGCGCGTGGGAGGACGCGTACACGCAGCTGTCGGCCGCGGATGGCGACACACAGCTCGGGCTCGAGGATCTTGAGCGGCTTGCTGTGGCGGCGTACCTGAGTGGCAAGGACGAGGTCAGCGTCGAAGTCTGGACCCGCGCGTACCACGAATGCACGCAGCTCGGCCATGTCACCCGCGCCGCCCGCTGCGTCTTCTGGCTGGCCTTCATTCTCCTGAACAAGGGCGAGCTTGCCCGCGGTGGCGGGTGGGTGCACCGGGGACAGCGGTTGCTGGACGATGGCAACCGTGATTGCGTCGAGCAGGGATACCTGCGCTACTGCGCCTCTCTCCGCGTCGTGTTCGAGGGCGACGTGGAGGCTGCCCACACGGGCTTTGCCGAAGCGGCGGAGATCGGCGACCGGTTCCACGACCCGGAGCTGGCGGCGCTGGCTCGGGTTGGCCAGGGCCGGTGCCTGATCTACCTTAATCAGGTCGCTGCGGGCATGGCGTTGCTCGACGAGGCGATGGCTGCGGTCGCAGCGCAAGAGGTGTCCCCGACGGCGGTCGGAGACCTCTATTGCACGGTATCGAGGGATGCCAGGAGGCGTTCGACGTGCGACGGGCTCAGGAATGGACGGCGGCGCTCAGCCGCTGGTGCGAGTCGCAGCCAGAGCTGGTCCTCTACCGCGGCCAGTGCCTGGTCCATCGCGCCGAGCTCATGCTGCTGGGCGGGGCGTGGTCGGATGCCATGGCCGAGACGGAGCGGGCATGCGACCGGCTCGCGCAGCCCACCAGCCAGCGCGCCCTGGGTGCCGCGCACTACGTGCGGGCCGAGCTCCACCGGCTGCGAGGTGAGTTCGCCGAGGCAGAAGTCGCGTACGGGCGGGCCAACCTGTCGGGACGGTCGCCGCTACCCGGCTTGGCGCAGCTCTGGCTCGCGCGCGGCAGGGTCAGCGATGCCGATGCCGCCATACGCCGTGTCCTCGACGAGGCAGAGGACACCGTGACGCGGTCGAGGCTGCTGGCCCCGTACGTCGAGATTGTGCTGGCCGCAGGCGATGTCCCCACCGCACGCGCCGCCGCCGATGAGCTGTCGCGCATCGCGGCCGAATGGAACACGCCGATGCTGGACGCCCTGTCGTCGCACTCGACCGGGTCGGTCCTGCTGGCCGAGGGCGAGGCCAGAGCAGCGCTCGTTGCGCTGCGTCGGGCGTGGGCGGGTTGGCGCGGGCTGGAGGCGCCGCACGAAGCGGCACGCGTTCGCCTGCTGATCGGGCTTGCCTGCCGGGCGATGGGAGACGAGAGCAGCGCTGAGATGAAGTTCGCCGCCGCGCGATCGGTCCTGCGGCAACTCGGTGCGGCGTTCGACCTTGCCCGCGCCGAGGAGATGGGCGGGATCGCCGCGCGCAGACGCGCGGCTGGATTGACGGAGCGCGAGGTGCAGATACTGAAGCTGGTGGCGACCGGTCGGACCAACCGCGCTATCGCGTCCGAGCTCGTGATCAGCGAAAAGACGGTCGCCACGCACGTCAGCAGCGTGTTGACCGAGCTGGGATTGCCGTCCCGTTCGGCGGCGACGGCCTATGCGTACGAGCACCATCTCGTCGAGACGCTGGCTCCGCAGAAGTACCTACTCGCGTCAACAGCGATTTCGACACTTCTCCCGATGCGGCTCCTCTCCGTCGCCCCGTACC
>JANPDO010000261.1:0-4781 GCA_031431535.1 Chloroflexota bacterium
TATCACCGCCGAACGTCACGATTCGAGGAGCGCGAGAATGGTCCGCCTGCTGCGCAAGCGACTCGACAACCCCGACGAGATTCGCTCCTTCACCCATGGTCGGGTCGAGATCTTCGAGATCGGCGACAACGTCGTTGGGCGGACGGTCTACGAACCCGGCTGGCGCTGGTCCGTGGATGTCAGGCCGATCGCCGGCACCGACCTGTGCATGTATCACCACCTTGGGTACTGCCTGACCGGCGTCCTGCACGTGGTGCTGGAGGACGGCACGTCGCTCGAGATCGGGCCGGAGGAGGCGTTCGAGATCCCGCCCGCGCACGACGCATGGGTGATCGGCGACGAACCATGGATCACGGTCGACTTCGCGGGAATGCGCTCCTTCGCCCGACCGGTCGTGGGCAGCGGCGAGCGCGTCCTCAGCTCGATCCTGTTCACCGACATCGTCGACTCGACGGCGCTGGCCGTCAGCCTGGGCGATTCGGCCTGGCGTGAACGCCTCGCGCACCACAACGAGCGCGGGCGTTTCGAGCTGGACCGGTTCCGCGGGCGGGAGATCGACACAACGGGCGACGGGTTCCTGGCCCTCTTCGACAGCTCGGAACGAGCGGTCCGTGCGGGGGCGGCCATCTGCCGAGCAGCGGGTGAGCTCTCCCTGCAGGTCCGCAGCGGCGTCCACACGGGCGAAGTTGAGCTCGTGCCCGGCAACGTCCGGGGCGTGGCCGTCCACATGGCTGCACGAGTGATGGCGCTGGCGGGACCGAGCGAGGTCCTCGTCTCCGCCACGACGTGGGAACTGCTCAGCGGATCCGATCTGAAGTTCGAGGACCGCGGGTTGCACGACCTCAAGGGCATCGACGGTCAGCGGCGGATCTATGCACTCGTCGGCAGCTGAGCCATTCGGCGCCTGGGAGTTGCCGGGTCGCGGCCCGGTTCGATGGTGACCCTTCCCGCCCGGGGCGTGCGACACTGACGCGCATGGATGATGACGATCTCGATCAACGGCTCGCGCAGTCCAGCGCTCGCCTGGTGACGCTCGGTGGCGCGCTCCGGGCGGGTGAGCCGTGGCCGTTGGCGGCACGGTTCGACCACGCGCCCGAGGCTTCCTGGGGGCCACGCGAGATCCTGGCCCACCTCGAGGAGATGCTCCCCTACTGGCTCGGTGAAGCGGAACGGGTGCTTGACGCTGGCGATGCGCCGGTCACGTTCGGCCGCGTCGCGACCAATGAACTTCGGCTGGCGCTCATCGAACGCGACCGGACACTTCCACTCCGTGAGCTGGTCGATCGGGTCCAGGTTGGCCTGGAGCGCTGGCGGCGGCGTTGGGCAGAGCTGGACACGGCGAGTCGCACACGGGCCGGGAGCCATGTCGCGCTCGGCTTGTTGACCGTAACCGATGTCGCGACCCGATCCGTCGTTGACCACGTTGAGGGCCACCTCGATCAACTCGCGGCCGCGCTGAGCGGCGGCCCGACACCCGGCTGACGCCGACCTGGTGTTCGTCCTCTACGCGATCCCGATCGGGATCTTCGCCGGCTACCTGTTCGGCGGTCGTCTCGATCGACTCGGGAGCCTGCGCTTCCGCTGGGCGTGGCTGGCTATCCTTGGGTTGCTGGTCCAGGTCATGCTCTTCTCGGATCCGCTGGCGGGGGTCGTGGGCGATGCCGGGCCGCCGATTTACGTGGCGTCCACCGCTGCAGTGCTGGTCGCGGTGCTGCATAACATCAGGATCCCGGGGATGGTCGTGGTCGCCGTTGGCGCGTCGAGCAATCTGCTGGCAATCGTGGCCAACGGCGGCTACATGCCGGCCGACCCTGCGGCACTAGCCGCGATCGGTGGCATCGAACCCGGCTTTTCCAACAGCCTCGTCATCGCAGACCCGGCGTTCTGGCCACTG
The DNA here is from genome assembly GCA_031431535.1 of Chloroflexota bacterium. Classification (GTDB taxonomy): domain Bacteria; phylum Chloroflexota; class Limnocylindria; order Limnocylindrales; family CSP1-4; genus SPCO01. Next base: position 1,895 of record JANPDO010000261.1, read on the forward strand.
ACCGACATCTTCGCGCTGCCGGCATGGCTCCCGCTCAACAACGTGTTCAGCGTTGGCGACATCCTGCTGGGGATCGGGATCGGCGCAACCATCGTGCTGGCCATGACCGGCCGAGCGGACAGCACCTCAACCGGGGTCTAACCGGGTGGTTCCTCGAGGAGGTGCGTCTTGAGGAAGGCCACGATCCGCTCGAACGAGTCGCGCCGGTTCTCGCGGCGCTCCCAGCCGTGCGCCTCCTCGTCGTACCAGTGGACCTCGTGCTGCTTGCCCTCGATCTCGAGCGCCTCGACCATCCGCTCGGTCATGAGCGGGACGACGCGCTTGTCCTTGCGGCCGTGCAGGATCAGCAGTGGCGCCTGGATCCGTTCGGCGCGATAGACCGGCGAGCCGCGGCGATAGAGCTCGGCTCGAGACGGATCGTCGGGCGAACCCATCATCTTGTGCAAGTCGAGCCGACCCACCCGGTCGCCGTGGCGATAACTCTCGGTGATCTCCGAATCCCCAAAGAGGTCCACGCCCGCGCGCCACAGTCCAGGTTCGTCAACCAGCGCGCACAGGACCATGTAACCGCCATACGAGCCGCCGTGCATCCCCAACCGGCCGTCGCACCAAGGCTGTTCCGTGGCCCACCGCGCGGCGTCGATGAGATCGTGCACGTCGGCGTGGCCCCATTCGCCGTGGTTGGCGTGCCGGAAGACGCGGCCGTAGCCGGTTGAACCGCGGAAGTCAACGTCCAGGACCGCCATGCCTTCCGCGACCAGACGCTGCCTGAGTGGGGCGAAGACCCGAAACGTCTGCGAGGTTGGGCCGCCGTGCGCCCAGACGAGCGCCGGGACCCGGCGACCGCCGCGCTTGCCGGTCGCGGCCGTGGGCCGCCAGAGCGTCGCCTCGACCCGGATCCCGTCGCGCGCCGTGACCGCGACTCGTTCCGGGATGGCCACGCGTTCCGCGGCGAAGGCCGGGCGCAGGCTTGCGGGCAGTGAATCCGTGATCTGGCGTGGGCGCGCATCGGCGGGGGCGACACCGGGGACGGGCAGCAGCCACAGGTCCTGGGGGTGGGACTCGTTCTCGCCGATAGCCGCGACCCAGGCACCGTCGAGCAGCCAGCCGATCGAGCGCCAGACGCCGTTCCACGGGATGATCCGTCGTCCGGCCGTCGCCGCAGCCGCGGACACCGCGGACACCGTGCGAGGTACCTTGGGCGGTCGACCTCGACCGCGCTTCGGCGGGCTCCCGTCCCCCAGCTCGCCGACGATCAGGTCCTGCAGGCCGTCATGGACCTCGATACAGACAAATCGGCGGCCGTCCGGCGACGGCAGCGGCGCCGAGCCTGGCCCACCGGCGGGGTCGCCATGCTCGCGCTCACCCGCGGTCAGGGCGATGCGATCACGCCCGTCCGCGGTCCGCTTGACGACCTGGAACCAGCCGTCGGCGTCCGAAAGGTAGAGGAGCGAGCCGTCAGGCAGCCAGCGAGCGCCGACGTCGGTGCTCGATTCGCCGGCGATGACCTCGGACGCCCCCGACGCCACGTCGATCAGGATGATCTGGGCCGTTTCGTCCGGACCCGATGGCGGGCGCGCCATGACCGCGATCCGGCGGCCATCGGGCGCCCACTCGAAGGCGTCAACGTCGGTGCCGGACTCCGTCAGGACGGATGCCTCTGGGGGCTTTGGATCGGCGGCCGGGCGACCCCTGCGCGGGACCGGTGCATCGATCAGCCAGATCTGCGACCAGCCGCGCCGCCGCGAGAGGAAGGCGAGCCGCCGACCATCGGGTGACCAGCGCGGATTGCGGCCCTCCCCCGGCTTGCCGACCACCCTCGACACTCGCGACCCGTCCGCTTCCATGACCCAGATTTCGTCCTCCCGAACGTAGGCGAGCCGGCGTCCGTCCGGTGACCATTGCGGATCGGAGACGGCCTTTTCGGAGGCGGTCAGCTGCCTCGGATACCCACCGCGCAAGGAGACCGTGAAGATCTGGCGGGCGCCGGCCGCCTCTGCCGTGTACGCAACGAGGCGCTCCCGCGGGTGGAGCCGGAACTCGCGCGGGCTGTCGACTGCGGCCATGGCTTCGGCCGACAGGATGGCCGCCGTGGCCGGTCTGGTTGCAGCCGCCGTCGCGGCCGCAGCGGCCGGTCTGGCCGTGGTCACCGCCGGTGTCGGTATTCCCGCGCCGACGCTTCCGGTCGCGGCCCGGCGTGCGGTGTCCCGCGCCGTCACGGTTTCCGGGTGGCTTGCTCGGTCGCCGACCCAACGGATGCCTCGAGCTGGTCGCCGAGCTCGACCGTTCGGCGGAACGCCGCCCAGACCGCCTCGGACAGCACGGTCCGCAGCCGTCCGGACTCAAGCTCATGGAGCGCGGCCGCTGAGGTGCCACCCGGCGAGGTCACCATGTTGCGCAACTCCGCGGGATGCAATCCCGACTGCTTCGCAAAGAGGGTGGAACCCTCGAGCGTCTCTATCACGAGGTCGTGGGCGATGTGGCGCGGAAAACCGAGATGGACGGCGGCATCGATGAGGGCCTCCATCACCAGGAACACGTAGGTCGGCCCAGTCCCAGACACGGCGGTCGCCATGGCCACCATCTTCTCGTCATCGACTTCGAGCTCACGGCCGAGCGCCCCAAGGAGCGTCGCCGCCTGGGCGCGCTGCTCGGGCGTGCATTCGGGCGTGGCATACCAGACCGTCATCCCCTTCCCTAGCCGCGCGGGGGTATTCGGCATGCTGCGGACGACCTGGTCGTGGCCCAGGATCCCGGTGAGAGCCGTACTGGTCGCACCCGCCAGCACGCTCAGGACAAGCTGGCCCCGTCGAAGATGTGGCCCGATCTCGCGCCCGACCTTGGCGAGCATCTGGGGCTTGATCCCGAGGAGGATGACGTCGGCGCC
>JANPDO010000262.1:0-5923 GCA_031431535.1 Chloroflexota bacterium
TCCGGCAAGTACGTCTCGATCAAGGACACCGTGGCGTCATTCAAGGAGATCCTCGAGGGCAGCACCGACACGCTCCCCGAACAGGCCTTCTTCCTGGCCGGCACGGTCGACGACGTGCGCGAGAACGCGGCGAAGCTGGCCGGCTGACCGATGCCGCTGCAGCTCGACATCGTCACGCCGGAGCGCCTCGCCTACTCCGACACGGTCGATGCGGTGGTACTCCCTGGGTCCGAAGGCGAATTAGGGGTGCTGCCGCACCACACGCCGCTCGTGGCCATGCTCGGGATCGGCGAGTTGCGTTTCCGCAAGGGCGGCACTGAGGAGTCGTTTGCGATCGTGGGCGGCTTCCTCCAGGTGCGGCCGGACCGCGTGGTCGTGATGGCGGAGACCGCGGACATGGCCAGTGAGATCGATCTCGAACGGGCTCAGGAGGCGCGCCGGGACGCGGAGCGGGCGCTCGAAACGGGGTTCGCCGAGGGTGCCGATCTGGCCGCGGCCCGAGCCACGCTCCAGCAGGCGCTCCTGCGGATCCGGGTTGCCGAGCGCAGACACCGCGAGGGTCCGCGACACCGCGGATAGGGACGTGACCACGAACATCGGGTTCGCCACGGCGCTCGCCCATCCCCGCGTTGGCGCCTCCGCACCCTCGCTCACGCACTTCAGAGTGCGCTCGCTCACTTGCTCGGTGCCGCCTTGGCATGGACGGCGGCGCGGCGACTGTGATGGTTCGAATGGCTGACGCCAGGCCGTTCCACTGGGAGTACACGCCCGAGCCGATTGCGCCGGAGATCTTTCGGATCGAGGGCGGGAGGCCGCTCAGCGGGACGGTCACGATCAGTGGTGCCAAGAACGCGGCGCTGAAACTGTTCGCCGCCGCGACCCTCACCGGCGAGCGCTGCCGGCTGACCAACGTCCCCGAGATCGAGGATGTCCGGGTGATGGCCGGGACGCTCCGCGACCTGGGCGTCGTCGTGGACCATCCGGCCGACAACGTGTATGAGATTGCCTCGGGCGACGTGGAGTGGCTCTTTGTCCCGCTGGAGGCCGCCGCCAAGATGCGCGCGAGCTTCATCCTGCTGGGGCCGCTCCTGGCGCGGTTCGGGCGGGTCATCATCAGCAACCCGGGCGGCGACCGGATCGGCCGGCGACCGGTCAATCTCCACGTTGACGCGATGCGCGCCCTCGGCGCATCGATCGACTATCGCAACGGCTATTACTTCGCCACCGCGCCCGGTCGGCTGCGCGGTGCCGAGGTGCAATTTCCCGTCGTGTCGGTGATGGGCACGGAGAACGCGATGATGGCCGCGACCCTGGCCGAGGGTCACACGATCATCCGGCCTGCGGCGCAGGAACCGGAGGTGGACGACCTCATCCGGTTCCTCCAGGCGATGGGCGCAGCCGTCCAGCGGACCCAGCCGGACACGATCGAGATCGAAGGACGCAAGCGCCTGCGCGGCGCCGAGCATCGCGTCGTACCCGACCGGATCGAGACCGGGACATTCATCATCGCGGCCGGTGTGACGGGCGGCCGGATCACCCTGCAAGGGGCTCCCTGCGATCACCTGGGGGCCTTTCTCGAGACGGTGGCCCGGGTCGGGGTTCAAGTCGCGTGTCACGCCGATACGATCGAGGTCGATGGCAGCGCCGCGCTGACGGGCGGCCTGCGGGCCTGTGATATCGAGACGGCTCCGTATCCGGGGTTCGCCACGGACCTGCAGCCACCAACCGGGGTCCTGTTGACGCAGGCGCACGGCGTGTCGCGCGTTCACGAAGCCATCTTTGAGGATCGCCTCGAATGGTTGAGCGAGGCCGGTAGGATGGGCGCGGCCGTCGAGATCCTGGACTCGAAGCACGCCACGATCAGCGGACCATCGACGCTGGTTGGCACCGACGTCGAGATCGGTGATCTTCGTGCCGGGGCATCGCTGATCCTGGCCGCGCTGGCTGCCCGCGGCACGACCACGATCCGCGGCGCGCACCACGTTGCGCGAGGCTATGAGAACATCGAGGGCAAGTTCCGGGATCTGGGCGCCAGTATCTCGCGCACCATGGAAGGGGCAGACGTCACCACCTCATGAAGATCGGCAGATGAAGATCGGGATTGACCTTGGCACGGCCAACGTTCTTGTCTACGTCAAGGGCAGGGGCATCGTCATCTCGGAACCCAGCGTCGTCGCGGTCTCCGATGACAACCGGATCGTCGCGGTGGGGGCGGAGGCCCGCGAGATGATCGGTCGCACACCCGGCAACATCCATGCCATCCGACCCATGAAGGACGGGGTGATCGCCGACTACGTGATCACCGAGGCGATGCTGAGCCACTTCATCGGCAAGGTCCGCCGGGGCCGGATCGGGTTCTCGAAGCCGGACGTGATGATCTCGGTCCCGGCCGGAGTGACGAGCGTGGAGAAGCGGGCGGTCCGTGATGCCGCGCTCAAGGCGGGCGCCAGGGACGCCTACCTGATCGAGGAGCCGCTGGCGGCGGCCATCGGTGCCAACGTCCCGATCAGTGGTCCATCAGGCAACATGATCATCGACATCGGCGGGGGCACGAGCGAGATCGCGGTCATCGCGCTCGGTGGGATCGTGGTCTCGAAGAGCCTGCGCGTCGGCGGCAATCGCTTCGACGAAGCCATCGGCACCTACATTCGCAAGAAGTACAACCTGATGGTCGGCGAGCGTACCGCCGAGGACGTCAAGATCCAGATCGGCACCGCACTCCCGCTCGAACGTGAGCTGACGATGGAGGTTCGCGGTCGCGACCTGATCGCCGGATTGCCGCGAACGATCCCGATCACCAGTAGCGAGGTGATGGAGGCGATCGAGGCGCCACTCCAGCAGCTGGTTGCCGCGGTCCGTTCTGTCCTCGAGCAGACACCACCGGAGTTGTCTTCGGACATCATCGACAAGGGAATGGTCATGTCCGGTGGTGGCGCGCTATTGCGCAACATCGACAAGTTGCTGACCCAGGTGACCGGCGTCCCGTGCCACGTCGCCGAGAACCCGTTGAACTGCGTCGCCCTCGGGACAGGGCTCGCTCTGGAGCACTTCGACTTCTTCAGGAAATCGCTCGTCCAGCAGGTCTGACGTGGCGGAGTCGCACCCGGACGTGAGTCGGCGTGCATTCGTCGACCTCCACTGCCACACGAACGCCAGCTTCGATTGCCTGTCGGCCCCACTGGCCGTGGTGACCGCGGCGGCAGAGCGCGGCCTGACCCACCTGGCGATCACCGATCACGACCGGATCGACGGGGCGCTCGAGGCTCGATCGGTCGCACCCGCCTCGCTGACCATCATTGTCGGGGAGGAGGTCAGGACGCGCGACGGGGACCTCATCTGCGTCTTCCTCCAACAGGCCATCCCGCCGGGCCTGTCCGCGACCGACACGATCTCGGCGGCGCGCGAGCAGGGGGCGCTGGTTGGCATTCCGCATCCGTTCGATCGCCTGCGCGGCTCGCTGTTGCGCGATGCCCGCCTGGATTCGCTGGGTGCGAGTGTGGACTGGATCGAGACCCACAACGCCCGGTTGCTCGGCCGCGGAAACGAGCGAGCCGCCGACTATGCGCGGGACCACGGGGTCGCCGGAGTCGCCGTCTCGGACGCTCACTCAATACTCGAGATCGGCGTCGCCTACACCGCGCTTGACGGCGACCTGTCGACCCCGGCCGGTCTGCTCGCGGCGCTGGCCGATCGGCACTTGGTCCCGGGGCGCGCCAGTTTCGTGATCCGGGCGTGGACTCCGGTCGCCAAGCTCGTCCAGCGCTCGCGCGGCAACCGACGGGTCCGGCCGCAGCCAGACGAGCCCGCATGACCTCGACCGGGGACCATGACGATTGGCCGATGGTCGACGCAGGGAGCGCGCTGGCAGCATCCGCGGAGATGGAGGCTGCCCTGGGTCCCGAGCTTGAGCGCGAGCGAATCCAGATCTCCCTGTCGAGCCGGCTTCGCCAGCCCCGTACGATCATCTCCATCCTGATCCCGCTGGTTGTGATCGGCGTGTTCGTCTCGATCAATGCGACGCAGCTGGCGCGCGTCCCCGGGCTGATCGCGCAGGCCGACCCCCGCCTGGCAGCTATCGCGTTCCTGATCTTTTACGCTGGCTTCCCAATGCGCGGCGCGCGCTGGGCGGTCCTCCTGCGCGGAACGGGCACCCGGATCCGGGTGCGGGACTCGACCGAGATCATCTTCCTGTCGTGGCTCGTGAACTGTGTGGCGCCGGCCAAGCTCGGCGATGTCTACCGCGCGTATCTGCTCAAGATCAATACGGCGGCGTCCTTGAGCCGGACGTTCGGGACCGTCTTCATCGAGCGCGTTCTCGATCTCGCGGCGATCGCCCTGCTTGGGATCGTGGCCGGCTACTGGAGTTTCCGTGATGGGCTTCCGGCGGCGATTCAGCTGGTGTTTGCGATCGGGCTGGTCGTAGTCGCGGTCCTCGCGGTCGGGTTGTTCACGATGCGCAACTTCGGCCGGCGGATCCTCGTGGCGCTGCCGTTCCCCACTCGCTTCCTCGAGCTGTATGACCGCTTCGAGGAGGGGGTGTTTGGCGCGATCGCCATTCGCCAGCTCCCGCTGCTGGGGGGCCTCACCGGGTCCATCTGGATGACCGAGGCGCTGCGGCTGTTCATGGTTGTGCAGGCCTTTGGGTTCACCGACGTCAGCCTCGGCCTGTCGGGCGCCGTTTTCGTGGCCCTGATCGGTTCGCTGTTGACGGCCGTGCCGCTGAGTCCGGCCGGACTCGGGATCGTGGAGGCCGGGATTGTCGGGGTGCTGACGGTGGCCTACGGCGTGCCGCTGGCCGAAGCCACCGCGATCGCCTTGCTCGACCGGGTCATCAGCGTCTTTTCGATCATCGTGCTGGGCACGGCTGGTTACTTCGTCTCGTCCAAACCGCGTGGGCTTGCGGGGACCGCGCGACCGGGCAAGGCCTCGTCTGTCTGATCGCCGGGCCGGCAGGCCGTACCTTCGTCAGGGGTCCCGCCCCAGCTGCGTTGAACAAGACCCGGGCGGACTACACCGAACCCTCCCGGCGTGGATCGCGACGATCGCGGCCTGACCGGTACCAACGGGTGATATAGCGACCCGGCGGACCCGCGGATAGTGATCGCAGCGAACGACCCACCGCGGCCCAATCCAGCGGAGCGGCCAGAAACAGATGACGACCCAGAACGCCCGAGCCTTCAACGATTGGCTCAGGACGCAGCTGAAGGCGAAGAAGATGTCACAGCGTCAGCTTGCCCAGCAGTCAGGCGTGGACCATTCCACCATTTCGCGCCTGATCCGGGGAGATCGCATGCCGTCGCTGGGAACAGCAACCAAGCTTGCCCGCGGCCTGCGCGAGCTGCGCGAGGATGCCGATACGACGCAGTACCTTGGCCTGGTCGCCGGAACCAGCGCCAACCCGACGGCTCGCGTGGAATACGCGCTCCGTGCCGATGAACTGCTCAGCGAGGCGCAGGTCCGCCAGATCATGGAGTACTACCTCGCCGTGCGGATGCGCCGCTACGGGCGGGCTTTTCAGTCAACCGACAGCCCGGCCGCCGCGGCACGGACACCGGCCCGGACACCAGATCGCCCGCCTCCCAGGCCGGCCCCCGACCCGTCGGGAAGACTGGCTCCTCGTCGCAACATCACGACTGCCGTCAGCATGGTCCGACCGATGGGTCGCCCATCGGGACGCGAACCCGGGCGGTACTAGCTCAACCCAGATCAACTCAACCCCGCCACTCACGTCGCCACCCGGGTTCGCCCTCCCGATCCGGGTCTGGCCAATAGCGAACGCCGGCGTTTGGGGCGCCGGCGTTCGCGATTCAGGGGCTACGGGACGACGGTCCGATAGACCGAGATGACCCGGCCCGGCGCCGCCTCGAAGCGGTCGACCGGATCGCCGAGGCCGGGCGGCACGATCTCCGCCTCCGCCGCCCCG
>JANPDO010000263.1:0-4745 GCA_031431535.1 Chloroflexota bacterium
AGGTGCCACAGATCCTCCCGCGACTCCTCGAGGTGGAGCCGTCGCGGTATCTCCTGATCGATCAGTTGATCGAGGCCAACCTGGGCACCCTGTTCAGCGGCATGGAGGTCGTGGAGCACCACCTGTTCCGGGTGACGCGCAACGCCGACCTGGCGCTCGAGGAGGACGAGGCGGACGACCTCCTTCTGGCCATCGAGGAAGAGCTGCGGCGTCGCCGGTTCGGTGAGGCGGTCCGCCTGGAAGTGGAGCGATCCATGCCGGCAGCAACTCGCGCCTTGCTGCTCCGTGGTCTCGGTCTTGGCGAGGCGGACTGCTATGAGGTCAGCGGCATGCTGGACCTCAGTGGCCTGTGGGCGATTGCCAATCTGGACCGCCCCGAGCTGAAACCCCCCGATTGGATACCGGTTATCCCGCCCCGGCTGACCCCGCCGGACGAGGACGAGCCGGCTGACGTGTTCGCCGCCATCCGGGCCGGTGACATCCTGGTCCACCACCCGTACGAGTCGTTCGGGGCGTCGGTGGAGCGGTTCATCGCCCAGGCGGCCGACGATCCGGACGTGCTCAGCATCAAGCAGACCCTGTATCGGACCACCGGCGACTCGCCGATCCTCCAGGCACTGATCCGGGCGGCGGAGCGCGGCAAGCAGGTGGTCGTCCTGATCGAGATCAAGGCGCGTTTTGACGAGGAGGCCAACATCATCTGGGCGCGCAAGCTCGAACGTGCCGGCGCTCACGTCGTCTACGGGCTGGTGGGGCTCAAGACCCACTCCAAGACCGCCCTCGTGGTCAGGCGCGAAGGCTCCGGGCTGCGCCGCTACGTGCATATCGGGACGGGCAACTACAACCATAAGACCGCCCGGGTCTACGTCGACCTGGGTCTGCTCACGTGCCGGCCGGAGATCGGGGCCGATGTCACCGACCTGTTCAATGTGCTGACCGGTCTGTCGCGTCAGCGTGTCTTCAGACGAATCCTGGTCGCCCCGCACAGCCTCCGGTCCGGCTTTCTGGAGCTCGTCGAGCGCGAAGTGGCGCATGTTGCGGCTGGGCGGCCCGGACGGATCGCGCTCAAGCTCAACGCAATCGTCGATGTCGCCGTGATCGAAGCGTTGTACCGCGCGGCCGAGGCCGGGGTCCAGGTCGAGATGATCATTCGTGGCGCCTGCTCGATCCAGCCGGGGCTACCGGGGATCTCCGAACGGATCCGGGTTCGCTCGATCATCGGCGAATTCCTGGAGCACTCCCGGATCTGGGGCTTCGACAACGGCGGTCAGCCCGAGTGGTACATCGGCTCTGCGGACCTGATGGATCGCAATCTGGACCGGCGGATCGAGGCGGTCACGCCGGTGGACGATCCCGAGGCGCAGGCGCGAATCGCCGCCATCATCGAGCTGATGCTCGCCGACGACCGTCGGTCGTGGCAGCTCCAGCCGGACGCCAGCTGGGTCCGGACCGAAGCGCTGCTGAGTCGTGCGGGCACCGTGGACACGTTCGAGACACTCAAGGAGGAGGCACTCGACCGCGGCCAAATGGCCGCGACGCCGCATCGCCCAGGCGCCGGCGCCGGTTCTCTGGACCCGCACGCGTGACGGACACACCGGCACGACCCATCGAAGTCGAGCTCAAGTACCGGGTCGCCGACATCGCGACTGCGGAGGGATACCTGCTCGCGGACAAGATCGGACCGTTTCTGACCGGTACCGCCGCGCGCGCCGCCCAGTTCGAGGATCGTTACGTGGACACGGCGGACGGCGCCATGTCGCGCGCTGGGTTCGCGGTCCGAATCCGGCAGGGCGGGCGCGGAACGATCGTGTCAATCAAGGCGACCAAGGCGGTCGAGGGCGCCGGCGGGTCGCTTCGGCGCGAAGAGATTGAAGGCCCGGCGGACGCGACCACCGCGCCGCTCGAATGGCGGGAATCGGACGCACGGGCGCTGCTGCTCGAGGTCGCAGGAAACGCGCCGCTCGTGGAGATTGTCACGATTCGCCAGGTTCGCCGGAAGCGCCTGATCAGCGATGGCGACACGCGCGTGGAATTGAGCCTCGACGAGGTCGACGTCATGGGTGGGGCGCTGGTGGTTGCCCATTTCGTGGAACTCGAGGCGGAACTGGTCAGGGGACCGGAGGAGCGGCTGGCGAGCCTGGCGGACGTCTTCGGCGCCGATCCACTGATGAAGGCGACATCCGAGAGCAAGTTCGAGGCGGCGTTGGCGGTCCTCGCGGCGAGCGCGGGGGCACTCCCGGACGCAGCGACGGACCAGGACGGAGGCCCCGAGGTCATCGATCCGCCTTTGGTCGAAGCGGCTGGACCTGAAACTGAGCCTGGACCTGAGCGTGTAATTGGATCTGGACCTGAGCGTGTAGTTGGATCTGGACCTGAACCCAAGCCCAGGACGAAGCCCAAGGCCAAGCCCAAGCCCACGGCTGAGATCGGCCTGCAACCCGGTGCCGTAGACGCCGCGCCCGCGGAGGCCCCGAATGGCGACGTCGAGGCTGCTCCGCCCGAGGCGGACAACCGACTTATCGTCGGCAAAACCCCGGGCGTCACCGCCAATGACCATGTCGCCGAGGCTGGGCGCAAGGTCATGCGCTTCCACCTCGCCAGGATGATCGCGCGCGAACCCGGTGTGCGCTCCGGCAGCGACATCGAGGACGTCCACGCCATGCGCGTGGCAACCCGCCGACAGCGGGCGGCCTGGCGCGTCTTCGGGTCGGCCTACCGGCCCGGCCGCACGAAGCGCTACCGAAGCGGGCTGCGCGAGGTCGCCGCTCGTCTTGGGGCGGTGCGCGACCTCGACGTCCTCCTCGAAGGCGCCGACCGCTACCGCGCGGACCTGCCGATCCCCGAGCAGCGCGCCCTGGAGCCGCTCCTGGCCAGTTGGCGAACGGACCGTGACGAAGGCCGGGTGCTGCTGATGCGCGAACTGGATTCGGCCCGCTATCTCCGCTGGCTCGACGACTACCGGACCTTTGTCCAAACCGAGGGCGCAGCGGTGCTGCCGGTCGCCCCTACGCAACCGCATCGAATCCGCGACACCACCGCGACCCGCATCTGGGCGGCCTACGAGCAGGTACGCAGCTACGAGTCCGTCCTTCGCTGGGCGGATGTCGTGACCCTCCACGACCTGCGGATCGCCGGCAAGTGGCTGCGCTATACGCTCGAATTCGTGCGTGAGGCGTTGGGCGCTGAGTCAGCATTCCTGGTCGCTCGGGTCACCGCATTGCAGGACCATCTCGGGCTGCTCAACGACGCGGACGTGTGTGCGTCCATGGCCAGGGCCCTCCTCGTTGAACATGCGGGCGAGCTGTCGGACCTCGAGAGCTCGGCCATCGGGCGCTACCTGGTCAGCCGCGAGCGCGAAGTGACACGTCTTCAGCGCTCGGTCGGTCCGGCCTGGCGCGGCGTCGTCGGGATCGGCTTCCGACGAGCGCTCGGGCGAGTGATGGCCGGGCTGTAGGTTGGGAGCGCCGCGGGCGGCTTGACGCGCGCGAGAGCTGAGCCTCGGCGGCCGTCGGACAGGTCCGCCATCCGTGGGCGAGGTCGGCGAGCCGGTCCCGCCAGGCCGGACCGGCGTGTGCCACCGCGAGCACGGCCCCCTCACGGACGCCGGCATCGGAGACGCGGAGCCGATCCACGCCGTAGTGATCCAGAATCGCGCCCAGGATCGCGGCGCCGGCCGGCAGGATCCGGGCGCGGATCGGCTTCATCCGGTACCGCTCTGCCGCGGCAGCAGCCGGTTCGATGGCCAGTAGCGCCAGGGCCTGTTCGATCCGGTCCCGGGTCAGGATGCGATCCTCGACCGCGCCCGGGGCTACCTTGAGCAGGTTGGAGGCGGTCCCTCCCACCGCCACGATCTCCGCCGGCGTCGCCGCGGGAGCATCGCGAACTGCCGCAACTGCCGCGGTTCGCATCGCCGCGATCTCCGAGGCCGATGGCGGGTCATGGGTCGCGAAACGGTCCGTCAGCCGCGCGCAGCCGAGCCGCAAGCCGGCCGCCCTCGGTTGCTGGACTGGATCCGCGATGCAGAATTCAGAGCTGCCACCGCCGACATCGACGACGAGTGTTTCGTGGGAAACCGGGCGACCCTCAGTCACACCGATGATCGTGAGGAAGCCCTCTTCTAAGTGTGATAGCAAGAGCAGGAAGACACCGGTGGCCAGGGTCACCTCGTGCACCACGGCGCCCGCATCGGCCGCGCGGCGGATCGGCTCGGTGCCCAGGAAGGTGAGGCCGACGGCGCCGAGCTGCCTTGCCTGTTCGGCATAGCCGCGCAGGGTTGCGGCGAGGTCTGCGCGAGCCAGGCGGCCCAGGTACCCGCGTTCCGCCACGGCAGCCCCGAGGCCGAGGAAGGCCGATTCGTCGACCAGTGGCTCGATCCGATGCTCCGTGATCGACGCAACGAGCAGGTGGACCGAGTTTGAGCCGAGGTCGACCGACGCGACTATCGTCTGCACTGCGTCAGGTGGACCCGCCGGTGATGGCCCGGATTTTGGATCAGGTCTTGCTGGGGCCGGCATCGTCGGCCGGTCGCGGCGACCTACGTGACGTAGCGGAGCGACGCGTCGGAGCAGGCTTGCCACGCGCGAGTGCCTGGTTCCGGGTTGGCGCCGCGGGCTTGGCTGGTGCGGAACGCGTCGTGGCTGCGGTCTTGGTCGGTGGCACCCCGGCCTCGCTCGCCGCTGCGCGCCCGGCCGCGGCTGATTTCGACGCCGAAGCCCTGGCGGCCCTGATCGCAGCCCCCGGTGGGG
>JANPDO010000264.1:0-6537 GCA_031431535.1 Chloroflexota bacterium
GACCCATCCTCGTGGCGCGGCCGTCCGCCACATTGATGAGCAGGATCTCCCAGTTGGATGCACTCACAAGAATGGTCGAACCGTCCGGTGACCAGGCGGGTGCCCCACCAGCCGCAAGCCATCGTTCCCCGCCGCCCTCCGACCCCACGATGTAGACGCCCGGCTTCGTCGAATCGCCCTCGCCGGTGTCTGATGAGGCAAACGCGATCCACCGTCCATCCGGCGACCAGCTTGGGGCCGTCGCCCAGAAGCACGGGCCGTGACTCGTGACCGGCTCGGGCTCGTCCGCTTCCACATCCATGACGAGGAGTTCACGCGCTGGTGTGTCCGTGCAGCCCGCAGCATCCAAAAACCAGATCCAGTTCAGACCGAACGCGATCCGGCGACCGTTGGGCGACCAGGCCGCGCTTTCGGCAACGGCGATCTGCCTCGCGGTCGACCCCTTGGCATCCGCGAGGTAGATGGAGATACCCTCGCACCAGCCGCGCTCGAACAGGAACCGTGCGCCATCGGGTGACCAGATCGCCGGGCCGACCCACTCGCTGCACTGCAGCGCGAGCCTGATCGTCACCCCATCCTCCCAGCCGTCAGTCAGCTGGCGGACCTCGGAACCATCGGGAGCCATGACGAACAGCTCGCCGGCGTCCGACTCCGGCACGTCGCGAACGAACGCGATGCGGCCGTTCGAAACCGAGGCTAGCCACGGAACCCCGGCCTGATCCGCCGCGGCCACCCAGCCCTCGATCCGTCCGACCTTGATCCTCCACCATTCGTACCCTGACTCGGTGACCGGCCCCTCGAGCAGCCGCGCCCGCTGGCCCTCGTACAAGCGATCCGCCAGGATCGTCGAATCCGACCCCGTCCCGGGCGCCGAGCGGACGACGAGCCGCTCGTCGGCGATCACCTGGGCCATGCCGCCAACGGCCAATTCGACAGGCGCTGCGGGCGTCGCGGTCGGTGAGGGCTCAGGCGATTCCATCGACGGGGACGGAGACGCCGGCGGGGCTAGGGGGGTCGGCGAGCCGTTTGTGTGGGAAGGCTTCGGCGCTGATGGAGACGCCTCGAGGGGACTCAGCGGTGACGGTGACACCGGCGCGGCCGGTGCACAAGCGGACACACCGATGGTCGCCATCGCGAGAAGACCGAGAGCTTTCTCCAGGAACTGGCGACCCACGGCCGACGACCCCTTAAAATTCCCGCGGCGCGAGTCCCGGTTTCATCAGCCGCGCTCGAGTACCACGCCCGGGGGCAGATGCTCGCGCAGGCTGGCCGCGACGGCCTCCAGGTCCTCGCCGCCCTGTCCGTGGAGCACGAGCGCGAGAGTCGCCGATGGGACGACGACCGCCCGCGTCTCGACCGGTTGGGCGGCCGGCGTCTCGGCAGACACTGTTCGCTGCTCCGCCGAAGCCAGGCTGAGGTCCCTGACGACAAGCCGGCCGTGATACAGGGCCACGATGGCAGCCACCGCGACGACCGCAACAGGGATAGGCAGATCTGACGCGAGCGCTGTCCCGCCCCCGCCCAGGACGGTGTCGATCAACCGAAACAGCGTGAAGACGGCACTCGGGACGCCGGCGATCAGGGCAGCGCCCAGGATCAACAGCAGGTAGGCACGCGATGTCGTCGCGAGCCGCTCCGTCGCCGGGGCGGCAACTCGCCGACGCAGGATGGCCGACCACGCTGGTAGCCACAGCACCGCGCCCACCAGGATCTGGGCCACGAAGAAGACCAGTTCGCGGCGGAAGAAGTCGTCGGCCCCGATCGGGCCAAGGACCCGTTCGAGGAGCAGGGCGCCCAGCCGCGCGACCCCGACCGCCAGAAACGTGATGCCGACAATCGCCGCCAGGTGAAGGCTCAGCCGCTCGGCTGCTGCCACCGGCGCATGGCCCCGCTCGGCGGTCTCGTCGCGAAAGGCGTGCCAGTGAAGCCACCCGGCCAGGACGAACGGGACGGCCACGAGGATGGGGCCCACCACCGACTCGAGGAATGCCCTGATACCGAACTCGTCGGCGACCCCGAGCAGCTGTCGCCCGAGTTCCGCCATGGACGTCGCGACGGTCAGGCCGGCACTCGCGAGGGCGACCAGCAATACGGCGCCGAAGTAGGTCATGCGCATCGCCGTCGAACGGTCATCCTCGCCGATGACGTCCGCGTCGCGGATGGCGCGCTTCGCATCGTCGACGTGCAGCCACCAGACGCCGAGACCGATGATGATCGCTGCCAGGGACCAGGCCAACGGTCCACGCCACCAGTCCTGCTCCACCCCGAACTCAGGTCGTCCGATCAGGGCGTAGCTGACCGTGGTGATGAGCTGGCTGGCGCCGACGAGCAGGGTCATCAGCCCTGCGAACATCCAGCCGTAGCGATGCAGCCGGGTGAGCCACGCGGCGGCACCGTGGAGCCGGTCATGGCGCAGATCCGCATTGCGCCGGGTCACATGGAACCACCAGACGGGTGCCGCGATCAGGATCAGCGCCAGGTCGTCGCTCACGCGGCCTCCGCCATCGTCAGTCACGCCCAGGGCCGTGCGGAACCCACGGTCGAGCAGGTGGATAGCTGCGGACATCGCGATGCCAAGGGCAACCGTCTTAACCAGACCGATGTGAAAGGCCCGGATCGCTGAGCGCCGGTCATCGACGGCCGCCGCGTCCGTTCCGCGCCAACCGCGACCGACCAGCCACCAGTGGATCGCGAACAGCGGCGTGCCCACCACGACGAGCGCGATGGCCAGACTGAGCTGCTCCCGACCCGTCGACCCACCCCCGATGATCGTCGTGCCGATGGCGTCGGCGATCTCGCCGAGGGCCACGGCCAACAGGCTGTACAGACCGAAGCACAGCACGAACAGGCTGACCGCGGAGACCCCATAGAGATACAGGCGCTTCGCCATTCCCATCCGTTCCGCCCTCCGTCCTCAGAGCCCGTAGGCGACGTTCTCGATGCCGACGATCGGCTCGTCAATGAGCCAGACTCCGCCTTCGCGGACCAGTCGAATCGTCCGCTCAGACGAGTAGCGGTTGCCGCCCAGGCCACCCTGGGAGAACTCGTCGATGCGCAACCGCAGGTTGGCTCGGTCGCCGATCAGGTCCGCTCCAAGCAGTAGGACCCGGCGGTCCTGGTCGCGCTGCCACGCCTGCTCGGCGTCGAGCCGACGGTACTCAGCGAGCGTCATCTGGCTCGTCACGCTCGATCCAAGGAGCGCATACGCGGCGTCCATGTCGCCCGCCTCGTAGGCCTGGTAGAACGCCTGGAACGCCGCCTCCGGCGAACCTGGGTCATAGGCCGTCGGAGCCTTGGGGACGGCGAGGACGACGACCAGTGCCAGGGCGATCAGCGCGACGATCGCCCCGCCGACGACCAGGACGGCCCTCGGGACGCGAGGCCCGATGCGCTTCGCCGGTTCGGCGTCAGGCGACGGGTGTTGCATGTCGAGACCTCCGCTGTCCTTGCGACCGATGACGCCGAGAATGCGCTCTACTGCGCGGCCCGAGTGGCGGTGAGGCCGGTTCGGTTCTCTCTCCAGGGCGCACCCGCACCCGTGAGACGTGCGCCGGGCCACAGTGTTGCGGAACCGCCGCGTGCCAGCGGTCCCCGCGGAACCATGCTATATCGCAGGACGGCGCATCAAACAGATCGGTGCGCTCCGCGTCACACGGTTGCATCAACCATGCGAGGGCCGCTGCATGATCAACCCTGACTCCCGCCACCTGGGTCGAATGCGATTGTCCGAGGTCACGCTCGCCCTTGCCCTCGTCGTGCTCCTCTCCGGTCAGTCGGCGACGAGTGTCGCGGCGACCGAGTACGCGAGCGGGCCGGTTTTCGGCGGGACGTTTACCTGGACGACCCCTGCACTCGCGGTCGTCGCGCCCACTGGCGTCGGATTTCTCGGTGTGACCTCCTTCCGCGGGCGGTTCGTTGCCGTGGAGCGCAATGGGGTGGCGTCGACGAGCCTTGACGGCGTCACGTGGGTCGGCCACGCACTTCCGGGACCGAATGGGGGCGCCAACCCGGCGCTGATCACGGCTGGGGCGAACCGGGTCGCGATCATCGGCCAGGGCCTGGCCTGGACGTCGGTTGACGGTGACGTATGGACGGCCGCGAACGCACCGCCGACGGGGCCCGCGCAGCCGGCCGCGATGACCGCGCTCGACGATGGATTCGTGGCGCTTGGCATCGCACCCGGCCGCAGGAGGGCGGCGGCATGGGTGTCCGCGGATGGCTCCAGCTGGACGGCGAGTCCGGATCAGTCCGCCTTCGACCATTTCTGCCCGACCGCCGTTGCCGCAGCTCCCACAGGCCGGCTGGTGGCGGTCGGCGACGACTGCTACCCATACCTGGCCCGCCCGGCGGCAGCCATCTCGGATGACGGCGGTCGGACCTGGCGGCGCGCGCCGGCACGAACGCAGCTGTCCGAGGAAGGCCGACTCACGGCAGTCGTGGCGGGCGGTCCGGGCTTCATCGCCGCGGGTGGCGTCATCCGGGACGTCTACCCGGGCGATCCGGGGATCGCGATGTTCGTGTCCGCGGACGGGCTCGCCTGGCGCCGCGCGGGCTACTTCGTAGAGGGCGGCAGCGCTTTCCTGAATGCGATCCCGGGCGGGTACCTCGTCGTCGCGACCGCCGGTCAGAAACCTGCCACGTTCGTCTCCATCGACGGTTTGCGTTGGGCGCGGTCCACGTCACTCCCCGCCACGCCGCACACCCTGAATGACGATTTCGACGACGCCATCCATGGGCTCGCGGTCAACGGGAACGCGATCGTCGGCGTTGGCACGACCGACCTCAACAGGTTCGTGGATGTGTCCGTGCCCGGGGCCTTCACCGTCCTCGGCACGCTGACGCCCGGTCCGGCCATCACCGGGCAGACTTCGGTGCCGCCCGCCGTCCCGACGGCGCGGCCCCCATCGGTGGCGATGCAGCCGTCGTTCCCGGGCACGGTCACCTGGGCCGTGGCAGCACTACCCGTCGCCGCGCCGCCCGGTGCCGTTGTTGTTCATTCCGGCGTCGGCAACGTCACCCGGTGGCGGGGCGGATTCGCCGCCGTCGGGGCGGTGTGGTTCGAATCGGCGCCGTCTGGACCGTCGATGCCTGGACGCGACGTCGTCTGGACCTCACCGGATGGGGTGCGGTGGACGGAGCATCCGCTTCCTTCGAATTGTCGGGGCAGGATCGCCACCACGGGCACGGCCATCGTCGTGGCCGGCGACGCCGGCATCTGCCGGTCGGTCGACGGCGTGGCGTGGACCCGGGTCACGGACATCCCTCACCGGATCAGCGGCTTCGTCGATGTGATCGCCGGTGGCCCGGGGTTCGTGCTCACGATGGGCTACTCCACGTCGACGTCGGTATCCGTCAAGGTGTGGCGCTCGACCGACGGCCTGCATTGGCGCACGGCCGGGCACCCTGTCGCCTTCAGCAACCTTGAGCCGCAGGCGCTCGCCACCGGTCCTCGGGGTCTCGTCATCCTTGGCCAGCGATACGTCAGTGGGTCCGGATACGACGAACACTTCGTTCCGCTCCAATCGCGCGATGGCATCACCTGGTCGAAGGGCGGTCGGCAGCCGGCGTTCGAGCCGCTGTCATTCGACGTGGGCCCGGCCTCCGTCGTCTCGGGCGGCCCCGGGTATATCGCAGCTGGCTCCTATCAGCCACGATCGCGGACCGGCGTTGCGGTCTGGACGTCGCCCGACGGGCTTGCCTGGAAGCGTGTCCACTTCGTGCTACCGCCCAGCGGATATGTCGAGTTCGATGGGCTGGCCCGGATCGGGCCTGGCTTCGCGGTCGTCGGCCTCCTCGCGCCGCCCTCACAACAGGACCCCGCCCGGCCGACGGTCTGGCTGTCGCCGGACGGCGGCCGATGGCGATCCGGAGTCAGCCTCCCGTTCCCGGCGGACGGGCCTGTCGAGTGGGTTCAGATCACCGGTGTGGCTGGGGGAAGCGCCCGGCTCGTGGCCGTGGGCGATCGGTCCGGGACCGCACGCACCCAGGCATTCGTCTGGACCGGGACGTACCACGCGCCGTGATCAGCGATCGTACGCTGGCACCCATTGCCGGAGCCTTGGGCATCGCGGGCCAGGTCGCGGCCGCGTACTTCTTCCTCCTGTTTCCGGCGCTCACGGTGCCGTCCCCCGAGAACTACCTCTTCTTCGTCGCGTGGGCCGTCCTTCTCGGCCTCGCAATCGCCTGGTGGCGTCATCACCCGTGGCGTTCGTTGCTTGTCCCGATCGTGTCCGTACCAACCGTGGCTCTGGTGCTTGAGGCCGGCGAGCGGTTCCTGGGTTGGGCACCTTGAGACGGTCCTCGGTTGAAACAATCCCGAAGGTCGTCGCGTCACACCACGCAACCGCACCAAAGTGGACCCAGCGACACTCCCAGGAGCCATCCCATGGACCGCGGATTCGAACGTCTCAGTCGCTTGCTGCGCCTGGCCGAGATCCGGCGCGACCTCCTCGCCGTCGCCACCGTCGGGTCTCAACTCCACCGGATCAGTCATTCGACGTTGGAGGCCACGACGCGCCAACGCGAATCCGCCAGGCG
>JANPDO010000265.1:0-9832 GCA_031431535.1 Chloroflexota bacterium
CCCACGATGAGTTTGAGCGGTTCGGTGGATGGCGCCGGCGACGCCCCGACCGAAGGCGCTGTGGCTGGCGACGCGGAGTCAGCGGGCGAACCACCCGGGCCACCGCCGCAGGCGGCGGCCAGCAGGACGACGATCAGGCCAATGGACAGCAGGTGGGCGTGCCGGGAGCAGCGAAGCGACGGCAAGGGAACCTCCAACTC
The DNA here is from genome assembly GCA_031431535.1 of Chloroflexota bacterium. GTDB lineage: Bacteria > Chloroflexota > Limnocylindria > Limnocylindrales > CSP1-4 > SPCO01. Next base: position 201 of record JANPDO010000265.1, read on the forward strand.
GATAAACCGGCTCACCGAACGCCGACCAGCCGGCGCTCGATGGCAACGACGACGAGATACAGCACGATTCCGACGAGCGCGATCGTCAGCAGTGTCGCGAACATGAGCGGGGTATCAAACAACGAGCCACGGGCGAGGTTGATCAGGACGCCGAGACCCCGATCGGCGCCAGCCCACTCCCCGACGATCGCACCAACGACCGCAAGCGTGACCCCGACGCGCATCCCACCGAAGATGTTTGGCAGCGCCGCCGGAATCTCGAGTGTGGTCAGGACCTGGCGTCGGGTCGCGCGCAGGCTGCGCCCAAGCTCGAGCAGGCGTGCGTCCACGGAGCGGATCCCGACCATCGTGGCAACCGCGACCGGGAAGAAGACGATCAGGGCGCAGATGACGACCTTGCCCAGCAACCCGGAACCGAACCAGAGCGCGAAGAGCGGCGCCAGCGCGAGGATCGGCGTCGCCTGGGCGGCGACAAGATAGGGCGACAGGAGGCGCTCCACGACCACGCTGCGCGCCAGCGCATAGCCGATGACGAGCGCGAGCCCAGCCCCTACCGCAAACCCGATCGCGACCTCGACGAGGGTCGTGCGCAGATGCGGCAGGATCGTGCCGTCTGTCCAGGCCACCACGAAGCGGATCGCCACCATCTCCGGCGGCGGCAGGATGAAGGGTGGCAGACCCGACACCACCACGATCCCCTTCCAGACAAGCACAAAGACGACGAATACCCCCGCGACCGACAGCCAGGCACCGCGGGTCATGAGGCCAGGTCCCGGCGGACCGGCTCCGCAGCATGCGTCCCAGGGTCTGCCAGGTGGGCGCGGATCACGCTCGACGTCCTCGACACGGTCGCCCCGTCGAGATCGGCGATCGTGCGGGGCCTCGGCAGGTCGACGGCGATGTCCGCGGCCACCCGGCCCGGGCGTGGCGACATGACGACGACACGGTCGGCGACGAGAATCGCCTCGGGGATGCTGTGGGTGACCATCACGATGGTCGTCGCCGCCTGCTCCCAGAGTCGCAGCAATTCCAGGTCGAAGCGTTCGCGAGTCAACGCGTCGAGGGCACTGAACGGCTCGTCAAGCAGCAGCACCTCTGGCTCTAGGGCAAGGGCTCGCGCGAGGGCCACTCGCTGGCTGGTCCCGCCAGACAGGTCGGACGGCCGCGACCCGATCACAGCCGGATCCAGCCCGACCAGTTGGAGCAGCGTCGCCAGTCGCTCCGCCCGCCGGGCATCCGGCCAGGAGGCGAGCTCCAACGGATAGGTGATGTTGTCAGCGGCGGAACGCCAGCTCAGAAGCCGAGGCTCCTGGAACACCAAGCCGATTCGCGGGTCCGGCCCAGCGACAGCCTCGCCATCGAGCTCCGCCGCGCCCCGTCCCGGGACCAGCAGGCCGGCGATGACCCGCAGCAGGGTCGACTTGCCGCAACCGTTTGGACCGATGAGGGCGACGATCCCGCCGCCCGGGACCTCGAGGTCGACGCCGTCCAGCACGGGCAGCGGCGTGCCGGATCGCGTGGGAAAGGCGAAGTCGAGCCCGCGCAGGCGGATCGCACCGGTTCGCGAGCCGGCGCTCACGTCGGTGTTCCCAGTGGGCGCAGGATTGGGGCCGTCGCCGGGTAGAGCGACACATATGCCTCGTACAGGCGATCGTAGACCGGGGCGAGATCGCGGCGCGGCTCAATGCGCGACTCGATCCGGGTCATCGACCTGATCGCGGTCGGAAGGTCCGGGTGGATGCCGATTCCGACCGCACCGAGAATCGCCGAGCCAAGTACCGCCGTTTCGCGAACGGATGGTACCGTCACCTCAAAGCCGGTCACGTCGGCCTTGACCCGGTTCCAGAAGTCGCTCCGCGCCGGGCCGCCACAGACCCGCATCGTCGTGACCCGGACGCCCGCGGCAAGCATCGGCGCGGCGACGTGGCGAATCGCGAGGGCCGAGGCCTCGACGATCGCCCTGGCGATGTGGCCACGCCGGTGGCCCAGGGTCAGGCCGCCCAGCACTGCGCGAGCCTCGGGATCCCAGAGTGGCGAACGCTCGCCCGCCAGATAGGGCAGGAACACGAGCCCGTCCGCCCCCGGCGGTGTGTCGGCGGCTTCGGCGAGCAGCGCCTCCGTGGTGATCGTGGCGCCCAGGATGTTGTCGCGGTACCAATCGAGAGCTCGGCCTGTCGCCGCCATCGCCGCCCCAATGCTGAACCGGCCAGGCAAGGGAGCAGGCGTCACGAACCCGCCCGGAACCTCGAGCGGGTGATCCCAGTAGACCCCGAAACCGCCGGCAGACCCACCCGGATCGTACGCATCGCCGGGTTCGAGAAGGCCGGCGCCCAGGTAGCTCGTGAACGCGTCGACGGTGCCGCCGACAACCGGCAGCCCGGCGGCGAGTCCAAGGGCGTCGGCGGCGGTCTCCGTCAGTCGGCCCACGATCCGCCCCGTGCTCGTCGACGGCGGGAGTCGCTCCAGGGGAATGCCGGACGCCGCAACGAGCGAGCGTTCGGGCACCAGCTGATCTGGAACCAGGGGTGCCGCCACCGCTCCGGACAGCCGAAAGGCGAGCCACTCCCAGGTCGCGAGATACCAGCGGGTTGCGGCAGCGACCAGGGGCTCGTGGCGCTCGACCCAGAGCGCCGCAGGGAGACCGCCAAGCGCCCACCCACGGACACCCGTCGCGGCGGCAAGCTCCTCGGCTTCGGCGCCGGCGCGTGCGTCGAGGAAGGTGATCGCCGGTCGGGTCGCCTCGCCCCGTCCATCAACGGCCACGAGCGTCGGTCCGTGGCCGTCCACGCCGATGGCGACGATCTCAGTCGCCTCGTTGCCATGCAGCGCGCGAACTGCGCTGATGACCGCGGACCACCAGGCGCCCGGATCCTGCTCCGCCCAACCGTGGCCGTCAGTGGTGATGAGCCCATAGCCGCTTCGAGCCAGTGCCAGAAGGTGACCGTCCATGGACACGAGGCCTGCCTTGACCTCCGTCGTGCCGAGGTCCAGGCCCAGAAACGCCTCCCGGCGCGCGGTCATCGTGGCCGCCCGCCCTGCGGCAGCGGCGCTGCCTCGTCGAGCGCCACAACGGCCTCCGCTGTCGCGACGTCGGTCACGAGGGTGCGCACCACGCCGGCGCGCAGGGCGCCGAGGATTGGTCGGACCTTCGTCTGACCGGCCGCCACACCGATCGCTGCCGGGACGCCGCCGAGCTGGCGAGCATCGAACGCGATCACGCGATCGCGCAGGGCCGGACAGACGAACCGGCCGTCCAGATCAAACGGCGTCACGAGCACCTCCCCGACCGCCCCGTCCCTGGTGAGCTGGTGCTCGATCGATTCGCCGATCAGCGAGGCGCTCCACGCCGGCCCGCCGATCCCGAACAGGGCGACGTCCAGCCGCTCCCACAGGTCGGCGATGGCCCGGATGCCGGCATGCGCCACGAGGGCCGTCCTGGTTGCAGCGTCGTCGACGAGTCCGGGCGCCATCAGGCCCCGGACCTGGCAGCCAAGCGCCTCACCCACGCGTCGATAGGGCTCCCGCTCCGGGCCGGTGGTCCAGAAGCCGCCGCAGAGCGGGACAACGGTCGCGGCAACCGTCGTGGTGCCCTCCTCTAGGGCCTCGGCCGTCGCCGAGACGAACGCGCCGTCGCCGACCCCAGCGATCGCGCCAGGCCGAATGGCGGCACGCAGGACCTCGGCCGCCAGTCGTCCGACCATGCGTCGAGTGAGGTCCTCGGGTCCTTCGATGGTCGGCGCGAGGTGGACGGCGTCGAGTGCGTATCTGCTGCGCAACCGCTCAGCCGCTGAGCTATCGACCGCCGTCGAGTCGATGATCCGAATCTCGACGATCCCCTCTCCCCGGGCGCGCTTCAGCAGGCGTGAGACCTGCGGGCGAGTGACCCCCAGTAGCAGGGCGATCGCGTGCTGCGTCTCGCCCAGCTCGTAGTACAGCCGGCTGGCCCGAACGAGCTGCTCGAAGTCGCTCATCGCCTGACTCGCCAGCAGAGCAGCCGCACGTTTGTGCAGAACAGATGTGCCGCCATCGTTCGCCATCATCGTGGCCCGGATCACCTTCTGTCAACGGCAGCCGGCACCCGGACCTGCAGGATCAGCGGGGTCTTGCCCAGGTGGGCGCTGGCCGCCGTCCCACGCTGGCCGCCGTCCGACGCCGGCCTCAACCCCCCGCCGGCCTCAATCCGACGTGATCTGGACTTCGCTCACCGACGTGTGGGGCCGTAACACCGGGCGACGGTCGCCCACCGACCAGACGGCGCCGCGCCAGGCGGATGCGATCCCGATCAGCAGCAGCCCGACGGTCCAGACGCCCACGAAGAGAACCACGGCGGGTGCGGCCAGCGGGTCCAGCCCAGACCGCAACGCGATCCGCACGATGACCCACGCCGCCGAGGCCGCCAGGATCGATGGAACCAGCACGAGGACCAGCGCTGCTGTCGGCACCAGGGAGCGGAGCAGCACGGTGAGCGGATGACGTATGAGCTCGGCGCAGGCTTCGCGCAGGGCACATCGCACTCCCGCCCCGCCGTCGACGATCCGTCGCGCCGCGATCCCTCCCAGGACCTCTCCAAGCAACCAGACCGCGACGACGGCCGCCACGGCCTCCGGTGCGCCGCTCAGGACGCGAATGACGATCGGCGTCGCAACGTCGACCGGGCTGGTCAGCTCGCGGTAGGCGACGGTCACGAGGACGACCGATCCAACAGTCATGGCTGCGACCGTGGGCAGATGGGCCACGATCCGGGCTGCCAGGATTCGTGACGCGATGTGGGTCGCCGATGACCGGGCATCTCGGCGAGCACCCGCGGAGGCGGCGGCATCCGCATCCTCGTCGTCCGCGCTGACCGCCAGGCGAATCGCCTCCGTCTCGAGCAGCGCCGCCAGCAGCCCACCGACCACGACCCACGCCGCGAGAACCATCAGGACGAGCCCCAGCCCGGCGACCAACTCGCCCGAGAGGCCACGGAACGCAACGGCCGTCACCATCGGTGCCAGGACGTTCGCGAGGCCGACCGGCGACGGCAGCACCACGATCGGCAGGAACACGAGCAATAGCCCTCCCCGCAACAGGAAGGCCGCCAGGGCGAGCGGCCATGTGGCGGGTGCAGCGAGCGTGACGAGCAGCGCCCGAACGAGCATCCCTCCCCGATACGTGGCGTGCGGCTGGCGGACGCCTCCGGTTGCGGGGATCACAGCCCGGGCGCGAGCACCTGGAGTTGGACGAGGGCGGCTTCAACGAGCTCGATCTCGTCGCCATACCGGGCAAAGTCGCCGTCGCGCAGGGCTTCCTGGGCCAGCTCGAAGTGGGCGTTGGCGTACTCGATCAGGCCCGGCACGTCCGTAGGCAGGTCGACACCCGGTGTCGGCCGCGGCGTTGCGCCGGGTCCTGGCGTCGGTGTCGCGCCAGGGCTCGCCGATGGACCCTCCGACGGATCCGGGGCGGCGGAACCCTCAGCCACCAGCAACAGGCGCAGCGCTTCACCGAGCGTCTCGGCCCAGACGACCTGGCGGGGCGACGCCACGACGATCCGGCGGAACTCGGGGAACGCCGAGCCGGTCGACTGGAGGTAGACCGGCTGGAGGTAGATCAGCGATTCGTCAAGGGGTAGCACGATCAGGTTGCCCCGGATCACCTTGCTCCCGGACTGGTCCCACAGCGAGATCTGCTGGCTGATCGCCGCGTCCTGGTCGATCCGGGCTTCGATCTGGGCGGGTCCGAAGACCGTCGAATCGGCCGGGAACCGATACACGACGGTCGCTCCGTAGTTTGGCTCGTCCATCCGGGCGGCGATCCAGGCGATCATGTTCGGGCGGCCGGTCGGAACCATCGGCTGGAGGAGCGTGAACTCAACGCCCGTCTCGCCCGGCAATTGCATGACCACGTAATACGCCTCCGACGGCAGGGTCTGCTCGCTGGTCTGGCTCTGCGGGACGGTCCAGACATCGTCCGTGCGGAAGAACTGCTGGGTGTCAGTCACGTGGTAGCGGCCGTAGACGCGGGTCTGGACGTTGAACAGCTCCTCGGGCACGCGCAGGTGTGAGCGAAGCTCGGAGGGCATGGATTCAAGCGGTTCGAACAGGTCCGGGAAGACGCCGGCGTAGCCCCGCACGATCGGGTCCGTCGGGTCGCTCATGTAGAAGTGCAGCGTGCCGTCGTAGGCGTCCATCGTGATCTTGACGCTGTTGCGGATGTAGTTGAATGGGCCGCCAAGCGTCGTCGCTTCGAGCGAGCTGCGCGGATCGAACCCCTGCGCGTGCGGGAAGCGATCGGACACGGTATAGGCATCCTGGATGTAGACGAGCCGTCCGTTGGCAATGACCACGTACGGGTCCTTGTCGTAGCGCAGGAATGGGGCGATTCGCTGCACCCGGTCGCTCAACGTCCGGTGGAAGAGGAGCTGACTGCTGCTCGTGACCTGGTCGCTGATGAGCAGGTCCAGGTCACGGAAGCGCAAGGCGAATAGCAGCCGCATCATCGTGTTGTCGAGGCGGATCCCGCTCGTCCCGGTCCAGCTGGTGGTCGTTCCGACCGATCCGCCCCCGTCGCTGTCACCGGTCGGGTAGTCGAATTCCGCCTGTCGCGCCCCGACGACCACGTAGTCGCTCGGTCGCTCGCCAAAGTAGATCCGCGGTTCCGTGACGGCCGGGGCGCCGCCCGACGAAACCGGCGGCAGGTTGCCGATCAGCAGGCGGGGCTGGCCCTCGCTGGCCACCTCGTTAACCGGGACCATGGTCACGCCGATCCCGTGCGTGTAGATGATCCGCTCGTTGACCCAGCCGACGGCCGCCGGGTTGCCCTCCAGGGCCAGCTCCCGCGCCGACAGCATCACCTGACGCTCAACGCCCTCGATCAGGTAGCGGTCCGTGTCGACATCGGTGAAGTCGTAGTAGCGGCGAACGGTCTGGAGTTGATCCAGGGTGTCGCTCAGTGGCCGGTAGTCCCACAGGCGGGCGCTGCGGAACGTGTCCGCCTGGGAGTCGATCGTCGCCTGCGTCAGGACCGCCTCACCTCGAAACTGGCGCTCCGTCCAGGTGCCAAGACCGTAGGCGAGCCGGGTCATGGCGATGTTGTTGCCGATGTAGCGCTCTTCCTGGGCGTACTGGTTGGGCTCGACAGTGAAGCGCTGGATTGCCTCCGGGTAAAGCCGGCCAATAATCAGGGAGGCCAGGAACCAGACCAGGATCGTGAACCCGAGCGGCCACAGGACCTTGGCAAAGGCGCCACCCACCAGGAGCGCGGCGGCCAGTCCGGACAGCACGGTCAGCACGTCATAGGCGAAGAACTGGGCGTTCTGATCCGTGAAGCTGACACCTGTGGCGACGCCGCGAGCGCTGTAGACCAGCTCGTACTTGTCGAGCTGGTAGCCGAACGCCACCGACAGCAGGAACAGGCCGGCGAGCACCGCCAGATGGACGCGCACGGGTGTCGAGAAGACCAGCCCGCTGCGCGACGCACCGACCAGGTACTGGGCGAAGGCGATGACAAGGGCCGCCACGACCAGCCCGTTGAACAGGCCCTGGACCAGCCGCAGGAATGGGAGCTCGAACAGGAAGAACCCGATGTCCCGACCAAAGACGGGATCGCTGACCACGGTGGCGGCGTCGGGCGAGAACGGCACCTGCTTACCCCAGAGGAGGACCGTCTCCCACGCCGCCGACACGGACGCGCCGACCACGATCGCGGCAAACACCGCCACCACGGTCAGGGCCACACCGGCTAGCGGGGTCAGATCGGGAATGTCGTCTGCGTTAAAAGCGACGGCAGCCGGACCGCCGGGGGCCCCGCGCCGATCACCAAACGACGAACCCGGCCGGCTAGCTCGCCCCTCGGCGGCCTGGGCGGCCTCATTGATTCGGTCAAACAGGCCACGCAATGAGCTGGTCCCGCCCTCCGAGGGTGGCGGCACCAGACGGCGAGCCAGCCACAGGTTGAGCAGCAGCACAACGGCACTCAGCAGGGCAGCGCCCACGAAGAGTCCGGCGGTCGTGGTCAGCCGTGTCCAGAAGACCGTGTCATAGCCGACGCTCGTGTACCACAGTGCGTCGGTCCACAGGTCCAGCCCAACACCAAAGAGCACGACCAGGCCGAGCGCGCCGACGACGATCGCCCCGAGCCCGAACCGACGACCGGCCTGGGCCGCGCGCCCGCCAAACGTGCCGCCATCATTCGGTCCGCCCGGACCGCGCCTCCGCGGTGGTCCGCTACTGCGCGGGGGATCGTTGATCGGGCGCGGCGCCGCGCCTGGATCAGAATCGTCCTCATCGCCGGCACGCGGCTCGCGCTGCCCGTCCTCGTCGTCGGCAGCTGGCTCGCGATGTCCATCGTCATCGCCAGCACGGGGCTCGCGCTGCCCGTCCTCATCGCCTGCAGCCGGATCGCGCTGCCCGTCGGCGGGCCGGCCGGCGTCAGGATCCTCTCCCCGCGCCGCAGCCTCGCGCCGTCGCAGATCCTCCAGGAAGTCGTCGAACAGGTTGCGCATGTCGTTCAGTCTATCCGTCCGCGACCGCTATGGTCTGTGGAGGCCCTCCACAGACCGCCGAAAGCCCGTCAGCACGGTCTCCGCAAGCTCGTTTTCGCGCATCGTGGCAGCGCGTGCCGGCTCAAACCGGAATGCCGAGCGAACCGCGAGCGGCACCAGCCATGGCCGGTCCTGGCGTTCCGGCGGCTGGATCAGCCCGAGCCGCATCTGGAGCCGCCCGGCATCTTCGAGGATCAATCCGGACAACGCCCCACTGAGCGCGGGTCCAAGGCGAGCCAGCGGTGGATCGGGCGGTGGGCCGGCATCGGGCGCCACATCCCGAAAACTGACCAGGCCGGACCCGTCGATCACCCACATGATGGCCAGCCACCAACCATCGGGTGCGTCGGTCGGGCGGGCCATCCCGGCACGGAACGCCCGATCGCCGATCCGGACGGTCTGCTCGCGGAGAAACGACGGGCCGGGCGGCGGCAGCGGGCCGGGCGGCGGCAGCGGTTCGGGCACGGTTCGCAGCATAGCCGCCAGGCGCCGCGACCCACCGCCGAGGTGGGCGACTCGGCCGCCCTGGCCTCCCTCGGCTACCCCGGCCGCCCTCCCGTACCATCAGTACCGCTTCTCGCACGAGTCAGCGTGGTCCTCGGCAGATTCGACATCGATGTGTGGATTTCCATCAAGTTCACGAGGCAATCATGCCGAATCCGGTACTGCAGGTACCGGCTGGAGCGCTCGTGACCTGTGGTCCGGGCTACCCCGGCCTCGAACGCGGCCCGAGGTCAGGTCGTCGATGGATCCTCGCCAGAGCCGGCGTCGGTCGCCTCGGTGCCGGGCTCGGCCGCTGTCGCGGTCGCCTGAGTCTCGCCGCCAGCATCGCCATCGGCTGCTGCGCCTGTGTGGCCGCCAGCTTCACCCTCGGACCTGCCGGCCGTCGCAAGTTCCAGTTCGCGCCCCTCCGCGGCGGCCTCGGCCCGCAGGGCATCGGCCTCGGCCTTGAGGTGCGCTATCTCGGCCTCCATCTCGAGGCGGAGGATCTCGCGTCGAACCTCCTGATCGGGCGGGGCGTACGCATGGGCCTCGGCCTGCGACGGGGCATCGCTGGCATACTCGCCGCTGAGCCACGACATCAATCGACTGCGCGGTTGCGCGGCGGACTTGG
>JANPDO010000266.1:0-10422 GCA_031431535.1 Chloroflexota bacterium
TCATCAGGCCGGGCAAGGGCTACCCGCCCTGCAACGTCGCGATGTACATCCAGGAGCTGTCGCAGCCGCGTGAGGCGGGCGTGTCCCTGATCTACGCGCATGCGCGCACGGGCATGTTCCTGCCGCTCCTGGAGCGGTCGAAAGTCAACAACGGGGCGAGCCTGCTTGGCCTGACGGTCAAGGTCTGGACGAGCAACAACCTGGTCTCGACGTACGAAATCACCAGGGTTCGACGCCACGTATCCACATTGGACGGTGTATTTGGGATTGGCGCCGAGCAGCTCTGGATTCAAACCTCCGAAGGCCCACGGGGTACTGTCGGGAAGCTGATCGTGGTGGCGAAGCGAGTCGGGTACGCCGCCGCCACGTCCGAGGAGTCACGCCCGGTTCCACATCCGGTGTCTTGCGGATAGAGGCTCGTGAGGGAGCATGCGATCACTCTGGCCCGTGGACGCAGCGCAGGTCGCATCGGGCATCCACGCGATCCAGCTCCTCCGGGTCAAGGCATACGCGATCATCGAGGGAGATGACGTCTCGCTCGTGGACAGTGGCTACGCCGGCTCGCTCCCGCGCATCGAACGCACCCTCGGCGAGCACCGGCGATCAGTCGATCAGGTGCGACGCGTCGTTTGCACCCACGGACACCCCGACCACGCGGGCGGCGCCCGAGCGCTCGCGGACCTTGGCGTGGAGGTCCTGATCCACCCGGCCGACGCGACAAACCTGCAGATCGGCCTCGGCGACGCACTGCGCAACCCAACACGTGGCCGGTTGTTCGCAGCGATGACGCCATCGTTGCCGACGTTCACGCCGATCGGGGACGGCGACGTGCTGCCGATCCTGGGCGGGCTTCAGGTGATCCACACGCCCGGGCACACGCCGGGAAGCGTCTGCCTCTATGCCCGGGAGCACGGGCTGCTGTTCGTCGGCGACACCCTGCAGCGTCGCTTCGGGCGGGTGTCGTTCGCGAGCGGTCTATATAGCGACGACCCCGCTGCCGCTCGCTCCAGCGTGCAACGCCTGGCTGAGTTGGACGTCGAGACTATTGTGTTCAGCCATTACCCGCCGCTGTGGGACGGCGCGAATCAGACCCTCGAGAAGCTTGCCCGACAGGTATCGTCTCAGTGAACGGTCGCCAGATCGACGGAGGATCCATGGAGACCTTGATCGACCTCGTGCGCCTCGGTGGTGAGCGCTTCGCGGAACGCCCGGCCCTGATCATTCGACCTTCGTTCCGGACGCGGACGCTGACCTACGGCGACTTGGCCACGGCCGTCCCGCGTGCCGCACGCGTCCTCGCCGATGCCGGCCTCGGTGCCGGCGACCGGGCGATCATCTGGGCCGTCAATCGACCTGAATGGGGCCTGGCCTTTTTGGCGGTCGCCCACGCCGGCGGCGTCGCGGTCCCGCTCGACGTTCGGCACACGGTCGATTTCGGGCGGAGGATCGTCCAGCAGACGGGTCCAAAGCTCGTCCTTGCCTCCCGCCAGACCGAAGCGTCGGCTCGCGCCCTGGGTCTGCCGATTGTCTGGATCGAGGCCCTGCCCGACCTCGCCCGACGGGCCGAGCCCCTGCCCGCCGCCTCGATCGACGGCGCTTCCCTCGCCGAGATCGTGTTCACCAGCGGGACGACCGGCGATCCGAAGGGCGCGATGCTGAGCCATGGCAACCTCGCCTCGTGCGCGACGGCCATGAGCCGGGTGCTCTCGATCGGGACGACGGATCGCCTGCTGTCCGTCCTGCCGCTATCGCACCTGTACGAGCAGGTCCTCGGGTTCATCGGGCCGTTGCTCGTCGGGGCGAGCATCGTCTACCCGGTCAGCCGCCAGCCCGCGGTGCTCGTCCGGACCTTTCGCGACTTCCGCGTCACCATTCTGCTGATCGTCCCGCAGGGACTCCAGCTCCTGACCAACGCCATCGAGCGCAAGGTGGACCAGGCCGGTCGGCGCGCGCGTTTCGAGCAACTGCATCGGCTGGCTCGACACGTGCCACGATCCCTCCGCCGGCTGCTGTTCCGGTCCGTGCTGGGGCAGTTTGGCGGTCGACTGCATACGATCGGGGTCGGTGCCTCGGCGCTCGATGTCGACGTCGCGGAGCGCTGGACGGACATGGGCGTCGAAGTCCTCCAGGGTTATGGCGCCACCGAGATGGGCCCCGTCGTCACGTTCACCCGCCCGGAGCGCAACATCCTGGGCACGGTCGGCGAGCCGATCCCCGGAGTCGAAGTTCGCATCGAGGACGACGGCGAGATCGTCGCCCGAGGTCCGGGGCGATTCCTCGGCTACTGGCAGAACCCCGAGGCCACGGCCGCCGCCATCGATAGCGACGGCTGGTATCACACGGGTGACCTCGGCGCGTTCACGGCGGACAGGATGCTGACCTTTCGAGGCCGCAAGAAGGACATGCTCGCGCTGCCCGATGGGCAGAAGGTGTACCCGGAGGACGTCGAAGCCGTCCTGCGCCTGGATCCACGGGTCGGGGACGCGACCGTCGTCGGCTAGCCGCTCGGCAGCGGCCTCCGCGTCCACGCCGTGCTGTTGCTGGCGGAACCGGCCGGCGCGGATGACATCGTGCGGACGGCGAACAGGAATCTGGCACCACATCAACAGATCAGGGGCCTGACGATCTGGCCGGATCCCGATCTCCCGCGAACCCACACGCTCAAGGCGCGCAAGCCGGAGGTCCTTGCCAGGCTGGCTGCGATCGAGTCGCCCGACCGTCCGATCGTCGCCGGACCGGCGCCGATGCAGTCCGCTGCGGCCGCGATCGATGTCGATCCCGTGACGGCCCTCGTGGCGAGCGTTGCCGGGCTGGATCCCGCGACGATCGAATCCGGGGCCCGGCTATCGGCCGATCTCAACCTCGATTCGCTGCGGCGGGTGGAATTGCTAGGCGTGGTCGAGGAGGAACTGGGTGTTTTCGTGGATGACGACGCACTGGACCCCGAGGCAACCGTCGGCGACCTCAAGGCGCTGGTGGAGGCGGCTCGTGAGGCGAAACGCAAGCCGGGCTCGTGGTCCTGGCCGCTCAGTCCCGCGATCCGGGCCGTGGGGCTGACGACGCAGGTCCTGCTCATCTACCCGTTCATCCACCTGTTCTACCGAGTGCGGACAACCGGGCTCGAACGCCTGGACGGGATCCGCGGGCCCGTACTCTTCATTCCGAACCATTGCCTGCACCTGGATAACGCGATCATCCTCACCCGATTGCCGCTGGGCGTTCGCTGGAGACTGTCGGTCGCCGCCGCGGCCGACACGATCTACGACAACCCGGTCAAGGGGGCCCTCGCGTCGGTCATCGCGAACGCCTTCCCCCTGGCTCGCGAGGGGGGCGTCCGCAAGAGCCTGGAGCTGCTCGGCGCCCGGCTCGACCGCGGATTCAACATCCTGCTGTATCCCGAGGGCAAGCTCACCGTTGGCGGCCCCCTCCAGCCGTTCAAGGCCGGCGCCGGGCTCATCGCGGTCGAGGGCGGCACACCGGTCGTACCGGTCAAGATCGTCATCCACGAGATGTCGTGGATCGACCGCCGACGCTGGCCGTCACCGCTGCGTGGCGATGTCGAGCTCGTCGTTGGCCAACCTATCTGGTTCGATGCCGACACAGACCACGCGACCGCGACGACCCGCCTCGAGGCGGCGGTCGCGGCGCTCTGAAGGGTACGTTCAGAAACGGAGTTTCGCGAGAGCCCCGAGAACGGAAGCGGCCACCGCGTCCATCGCCGCGAACGGCAGGTCGAGGCGGATCGTCGCCGCCATGGTGAGCATCGGGTTGTACGGCCCACCGGTGCCGGCCTCGACTCGAAAATCGGTCCGCAGGAGCACGATCGGCATCTTCCGGTATGCGTAGCCGACCTCCCAGGCCGTGCCCGAGTCCGGGTCCGGACCGTCCATGATCGCCACCACGGCATCGGCCCAGTCGAGCCCAGCGACGTCCGTCGCGAAGATCCCCGGGGCATCCTTGCCGGGCTCATTTTCCTGCGGCAGGAAGACCTCGTGTCCGTTGGCCCGCAACGCGGTCGCCAGCTCGGCGTTCCAGGCACGCTCCGCGGCGGTAAAGAGCGGCCCCGCAAAGTACAGCTTCATGGCGCCAGTATCGGGCCTGAGTGGGTGGTGAGCCCGGTGCAAATGAGGCACCGGGGTAGCGGGCTACCGTTGACGAGCACACGCGCATGGTCCAGGACGAGCTCCCTCGCCCGGCCCAGGGCCGCGACGCATCGAGGAGTCGACGTACCCGGTACCCACAGGACCGCTTTCCGCACGAGTGAGCGTGGCCACTCGCAGATTCGACACTTCCTGTCGATTTCTCGGATGACCACGAGGCGTTCATCCAGGATCCGGTACTGGCAGGACCCGGGGGCGCGGTGGCCAGTCTCCTCTTCACCGGGGAACTTCACTTAGGGAGTGGTGAGCCCGACCGCGCGCCGGACGGCTCATGGCCCTGGCCTGATAGGCCTGTTTCACGCTCAGATCAGTGGTGAGCCCGGAAGGACTTGAACCTTCAACCCGCTGATTAAGAGTCAGCTGCTCTGCCATTGAGCTACGGGCCCACGGTTTCTTGCTCGACATCGAGCCGGTGATCGGAACCGGGCGGGCGCCCCTCACCAGGGTGAGGGCGATGCCTAAGCAACGACCAGTAGCCCCGAGTCTAACGCAGCTGGAAGCTTCGGCCCAGCTCGGCCTGCGGTTACCGGTGCGGGCCTGATGCGGCGAGTCCCGGATGGGCCTGCCCGGACGTGACTCTTGGCCTGTCCGCCGGGAGCCGCGTGGCACTCCCCTGCAATCGAGGCCGGCCGCAGAGTCGCAATCAAGCGGCATCCACGCGAACGCACCAGCGACGCGCCTACACTCGGATGATCGACCGCATAACGCGAAAGGACGCACTCATGCACTCCAGGCTCAGGCTTCTCGGCATCGCGATGCTCGCCTCCGGCGTATTTGGCGCCGGTGTCGGTGGCTTTACGTTCGTCAAGACAATGGAGGGCGTCAACTCACTCCAGGCCTTCAGCGAAGCACAGGCCGTCAAGCTCAACTACAACGATTCGGGTCAGCTCGTGGATCGGGGCGAGCCCGAGGGGGCACAGAAGATCCTCGATCTCGTCACGAAGGACTGGGGCTACGCGATCGCCCAGGGAGACCTCAATCCCAACGACCCGCTCGTGAACACAGCCTCCGAGTACATGTACCAGATGGGTACGATCGCCTATCACACCCTCAACTCGACGGTGACCGTCACGCTCACCGAGAACAAGGAATATAAGGGCGAGAATTTCCCGGCCGGCGACTACGAGTTCGTCAACGACGGCCGCTACTGGACCGGCTTCGACCGGCAACACCCGATTGAGGGCCCCGCCCGCGAGAAGATCTGGAGCGGCACTGCACATGCGCTGATCGGCCAGCTCGGCGTCGGCGCGGTCACGGCCTCAACGCTGACGATCGGGCTCGGTCTCGTCGGAGTCATCTGCGGACTCGCGGGCACGCTGGGCCTCCTCGGCCTCGGCCTCATCTGGGTCGCTCGCCGGCCCGACTGACCTCTGGCCAGCCCTCGCAAACTCCGGCGGTCGGGCAATCGGCCGCCGGACCCGTTTCCGGCATTCGACATGACGGCTTGGCTGCGACCCGTCGCGAGCGGGCCGGAGACCGGGGACGTCGACCTACGTCGGGCTCACGCGGCTGATCGTGAGGCCGACGTAACCGGCCGAGGCCGCCGCCACTCGTCTCGGCGCGAGGTCCGCCAGTTCATCGCGCGGACCCGCAAAGAACGCGAGCGTGGCCTGGGCGTCGTGGTAGGCACCATGAACGATCGGATCGGCCGTGAAGCGGACCAGGCGGGGGCGCACCGGCGTGGCGGTTTGGCCAAGGATTGAGGGCAGGCCGAGAAGGCCGTACGTCGGCTGCTTCAGGAGCCCGAGTCGCGGCGCGGAGCGACCAGTGAGCGTCAGCGCAGCCTCCGCCAGGCGCCGGTCCTTCACTGCGAGCGACGCACCCAGGCGCGTCCCGGCGACGAGTGGCGCCGCCGCCGGATGATCGAGGGGCAGGCTGCGCGTCAGCCACACGCTGCCGGACTTCTTGGGCAGGCCCTGGAGCCAGCCGCGCATCAGCGAGATGTCCTGGTCGACGTAGATGAACGGGCAGAAGTTGACAAGGGCGCCATCGCGCTCCGCTTCGACGACGACGAAGGCCTCCCGATACTGGGCGTAGATCGGGTCGAGCAGTTCGGAGCCGTCCGAAGTCGACTGCCAGTCGGCGAAGTGCACGGCCGCCCCGCCGGTTGGCTGTCCGAAGCCGGACGGCAGGAAGTCGGCTGCTGCGGATGCCTCCAGCTCGTACTCGATCGACAGGATCCAGCCCGCGTAATGCCACGGCGGCGCCGGCACGATCGCCGAGCGCCCGGTGGCACTGTATGGAGCCGAGAAGCCGTGCGCCATCGGACTGTCAGCGCGCTTCGGTGAGGGCGGTGCGGAACGCGGGCAGACTGCGCTCCACCATCTCGTCGCTGGCCGTGAGCGAGAGGCGGAACCAGCCGGGGCACTCCACGATCGTCCCCGGCAAGACGAGCGTGCCGAGCTCCGCGAGGCGTTCAGTGAATGCCATGTCGTCGGCGACGGGGCTGCGGACCATGAGGTAGAACGTGCCCTCGGGTGGCGTCACCTCGTAGCCGATCTCGCGGAGAGCCGTCACCATCCTGTCGCGCCGTCCCTGGAGGCGTGGGATATCCACCGACAACGCCTCGAGATCGCCGATTGCATGTTGAAGCAGCGCGTTCGGGAAGCCCCAGCCCGACGCGACCTGCTGGACCAGGATCCGCTGGCGCATCGCCTCCCGATCCGGAAAGTCCGGGGTCATCGCGGCGTAGCCGATGCGCTGGCCCGGGGCCAGGAGCGTCTTGCCATACGTGTAGATGGTGATCGTCGCCCCGTATCGCTCGGCTGGACTCCGGTAGTCGATGCCATCAAAGACGATCCGGTTGTAGGCCTCGTCGGAAATCAGGACGATCGGTCGCCCGATTCGAGCCGACCCTTCCTCCAGGACACGGGCAAGGGCTGCAAGCTCTGGTTCGCGGTAGATCCGGCCGGTCGGGTTGCACGGACTGTTCACGATCACGGCCCGCGTCCGCGTGGTGATGGCGGCCGCGATCGCGTCGGCATCGAGCTCGAAATCGGGCCCCGCCAGTCGCACGCGCACCGGGATGGCTCCGGCGGACAGGATCATCAGTTCGTAGAAGAACCACGGGGGGGAGAGGAAGATGACCTCGTCGCCCTCGTCGCAGAGTGCACGGATGGTGACGCCCAGGCCGCCGAATGAGCCGGCGGTCATGGCCACATCCCCGACTTCGTACCTGATGCCGGTGCGACGCCGCAGCGACTTGGCCACGATGCGGCGGGGCTCGGCCTCACTCAGCTTGTAGGCGAACCAGTCCTTGTCCTTTGGGACGGCGTTGCGCTGGAGCGAATCCACCAATCCGGAGAGTGGCATCTCCTGGGGATTCCCAAAGGCGAAGTCGGCGATGCCGGGGTCGTGCTGATGGCGCTGCCACGGTCCGCCCTGGATCCAGTCGAAAATGTGCGCGACATTCGCGACCATCTGGTCGGCGCGTCGTACGTGGATCGCCATTCGTCCCTCCGGGTTGGTCAGCCTTGCTGGTTGTCGATCTGGGCGCGCTGGAGTCGCCCGCTGAAGTCGACGTAGATCGACTTCCATTCGGTGAAGCTGTCGAGGGCGGCATGGCCGGCCTCGCGGTGGCCGTTGCCGGTCTCCTTCCAGCCGCCGAATGGCAGATGCGTCTCGGCGCCGGTGGTGCCGGCGTTGATGTAGACGATCCCGGTTTCGAAGTCGCGCATCGCCCGGAAGGCCAGGTTGACGTCGCGCGTGTAGATGCTCGACGAGAGCCCGTAGCGGGTCTGGTTGAGCGCGGTCATCGCCCCCGCGTAGTCTTCGACCTCGATCACTGACAGGACCGGGCCGAAGATCTCTTCCTGGCCGATTCGATCCATCGGCCGGATGCCGCGGAAGATGGTCGGTTCGAAGAAGTGGCCGTTGGCAAGGCCGTCCACGGTCGATCGGGCGCCGCCGGTCACCAGTTCGCCTTCGGTCAGGCCAACCTCGACATATGACGCGACCTTGTCCACGGCAGCGGCATTGATGAGCGGGCCGACATCGGTCGTCTCGTCGAGCCCCGGCCCCAGCCGGAGCTTGCGCGTCCGAGCCTCGAGGCGCTGGAGGAGCGGTTCAACGACCGGGCGCTCCACGATGACGCGAGAGCAGGCGGTGCAGCGCTGACCGGTGGTCCCGAACGCGCTCCACAGGATGCCTTCGGTGGCGAGGTCGAGGTCAGCATCCCTGAGCACCACAACGCCGTTCTTGCCGCCAAGCTCGAGGGAGAGCCGCTTGAGCGCTCGTCCGGCCTTCGCCGCGATCTGCCGACCGGTTGCCGCTGAACCGGTGAACGAAATGGCCCCGATATCGACGTTGTCGACGATCGCGTCCCCGACGTCCCCGCCGGATCCCGTGACCAGGTTGACGACGCCGGGCGGAAAACCGGCCTCGGCCATCAGCTGCACGAGGAGGGTGGCGCAATGCGGCGTGTCGCTCGACGGTTTGAAGATGACGACGTTGCCGGTGACGAGAGCGGGCATCATCTTCCAGCACGGAATGGCCATCGGGAAGTTCCAGGGGGTGATGATCCCGGCGAACCCGATCGGCTGGCGGATGCTCATGGCCCACTTGTCGGGGAGCTCACTCGGCACCGTGTCGCCGAACATCCGACGACCCTCGCCGGCCATCAGGTAGGCGATATCGATCCCCTCCTGGACGTCGCCGCGGGCTTCGGACAGGACCTTGCCCATCTCGCGGGTCATGGCCCTGGCGAGGCGCTCCTTGTGCTGCGCCATCAGGGCCCCGAACGCGTACAGGATCTCACCTCGCTTGGGTGCCGGCGTTCGCTGCCACATCGGACGGGCCGCCCACGCGGCGCTGACGGCCATCGCGACGTCCGCGGCGGTCCCCGTCTGGAACCTTCCGATCACGTCGCGCGCATCGGCCGGGTTGCGACTCTCGAACGTGGCTCCCGAGGTGGATTCGCACCACTCCCCGGCAATGAAGTGTCGGAACGCGGGCAGTTCCAACATGGCCTCGGCGGCACCAGGCGGGGCGGCAGTTTCAGTCACGACGACAGGATAGACGCTCGTTCAACGTGCTCGGCACAGGGAGCTCATTCCGGATCGTCCGCGACGGTGGGTCGCGTCAGCGTGCGTCGACAGGAATCGGCTTGCGGTCCTCGGCGAGGCCCAGGACATTGCCCTCCGAATCCTTCAACCAGGCAATCATGTCGCCGTCGTCGTCGGTAAGAATCCCGTCGACGGTTCGCGCGTCACCGAGGTCGTACTCCTCGAAGATGACGCCCCGGCTTCGGAGTTGCCTCATTTCGGCACGCATATTGTCGACCCGCCAGACGCCGACCGTGTTCATCGCGGTGCCCGCCGAGGGCGTCTCGTACACGCTGAAGGTCTGGTTACCGGACCGGTACTTCAGCAGCTCCCCCTCGTACTCCCGCTGCGGCTGGAAGCCGAGCTTCTCGGCGTACCAGGCCTTTGCCCGGCCGAGGTCTGAGGCCGCCAGCATCGCACTGATCGCAGGCTCCCTGGTGTCGCCGGGGATCTGGACGAGGCTCACAAGGTTACCCTCGGAGTCCTTGAACCAGGCGTTCAAGCCTCCGTCGCCGGGCTCGGTCGCAACCCCGTCAACCGTTCGGAAGTCGCCCAGGTCGTATTCCTCGAAGACCACCCCGAGGGCCCGCAATCGAGCCATCTCCGCCCGCAGGTCGGCCACATTCCAGACGGCGACGGTGTTCTTCGCAGTGCCCGCTGAGGTCGTCTGGTAGATCGAGAACAGGGCAGACCCGAGACGGTAGAAGAGCAGCCCTTCGGCTTCCAGGACCGGCCGGATGCCGAGCTTACCGGCGTACCAGTCACGCGCCCGGCCGAGATCGGCTGCCGCAAGACTCGGATTAAGTGCGAAATCTGAAAGCACGCCCCGGCTCCTCCGCTCACCGGCTACTATAGCGCAGCGGGCAGGAGGCGAGTGGCTTCCTGCCACCGAGCCAACCAGGCAACCCGATACTGGGCAGATTCTGGTGCGCATAGGCACCAACTTCTCGCTGTTTGTAGGGTCCTGGGCACAGCCGGTGAAACCTTTCGATCGCCGGCAGGATCAAACTGGCGTGGGGTCCAGGGAGTTTCCTTGCGTACCAGCCCCACCAACTCGCCCAGGAGGTAATCGATGAAACGAATCCTGATCCTGGCCGCGGCGGCGGTCCTCACCGTCGGCTTGATCGGCACTGCTTCGGCCGACGACGACCATGACGGCGACTCAGAGCGACGTGACGTCAAGGCAAGCCTCAGTGGGTTCGCCGAAGTACCGTCCATCT
>JANPDO010000267.1:0-1756 GCA_031431535.1 Chloroflexota bacterium
TGTCGACCGACTACTGGCCGATGGTCTGGCCGTCGCCCGAACCGGTGACCGTGACCGTCCACCCGGGAGCCTCGAGCCTGGACCTGCCGGTCCGGCCGCCACGCGCCGAGGACGCCGCCCTGCCCGACCTCGGCGAGCCGACCTGGGGTCCGCCGGCACGCGTTACCGAGCTGCGTGCCGGCAGCTGGGGTCGGGACACGCGCTGTGACGCCATGACCGGCGAGACGAGCGTCACGAACACCGTCGCGGGCCCACTCAACCGTTTGGATCGGACCGGGCGGGCGCTGGCCCTCGCGGGCTTCGATCGCTCGTCGATCCGCGGGGACGACCCGACGTCCGCCCGAGCCGAGAGCCGGCGCGAGTTCGAGATCGTGCGCGACGGCGTCACGATCCGGGTCTCGGCCGAGATCGACCTGTCGTGCACAACGGACGATTTCGGCCTGGCCGTCCGGATGGCGGCCAGCGAGGATGACGTCAGCGTTTGGCGTCGCGAATGGGACTTCTCGATCCCGCGCGACCATTTGTGAGGTGGAGATGAGCTACCGCAATCCCCTGCTCGCGCGGCTCGCCGCCGGCGAAGCATCGATCGGGAGCTGGGTGTCCACTCCGGATCCAGTCATCGCCGAGATCATCGCCTCGTGCGGCTTCGATCACGTCATCGCCGACCTCCAGCACGGCTCGCTCGAACTTGGGAACCTCGTTCCGGTCCTCGCAGCGATCGCCGGGGCTGGTAGCACCCCGATCGTCCGGGTCCCGTGGAACGACCCCGTCGTCATCGGCAAGGCCCTCGACCTCGGAGCGCTCGGCGTCGTCGTGCCGATGGTCGAGACCGGCGGTGAAGCCGTCGCGGCGGTGGCCGCCTGTCGCTACCCGCCGTCCGGCACTCGGTCGATCGGGCCGCTCCGGCCGAACCTGATCATGCGCTCCGCGGAACCGGCGGATTGGGAGCAGGTGGCCTGCATCGTCATGGTGGAGACGGCGAAGGGGCTCGCCAATGTCGATGCGATTGCGGCGACACCTGGGATCGCGGGAGTCTATGTCGGTCCAGGCGACCTCGCGGTCTCGCTGGGTCTCTCGCCATACCGTGACCAGCGAAGCGTCGACGACGAGAAGGCCCACGCGACGGCGGTCGAGTCGATCCGCCTGGCCTGTGCGGCGCACGGGATCGCGGCGGGGATCTACGTGGGGGAAGGCGAGGCGGCGCGTCGCTACCTCGACGCCGGGTTCCGGATCGTGACCGCCAGCATCGACTACAGCCTGATCGAGGCCGGTTCGCAGCGGGATCTGGCGGCCGCGCGCGGCATGACCTAGCTGTGATTCCCATGGAGGTTGTTGACACCAGGCCCCTGATCGGCCGAGAGGCGCATGACCGCACCGCCAGACTGTGCGGGCTCAGGCGGTCAACGCAACGACCTTGGCGGGTGCACCTGATGGTTTCATCCAGCTGAGTGGGTCTCGGGCGTTGCCGGTTCCGGGAGCCCGACGGGTCACTTTAGCTCCGATGAGCGGGGTGCGAGGCCGACTGAGCCCGAGGCAATCCCGTCCGTGATTCCAACCGGGTTGGTATACGCAACCAAAGACGCGCCGCCGCGGTCGCTTTCTCCAGCGTGGTTGGAATCCTTGACGCGTTTCAGGCTGCATTGGTCGATTACTCCAGCCCGGTTGGTGAAAACGACCAGTGCGTGTCCCGTTCACCAACCCGGTTGGAATCCGAGCGGAGGCCCCGTGGCGGAGGCCCCGTGGCGGAGGCCTCGAG
>JANPDO010000268.1:0-2900 GCA_031431535.1 Chloroflexota bacterium
CGGTCGTCGACGGCACGGGAGCGCCGCCCAGGCCCGGAACCATCGCCGTGATCGACGGGCGAGTTCGCGTCCTGGCCGAGACCGATCCCGCCCCTACGCACGTTGCGCGGACGATCGACGCCACGGGCAAGGTCGTCGCCCCCGGGTTCATCGATCTGCACAGTCATGGCGGGCTGGTCATCCTTGCAGACGGTCGCCACGAGCCAAAGGTTCGTCAGGGAGTCACCACCGAGGTGGTCGGAGTCGACGGCAACGGCTTCGCGCCATTCCGCAATCGCGAGGCGCTCGAGGCATTCGTGAACCTCGACGCGGGGCTCGATGGCCGGCCCGATATCGACTACGACTGGACGAGTGTCGGGAGCTATCTGGCCCGCTATGACGGCCGGGTCAGCGTCAACGTCGCCACGCTGCTCGGCAACTCCCCACTGCGCATCGATGCGCTGGGCTGGGACGACGTTCCGGCTGGCGACGAGGCGCTGGACCGCATGCGCGGCCTGGTCCGCGACGGCATGGCTGAGGGCGCCTTCGGGCTCAGCTCCGGCCTCGACTACCCACCGGGCGGCTACGCCACGACCGCCGAGCTGGTCGCCCTGACCGAGGAGGCCGGTCGCCTCGGCGGGTTCTATCACACGCATGTGCGCTATCCGCTCGGCGACCGTTACCTGGACCCGTTTCGCGAAGCGATCGAGATCGGGCGACGCGCCGGCGCTCCCGCTCACATCACGCACTTCTATCATCGCCAGACGCACCCGGGCGGCCCTGAGCCGCTGCTCGCGCTGGTGGACGATGCGCGCGCAGCGGGACTCGATATCACCTTCGACAGTTATCCGTCCGAGTGGGCGGCCACGCGCCTGCTGATCCAGCTCCCCCAGTGGGCCCAGGCCGGCGGGCCCGGGCCGCTCAAGGAGCGCCTGGCCGACCGCGGGACCCGCGACCGGCTGCGGGCCGAGATCAAGGGACGTGGGGCCGCCTATACCAGCCTCGAGGGCTGGGCCGACGTCCGGCTGGCGGGGTTCCACCGACCGGAGAACCTGCGCTGGGAGAGTCACACGATCGCGGACGTGATGACCGAGACCGGGCGCGATGCGATCGACGTGATCTGCGATCTGCTGCTGTCGGAGGACCTCGGTGTCGGGCAGGTCACCAGCGGTCCATGGGCCGAGACCCTCCGCCACTTTGTCCGGCATCCGGTTGGGATGGTGGGCACGGACAGCACGTTCATCGGTGCGAAGCCCAGCCCACGCACGTACGGCAGCTTCCCCCGGATCCTCGGCCAGTTCGTCCGCGATGAAGCGCTGCTCAGCCTGGAAGAGGCGGTCCGCAAGATGACCTCGGCCCCGGCGGCGCGCCTCGGCCTTCGCGATCGCGGCGTGATCCGCGACGGCGCGGTCGCCGATCTGGTGACCTTCGATCCGGCGACGGTCCGTTCGAATGCCACCTACGACGAGCCCCGCCGATTCCCGACCGGAATCGAGCAGGTCATCGTCGCCGGGACACTGGTCGTGGCCGACGGCGTCCACACCGGAGCCACACCCGGTCGATCGTTGCGGCGCGGGCGGGATTGACATGGCGATTCGGTCGCCTGAGCCGGCGGTCGCGCTAACGGATCTGGCGATTGGCCTGGAGGCCGCCGCATTTGCGGTCCTTGGCGAGGTCGCGCGACGCCGCACACGCGGACCACGGCCCGCCGGCGCAGTCGTGGAGTCCGCGCGCTGGTTCACCGTCTTCTTCGCCTCGACGAGCGTTGCCGCGCTGGCGGGTGCGGCGCTCCACGGCCTCGTTCCCGCCGCCGCCACAGGGTCGGCCCGGCGTCGACTGTGGCGAGTGTCGCTCGGGTCGATCGGCGTCGCGGGACTCTCGGCGTGGTGCCTGGGAGCGGCGATCGCGCTTCCGGAGCGGCTTGCCCGTCGGGTGCGCCGGACAGCGATCCTGGCCCATGCGGTGTACCTCGTCGCCCTCGTGAGGACGAACCCCCCGTATTCGGTCGCCATCGCGACGTACCTGCCAGGTTCTCTCGCTCTCGGTCTGGCACTCGTCAGTCGGATGGGTGACCAAACGGTTCGAGGTCCAGCGCTTTCGGCCCTTGCCGGCCTCGGCCTGACCTTTGCGGCGGCGGCTGCCCAGCTTGGACGATTGGCCCTTCACCCGCGCCTGTTCGATCACAACGCCACCTACCACACGATCCAGGCGGTGGCCCTGGTCTGTTTCCGGCGGGCGGCGCGCCGGTTCGCGGCCGCCCGTGAACCGGCGCAGTCGACACCGGTCAAACCGGCGGGCGCAGGAAGCTTCCCAGGATGAACAGCCAGGCCGCCAGGACCACGTGGAACACGATGGGAATCGTCCGTCCCGTCCAGCGCGCTTCCGGGTGGCGCCACATCCTCAGCGCGTAACGCACCGGCATGGACAGGCCGTACGGCCAGGCGATCCACAGCAGCGCCGAGCCGGGCAGTGAGGCATCGACGAGCCACGTTGGCCGCACCGCCACAACCAGCGCGGTGCCGGTCATCAGCGCCAGAAGCCCGACCTGGATCCCCAGCAATCGGCGGTAGGGGACGAGCCCCGAATACCACTCGCCCATGGCCGGGAGCCGCCGGGTCGCTCCCAGGGCGACGAGCAGCTGGCCGACGACGCGCACGGCGAAGAGCGCCTCGAGCGCTCCGAGCAGAGCCGCGGTGATGATCGGATCCAAAAGGGACATACCCGGCGGGAATCCACTCACTGGTCGGTCCGGCCGCCGGCCGTCGCTCCGGCCAGCCACGACGCGGCGAGCCGCGCAGCGACCGGGGCGTCGCGCCGGATGGTGTTCAGGCCGCCCGAAGCGTCGTACTCGTGACCGACGAACAACAACCCGCGCTGGTCGGCGCTCGTTACCCGGTCGGTACGCCGGGCGAACCCGCGCA
>JANPDO010000269.1:0-5345 GCA_031431535.1 Chloroflexota bacterium
CGCGGGTGCCGGCTGTCCAGTCCCAACTTCACCGGGGACCATCACCAAGGCCCCTGAGTTCAGCCGGCGGAGGCCGTCCCGAACGCACCGACGGACGTCGCAACGGCAAGTGCCGCCAGGAGCATCGCCGCCAGCGCCCCGCTGAACGCCCGGTTGGTCTCCCAGGTCAGCGTCCCCCAGCTTCGAATCGCTGTCAGGTCGGGTAGCGCCACGCGAGGTCGCCAGTCGACGTCCCGATTGAGGGGTCCATCGGGCCGGGCGACCCCCACCGCGAGCAACCGCGCGTAGAACGCGAGCGGCGCCAGAACCACTAGCAGCAGAGGTGTCGCCAGCGGTCCCTCGACGGACATCGTCACCAGCGAGGCGCGCGCCTCGAACGCGGCAAACCCGGGCAACCCGACGCTCGCAATCACGACAAGACCCAGCGCGAGGAGCAAGGCCGGCGAATGGCGACCCCAGCCGCGCAGCTCGGTGATCCGCCCGGTCCCGGCAGCGGACCGGACTCCGCTGGCCCAGACCGCGAACGCGCTGCGGGTCACGACCATCGCGATGAGCCAGGCTCTGGCCGGCGCCGGCGCCACGGGGTCAAGCGCGGCCACGGCGAGCATGGCCACCCCGGCGTCGCCCACGATCGAGTAGCCGACGACATGTTCGAGGTCATCCTGGACAAATGACGCCAGGGCAGCGAGCGCGATTGAGGCAATCGCGACGGCCAGCACGATCGCCCGCTCCGCGTCAAGTTCGCCGGACAGCGGCGCGGCCGCGGCGCTGACCCAATCGAGACCGACGATCGCGAATGGGGCTGCCGCCAGGACCGTGGCAAGCGGCAGCCCAACGTCGGGGATGACGTCGGTCAGCCGAGCGGCCGACACGTGAAACGGGATCGCCCCAAAGCGGATGGCCACCCCGAGCGCCACGGCGAGATACGCCAGCCCAAAGGCGGGGGGCGCCAGACCCAGGGCAGTCAGGTCCGGATCGACCCAGGCCACGGCAAGCACGGCCAGTGCCCCGGCGGTCACGACGGCCCGGAGGTGACGGATACCGGCGGTCGCTCCGGCCCGGTCTCCACCGGGGGTCCCGGCGAGCATTGCCCCGACCAGGCCCGCGGCCGTCGCGGCGACCAGGGCCGCCGGGGGATCGGTCAGGCCCAACGCGAGGCAGCTGATCCCGAGCGTCGCAAGGCAGATCGCCGGGAGATCCGGCCGGGTTCGTCCGGCGAGCCCGGCGACGACCAGTCCCAGCGCGGTCACGGATCCAAGGACAAGATAGATCCGCCCGAACGCCGATGTCGCCAACCCCGCGCCGTCCATCATGAGTGTCTCGCCCGGGCGGATCGCGACCGCTGCCATGGCCGCCGCCACGAGCCCAGCGATACCGATCAGGGTCGACACCGGCGGACGGCCCCGGGTCAGCCACGCCCCGGCCGCGAACGCCAGGGTGACCGCCATGTAGATCACGAGGCTCATCGGGGTCGGGGCAGTCGCGGGCGGGCGTCGAGCGGGTGGCCGGCATGTTCGTCCCCGGCCGTCGCAAGTTCGAAACCGGCTGTGCCGTCCTCCCTGGCCCAGGCCGCCAGCGTCGCACATGTAGCGCCCACGACCGCCACGAGGCCGGCGATCACGAGCTGCTCGACAATCCCCGGGTCACCGCCCAACGCCGATCGCACGAGGACCGTCCCGACGATCAGCAGCACGAGGCCGATTCCTATTCGTACCAGGTCCCGGCCGTTGACGATCGGGCCAGCGGCCAGCGCCGCGACCGCGAACCCAGCCGCCTGCGCCAACGCAGGCCCGTCAGCGGCGCCAATGACGCCACCGCCTCCACCGCCGGGCACCGCGGACGCGTGGCTTGCGTAGCCGGCCATGGCCGCCGCTACGGCGACGAGCAGTTCGGTCGGCCAGCCGAGTCGTGAGCCTCCGGTGACCGCGTCCCCGCCACGGGTGGCAACCCAGAGGAGATAGCCGCACAGGACGGACCCGATGAGGCGTGCGAGGAGACCCAGCGAATCAGGCAAGGGGTCGGCGACGAGCGCCGCGCCCACCAGGACCAGGACAAGCCCCAGGACCGCGGTGCGCGCGTTTCGTGCGGACGTCGCCACGATGGCCCCGACCACGACCGCGAGCGCGACCCCCGCGAGGGCCGGGTTCACGGTGCGGGTCTCATGGCCCAGCCGACTCCAGTTCCGGGTAGGTCGGCGCGGGAAGGATCCCGAAGGTGTCCACGGGCCAGTAGCGGAGCCAGGCTCGACCAATGACGTTGGCGACCGGCACCGGGCCAAAGGAACGCGAGTCGGCCGAATTGGCCCGGTTGTCGCCCATCAGGAACACTTCGTCGGCGGGGACGACCCAACGATCCTGCGTGGCCGTCGTCGGCCGGGCTGGGCCCCCGGGCACATCGGCATATAGATACGGCTCGTCGAGCTGGATCCCATTGACGTAGACCACGCCGTCAATGATCTCGACCTCGTCCTCGCCGACGCCGATGACCCGCTTGATGAACGGGGTGCCGTCGCTGTCTACCCAGTCCTGTGGCGGCGTGAACACCACGATGTCACCGCGCTGGTAGACGTCGAAGCGCGGCGTCAGTTTGTCAACCAGCACGTACTGATCCGGCTGCAGCGTGTGCTCCATCGACTGCTGCTGGACCTTGTACGGCTGTGCGACAAAATTCTGGATGACAAGGAAGATGATCAGGGTGAGCACGAGTGTCTCGACGATCTCGAAGAGACACCCGAGGATGGGTCGTCGGGTCACAAGACGGGCAGTATAGGGGCTGGACCCTCGGGGCCGTCCCTCGGCCGCTCGTGCGGTACGCCTCGCCTAGCCGCTGGATGGACCCGGTTTGACCCGGCTCCTGCGGCGTTGATACACTCCCCAACGGCCCGCAAGGTCCCAGCCCAAGGTGCACCAGCCAGGGACCGGAGCCACCATCCCCCGGAGATCGCAGCGCGGCGCAACGCGCGCACTCGCGCCGGATCGCGGCCAGACCCTGTCGAGGAGGACCCGAAAGCCCTGATGGACGCGAGTACGCTCCAGTTGATCATCCTGCCGTCCGGCATCATCGCGGTGCTGTTCGCGCTCTATCTCGCGCGCGACGTCCTGGCCCGCGACACGGGAACTGCCGAGATGCAGGATGTCGCCGGCACCATCTTCGAGGGTGCGGTCGCCTTCATCCGCCGCCAGTACACGACGATCGGGATCCTGGCCGTTGTTGGCGCCGTGGTCATCGGGGCGATCATCACGATCTTCGAGACCGAGCAGGTCGCCGACACCAACACCTTCGGGCTCGATCTCGGCTGGCGGACCGGGCTGGCCTTCATCGTCGGGGCGGCCTGCTCGATGGCGTCGGGGATCATCGGCATGTACATCAGCGTGAAGGCGAACGTCCGCACAGCGGCCGCTGCCCGCCGCAGTCTGGTGGAAGCTGTCCAGGTCGCGATGCGCGGCGGCGCGGTCTCGGGTTTCCTCGTGGTCGCTCTGTCCCTGCTCGGCGTCTATGGCATCTTCACCCTCTTCGGCGGGCTGTCCGGCGGGCAGGCAACGCACGATGCGCCATTCCTGATCGTCGGCTTTGGCTTTGGCGCCTCGTTTGTCGCGCTGTTCGCCCAGCTCGGCGGCGGGATCTACACCAAGGCCGCGGACGTCGGCGCGGACCTTGTCGGCAAGGTCGAGAAGGGCATCCCCGAGGACGATCCTCGCAACGCGGGTGTCATCGCGGACCTCGTCGGCGACAACGTCGGCGATTGCGCGGGCCGCGGCGCGGACCTGTTCGAGTCGACCGCCGCCGAGAACATCGGCGCGATGATCCTCGGTGTCGGCGTCTTCACCATCGCCCAGTCGGCTGGGTGGCCGAACCCCTCGGCGTGGATCTTCTTCCCGCTCGTGGTTCGCGCCTTCGGTCTCCTGTCGACCATCGTCGCGATCTTTTTCGTGCGCGGCAAGGAAGACGAGAACCCGATGAACATCCTCAACCGCGGCTACTGGGTCACCACGATCCTGTCGGTCGGGGCGCTCTTTCTCACGACGAACGTGATGCTCCAGACGAATGGCAACGCGCCATCGGGCCTGCCCGTGTGGCTCTATTTCTTTGGGGCCGGCGTCGTCGGGCTGGCGACCAGCGTCGCCTTCGTCTATATCACCCAGTACTACACCGCCGGTTCGTTCCGGCCGGTCCGGGAGATCGCGGAGGCGTCCAAGACCGGGCCCGCGACCAACATCATCTCCGGTACCGCGGTCGGCTTCGAGACCACCTTCGTAACCGCCATCACGATCGGCATCGCGCTTTTCGCCAGCCACTGGTTCGGATCTCAAGCGGGGATCACGAACGAGGCCGGCAATGACGTCGGCGGGATCTTCGGGACGGCCGTGGCCACGATGGCGATGCTGATGACGACGGCCTACATCCTGGCGATGGACACATTCGGGCCGATCACGGACAACGCCGGCGGGATCGCACAGTTCAGCCGCGCGGAGGCCGGCGCCCGGGAGATCACGGATCGGCTCGATGCGGTGGGCAACACCACCAAGGCCCTGACCAAGGGCTACGCGATCGCGTCTGCGTCCCTCGCGGCCTTCCTCCTCTTCTCGGCGTATATCGACAAGGTCAACCTGATCCTCGGCCGCCAGATCGCGGCCGGTCGAGAGGGCGTGACACTGCTGACCTCGGTCAACCTGTCCAACGTCAGTGTCTTCATTGCGGCCCTGATCGGCGCGATGCTGGTCTACTTTTTCAGCTCGCTCGCCATCCGCGCGGTGGGCACGACGGCGCAGGCGATCATCGTCGAGGTGCGACGGCAGTTCCGCGAGATGCCCGGGATCATGGATTACAGCCAGCGCCCTGACTACGCCCGGGTCGTCGACATCACGACCAAGGCCGCCCTGCGCGAGATGATCGCCCCGGGTGCGGTCGCTGTGGCCACCCCGATCATCGTCGGGCTACTGCTCGGGGCCGAAGCCGTGGCCGGCATGCTGATGGTCGGAACGATCTCGGGCGTGATGCTCGCCACCGTCCTCAACAACGGCGGCGGTGCGAGGGACAACGCCAAGAAGTACATCGAGTCCGGCCACCTCAAGGACGAGCACGGCAACGTCCTCGGCAAGGGCTCCGATGCCCACGCCGCAGCCGTGGTCGGCGACACGGTTGGCGATCCGTTCAAGGACACCGCCGGCCCGTCGCTCCACGTCCTCGTCAAGCTCCTCGCCACGATCACCCTGGTGTTGGCGCCCCTCTTCATCCGCTAGGAACAAGCCGAACCGAGAATCGTCGCGCATGACGCGTCCAGGCCAAGACGCCGGCGAGCACCCGAGCGCGCGCACCCGGAGGTGCGTAAGCAAGGGCGCGGAGCC
>JANPDO010000270.1:0-18093 GCA_031431535.1 Chloroflexota bacterium
CCAACGGGAACCGATGACGGCCGGATCATCCGGCAGGTCGAGTGCTTCGCCGTCAGCCACGCGCTGAACCCGAGAACCGGGCCGTCCATCGCGATGTCGAGCGCGCACGCCTATGCCCTGGTCAAGATCACCGATGCCGACGGCCGCGCCGGCTGGGGCGAGACGTATCTATTGGCGGGCATCCCCTCGATCATCGAGGCGGCGGCGCCGGTCGTGATCGGCCGCTCGGCCAACGATCTGCGGGCCCTGTCACGGGATGTGCGCTGGTCAGTCGAGCACCCGTATGCGGTATCGGCGGTCAATATCGCGCTGGAGGACCTGCGCGCCCGCCAGCTCGGGGTGTCGGTCGCCGAATCGTTTGGCGGTCCGATGCGAACGCGCGTGCGCGCGTATGCCGCCAGCGGGGGCTACATCGATGGCCTGGATCCGGCGCAGACCTGGCCGGCTGAGGTCGATCGAATCCGGGCGGCCGGCTACACCGCCATGAAATGGCGGGTTGGCCGCTACCCCGTGGCCCACGAGGCGCGAATCCTCGAGAGGATCCGGGCGGAGGTGGGCGACGAATTCGAGATGATGGCCGACGGGAACGCCGGCTACACGTTCCCGCGCGCGATTGAAATGGGTGCGATCCTGTACCGCCTTGGCTTCCGCTGGTTCGAGGAGCCGATCCACCAGCGTGAGGGCTACCAGGGCTATGCCGGCCTTCGGGCGGCGCTTGACATCGCGCTGGCCGGTGGCGAGATCGTCGAGAAGCGGAGTGCGGCAATCGACCTGCTCAACTGCGGTGGGGTCGACATCATCCAGCCGGAACCGGTCATCTGCGGCGGGATTGCCGAGACGCTCTTTATCGCGGAGCTGGCAAACGTCCAGTCGATCCCGGCGATGCCCCACACCTCCAATAACGCCATCGGGATTGCCGCGGCAGCCCAGATCCTGGCCTGTCTCCCCGATCCGAACCGGTCTCCGGCCTCGGACGAGCTCTACCTCGAGTACGGCGTGGACGACAATCCGCATCGTTCCGGGCTGCTGTCCACGCCGATCACGTTTGTTGACGGCTGGCTGACGATCCCGACCGGGCCTGGGCTCGGGGTTGAGGTAGACGAAACGTACCTGCGTCGTCACGCGGTGGAGACGCGTGTCATTGACTCGGCGGGCGCCCGCTCGGCGTGAAGGAATCCGAGGAGGCGTTGGCCGCGGCGCTCGCGGGGATCGGTCGGCTGCGGGGGGCTCGAATCCAGGTCGACACCGACCTGACATGGCTGTCCTCCGGCCGCCCGGCAACGAGCCTCAACCATGTCCACTCGATCACCCTGCGCGGCGACGCGGCTGCGATCGACGCCCGGATTGACGCTGTCCAGCTAGCTGTGTCCGACGGCGGCGCCCTGCCGGTGACTTGGTGGATCGGGCCATCGACGACCCCTCCCGACCTCGCGGAGCGCCTCCGGGCGCGGGGCATGACCGAGGACGAGCCGGAGTACGGGATGGCCGTTGACGTGGACGGGCTGCCGCGTCCGGGCGGCGATGTCGGGGAGGTGACCGCGGCGGAGCTCGACGAGTGGCTCGACGTGATGGGTCGGTCGTACCGCTGGTCGAACCCGCGAGCGGTCGAGGCCTGGAGCGAGCTGTATCGCGAGGCGCTGCTCGATGACGCTCATCCCTGGCGGCATGTGCTCGTGCGGGATCGCGGCGCCCCGGTGGCTTGCGCCTCACTTGCCACGGCTGGCGCCACCGGGTTCGTGACGAACGTCGGGACGGTCCCGGAGGCCCGCGGCGGCGGCCACGGCACGACGGCCACCCTGGCCGTGCTCGCGATTGCCCGCCGCCTCGGGTACGGGCGGGCGACCCTTACCGCCTCGGTCATGGGTCGCGGCGTGTACGCCCGGATCGGCTTTCGCGAGGACGCCTACCTCCGACGCCTCGTATCCGCCGGCTGAGCGCGGGAGCGGCGTCCGCGCCGACCCAGACCTGGTCGCGGTCGCGATCCATCCGACGTGCATCAGCCGGCGACACGGCCCCCGGACAGCTCGTGTTCATCCGTCGGCGTTGCGTCGATCGGGACGGCCTTCAACTCGAGGGCGATCAGCGGTCGCAACACGATCGTCGCGACAAGCACCGCGACCACCACGAGTCCCCCAAAGGCCAGGAAGACACCGGTCACCCCGATCGCGGGCACCAGGAGGCCCGCGGTCAGACTACCCGGGGGCACGGTTCCAAGACGGACAAGGTCATAGATGGCCAGGACGCGTCCTCGCATCCGGGCCGGCGCGAGCACCTGCAGCACCGTCATCGAAGTGACGTGATAGACGATCAGTGATCCGGTGATCGCACCGGCGGCCAACAGCGCCACCGCTAGGTGCGGCGCCGATCCAAGGACGATGAGGGCAAGCCCGGCAATTCCGAGCGCCGTGAGCAGCACCGGCCCCCGTCGCAGCCGGCGCCCGCTGGCATCGGTCACCACAGTTCCGAGGATGGACCCGATGCCACCGGCCATGACGATCAGTCCGAGCGCTGCCGGGCCGGCACGGAGGAAGTCGTGGACGAGAACCGGAACGAGTCCGAACCGGCTCATCACCAGGAATCCGGCCGCGGAGCCAAGCGCGATGACGGCAAGCCCGACGGGAGAATGGCGAGCCCAGCCGAAAGCATCGCGCATGTCTCCAACGGCCAACGCGCGGCCTCCCGAATGTCCCAAACCGGGCAGCGTTGGAAGCCCGGCCATCACGACCGCGGAGAGCGTCAAGCCTGCGGCGGCGACCGCGAAGGCGATGGCTGGACCCGTGAGCTGGAGGACGATCCCGCCGCCCAGACCGCCCACTACGGCGCCAACGCCGGACGGCAGGGCGCTCAGCCCAATGGCGCTGGGCATCTGATCCCGGTCGACGACGCGGCTGGCAAGGACCTGGGCCGGGATCGCCCAGCAGCCAAAGAAGATTCCCTCGGCAACGGCCAGGAGGACCGCGATCTCAAACGACAGGCCCGAAACAGCAGTCACGATGGCCGCGATTGCCCCGACGACCGCCGCCACGACCGCGGCCGATCGCAACAATCGGCTAGGCCCATTGCGATCCACGATGATACCGACCGGAATCGTCAGGATCAGGACCGGAACGACGATGCTGACCAGAAGCAGGCTGACCAGCACGGCGGACCCAGTCAATTCAAGCACGGTCCAATACAGGCTGGTTTCGAACATGTACATCGCGACCTGGCTGACGATCAGGGCGACCAGGAGACGGCGATACACAGCGACCCGCAACGCAGGAAACGCGTCGAGTAGGGAAACGGCAGTTGTCCTCGGCGTATGCTCTCGATTGTCGACAATCTACAACCCGCGGCACCCATTGGCCCGGCGACGCCGCGGCGCTGGGAGGCCGGCCGGAATCGGAGGCACCCATGGCGTCGGTCAATCCGCTACTTGAGCGTTGGCGATCGGGCAAGCCCAGTCTCGGTGGGTGGCTGACCACCGCCGACCCGCAGATTGCCGAGTACCTCGCGAGCTGTGGGTACGACGAGATCTGCGTGGACCAGCAGCACGGCCTCGCTGATGGGGCCGCCCTGGCTGGCGTGTTCAGGGCGATCGAGGTCCATGGCGCCGCACCGACCACTCGTGTCCCGGCCAACAGCTTTGCGGAGATCGGCAAGGCGCTCGATGTGGGCGCCGTCGCGATTGTCGTGCCGATGGTGGGGACGGCTGAGGAGGCCGCCCGGGCCGCCGCTGCATGTCACTACCCGCCGCGCGGAGGCAGATCGGTGGGCCCGCTGCGGGGGCCGCTGGCTCGGGCGTCGGAGCGGCTCGAGGCGCTTGATGAGGCCGCCTGCGTCGTGATGGTCGAGACCGCCGATGGCCTGCGGAACGTCGACGCGATCGCGGCGACGCCCGGGGTGGATGCGATCTACATCGGGCCGGGCGACCTGGGGCTCGGTCTCGGGCTGTCGGCCTGGCCGGACGACTGGTCGCTGGTGCAGGCGAAGATCCACGCCGACGCGATCGCGACGATCCTCGCCGCCTGCCGTCGCCACGGCGTCGCGCCCGGGATCCACACCGGAGATGGCACCACGGCGCGGCGCTATCTCGACCACGGCTTCCTGATGGTGACCGTGGCCAGCGATCTCGGTCTGATCACAAGCGGTGGTCGCACCCAGCTCGACCTGGCGCGCGGCGTGGCCTGAAAGACTCGGGCGCCGTCGCGAGGGTCTCGCGAGCGATCGCTAGCCGGAGCCGAGGGGGGCCATCCAGCGGGGTGCCGGGGCCATGATGTAGAAGACCTGGACCGGCTCATCCCCGATGACTTCCGTCAGGTAGGTGTGGCCGGCGGCGAAGTAGACCACATCACCGGCTCCGAACTCAAACGCTCCCTCCTCCCAGGTCACGCTGACGCGGCCACGCAGGCACAGGTAGACCTCGTCGTGGAGGCCAAGGTGCGGGATCCCGTCGATCGTCCGGCCCTGATCGGGGTCGTCGCCGCGGAACGACCAGCCGCCGGTCGATCCTGGCTGGCTCCAGAACATCCCGGCGTAGAGCCGCTCGGAGCCGGTTGACTCGGGCGTCACGATGCGGGCCGATCGAGCCAGCGGGTTGTTGGGCAGCGCCGGAATGTCGGCCAGGTGGAAGACGCGGGGCTCGCCCGGCGTCGTCACGACGACCTTCCCGCGGTTGTCCCGCGCTGCGCGTGTGCCGCCGCAGCCCACCCGACCGCGCGACCCTGGACCAGCCCCAGGACCAGACCGCCCATGTAGCCACGATCGAACGTTCCGCCAGCATCGGCGCCCGCGGCGTAGAGGCCGACCATCGGTCGGCCCTCGCCATCGAGGACGTGCATATCGCTGTCGACATCGATCCCACCAAGGGTGAAGGTGATCCCGGCGCGCACCGCGATGGCCCGGAACGGCGGTTCGACCAGCCCGAACGGTGAGCGCAGGCGCGGAACCGGCAACTCCGCACCGGCTCCGGCCCCCACCGCCCGCCCGAAGGCATCAACGGTTGCGAGGAAGCCAGCGGCGTCCACGCCCTGGGCGGCCAAACCTTCGGCGAGGGCCTCCACCGTAGCGGCGATGACACTTGGCGCGCCGGCCGCCACCGCATTCGCAATCTGCGGCCCGGCGGCGGCCCGCGAGCGGCCGGGCAACGGGTCGTCGTCGTGGATCCGTCGATCCATCACCACCCACGCTCGTCCACCCGGCTGGCGAACGATCTCGAACGGGGCGGTCTCGTCGGCCATCGAGCGGCTCTCGTCAAAGAATCGCTCGCCGCGCTCGTTCACCAGGATCGCATCCTGCGTGTAGTACTGCGTGACCGACACCCAGCGCGCCGGCGGAACGTCGGCCGGCAGGCCCGGCATCGTGTGCCCGTAGAAGGTGGACATGGACGGGGAGGTTCGGCCGCCGGCTCCCAGCGCCGCGACCAGTCCGTCACCGACGCTCCGCGGGTTTGCCCGCAGCAACATCGAGCCGGCATACGGGCCGACATGGCGTGCGAGCAGATCGGCACCGCCGCCGAAGCCCCCGGTGGCCAGGATCACCGCGCGAGCCTTGATGGTGACCCGCCCGCCGCCGCCGTCAACGGCGGTCACGGACCACTGCCCATCGGGCAGAAGAGCCAACGACTCGAGGGCGGTCTCAGTCTGCAGCCGCCCGCCACCCGCCACGATGGTCGCTACGAGCCGGTCCGTCAGTTCCGCGGTGTCCACTTCCGCGCCCGTCTGTCGGTCGCTGACGATCGGGGACCTGCGGGCGACGCCGAGTGAGTCGAGCCATTCGAGGCCCGGCGCCAGACCTTCGACCAGCCGCCGCTGTCGCTCGCGATCGCCGCCCGGGACCCACGCCTCCATCACGGCCATGCTCGGCGCCGTCCAGATCGTGCCGCCTGACATCAACATGGAGCCGCCTGGCGCGACGCCCTTCTCGATCACGAGCGGGCGAACACCGGCTCCGACTACGCTGGCCGCAGCGCACAGGCCGGCCATCCCGGCCCCACACACCAGGACATCAATGTCGTCGTCGAACATCACAGCCGGTCTCCCTCACAGCGACTCTCTCCCGTATATTGTCGACAATCGGGCGACACCGTGCAGCACCCAACGGGAGGCCTCACATGACGGTCAGGTTCGGGATGATCGGGGCCGGGCAGATGGCCCATATCCACGCCGTCGCGATCGCCGAACAGGAACCGGGCGAGGCGCGGCTGGTCGCGGTGACAAGCGGCACGCGCGCCCCGGCGCTTGCCGCGGAGTTTGGTGCCCAGGCTGAGCCGTCCATCGAGGCGCTGCTGGATCGGCAGGATATCGACGCGGTGGTGATAGCCACGCCTCACACGGCGCACCTGCCCAACGTCCTCGCCGCGGCTGCCGCCGGCAAGCACATCCTCCTCGAGAAGCCGATGGCCCTCGACGTCGATGAGTGCCGCCAGATGATCGCCGCGTGCGACAATGCGGGTGTCTATCTGAGCCTCGCCAAGATCTCCCGCTGGCTCGAGGCACTGCGCGTCGGGCACGACCTGGTCGCTGATGGCGCGGCCGGTGAACCGATCGCCATCCACGTCCACCGGCTCTTCCCGGGCTACCCGAATACTGGCTGGCCGCTCGATCCACGAGAGGGCGGCGCGTGGCTCGATTGGGGGAGCCACGGCTGCGACGTCGCGCGCTGGTATGCCGGACGCGAACCCGAACTCGTGATCGCGCGTTTCGCGTCGCGTCGGACGGACATGCCGGATCTGACCGGCATGGTCACCTTCGAGTTCCCGGGCGCGCTCCTTGCGCACCTGTTCATGTCGTACGAGATCCCGGGCACCGCCGCAACGGAGCGCGCCCATTACACGCTGATCGGGACCGAGGCCGTGATCGACGTGCATGCCTATGGCGGGGTCGACGTCCTGCGCGGCGACAAGCGCGAGCCGGTCTATCGAGATGTGCGGTTCACCGATGCCAACACGACCTGGGACGAGCACGCGCCGTACTTCCGGCGCGGGTTCGCCGACCAGGTTCGCGATCTCGTCGAGGCGGTCCGCGATGGCCGTCCGCCCACGATCGACGGCAACGACGGCCTGATCGCGGTGGCCATGGCGACCGGCGCCATCCGCTCGTGGCGCGAGAACTCGGTCGTGCGCTTCCCGTTGTAGCGTGCCGGGTGGTCAGGCGGAGGGCGTCTTGTAGACCTTCTCGGTGACGTTGTCGATCCAGTCCCAGTCGAGCTCCACGCCGAGGCCGGGGCCCGGTGGCAGGTGCTTGTAGCCCTCGCTGTCGATCTTGAGCGGTTCACCCTTCAGACCGCGGTAGTAGATCGGGTTGAAGGTCTCCGACCAGCGGCCGTTGGTCATCGAAAGCGCCATGTGCAGATTGGCCACGTCGAGAAGGGGCTGGTTGATGCCGTGGATCTCGAGGTCGAATCCCAGCAGGTCCGCCATCCCGATCGCCTTGCGCAGTCCGGTGATCCCCTCCTTCATCAGGACATCGCCGCGGGCGATATCGAAGGCCCCCATGCGCATCCCCTCGGCCAGCTCGTGGACCCGTGACGTCTCACCCGAAAGGATCGGAACGCTGAGCTGTTCGGTGAGCCGCTGGAGCTGGAACAGGTTGCGATCGGGGATCGGCTCCTCGAACCAGGTGTAGTTCAGGTCGCCGAGCACCTTGCCAGCCGCCAGGGCCTGCGTGAAGGAGTACATCCCGGCCGCGTCTTGCATCAACGGATAGTCGTCACCGACGGCCTCCCGCGCGGCCTGGAAGCGCGGAACGTCGCGGTCCAGGCCGTCCCAGAACTGGATCTTGAAGCCGTGGTAGCCCTCCGCCTTTCGCTGGCGCGCCTCCTCGAACACGTCCTCCGGGGTCGGGTCGATGTTGCGAGCCGTGGCATATGCCCCGACCTTCGTGCGCGCCAAACCAAGGAGCGAGGCAATCGGCATGTTCGCCACCTTGCCGCGGATGTCCCAGAACGCGACATCGATCGCGCCGGCGACACTGTCCGACAGGTTGTAGGCATGCCGGTTCAGCCGGCGGAGCTTGTGCCAGAGTCGTTCGGTTTCGAGTGGGTTCTCGCCGATCAGCTGCGGGGCGTACAAGTCGTGCACGACCTGGGCCATGGCCGCGCCGTCGCGCAGGTTGGCGTTCTGCATCGTGTAACCATCGATGCCATCGTCCGTGTGGAACGTGTCGAACGAGTACTGGTACCAGCTCGACGAGATGCCCTCGGGCGGCTCGGCGCCGCCCCACGCCTCGGTGATGTCGTAGCCAAGGACGCGTGACTCGATGCTGGTGATCTTCACGGGAGCCTCCTGACCCTATGCGCGCGCCGGTAGCTCCACCCGGCGGGCACCTGGCGAGGCGCCTTCGGGGATCCGGTACAGCTCGTTGCTGATCCCGTCCAGCCGGACGGGCTTCGAGTAGTGGTAGACCTCGATCTCGTCGGCAATCGGCGTGCGGACCCGCACGATGAACTCCGCCCAGCTCGGGTGGTTCATGGCGCTGAAGGCCAGTTCGACCCCGGACAGGAGGTCGTTCGGCTCGCAGTCGAGGTTCGGAAACAGGATCGGACCCGTGTCGGTCTGGTAGACCATGTCGCGCTCATTGGCGTTGATCGTCTTGACCGGGTACTCGATCTCGACGTCATAGCGATCCGAGCCGAACCGATGGATTCCAACGAGCACGTCGTTGGCCAGGACGGCATTGACAATTGCCTTCGCGCCATCAAGCCGCTCGCCATCGCGTTCGACCAGGTCGAGGTGGACGCGATCGAAGGTCCCTTCGATTGGCCTGCGCAACCGATCGGACTGGGCACCCGAGCCGGGCGGATGAAGCTGGGCGACCATGCCCGCCCGGGCGAATGTCTTGATCTGCATGAACTCGTCATCCGAGAAGAGCGGGATGAAATCCCCGTTGGGCAGCAACCAGAGGTCCCGGGTCGCTCCGACCTGCTCTGTCTTGCAGCTCACGCCGAGCCAGATCGTGTGGACGCGCCGAGTCAGCCGGTCGGTGATCCGGGTCACGCAATCGAATTGGATCCGGGCATTGTTGAGCGCGAACGGCGGCTGATGGCTGAGCGTCCGTGGGTGCATCCGGTCGAGGTCGATTCGAAACGTCATGGTCGATCGCGCGAAATCAAGGACCTTCAAGACCAGCCTCCGTTCACGTGCCGAGATCGACCAGCTGCCGCCGCCCCTTGACCGAGGATCGATCGACCGCCTCGACCACAGCCATGTAATGCGCGCCGGTCGCAAAGTCCGTCAAGGTGACCGGGCGATCTCCAAGGATCGCGGCGATGAAGTCGATCTCCGCGGTCCAGCCGGCCCGATCCTGGTAGCGGACCGGTTCCGGCGCCCAGTCGCCACCGGGCGTTGCGCGACCGATCCGTTCGGTGGCGAAGTCCACCCGCAGAGCACCGCCGGTGCCATAGAAGATAGCGGCGTTGGATTCCAGCGGCGCGGTACGTGCCGACATTTCGATCGTCGCCGTCACATCGTCGGGGAACTCCAGGACCGCCAGGACGTGATCAGGGACGTCGACGTCGACCGGGCCGTCGGGACCCGAGCGCTGCGGCGGCCCGAACCGGGAGACCGCGGTGACGGCCGTCGCGTGCCCGAGCCAGCGGGCCATCGCTTCATAGACGATGCCGAGGGCCATGACGTTCTCGCCGCTGTATTGGCGCTGCCAGCGCCAGGCCTCGGCCGGATCGTCCAGCCCGCTCGAATCCCAGGCGACCCGCACATGCCGGACGCGACCGATCGTCCGCGCCGCGAAGAGACGGCGAATCGTCGCGTCGGCCCACAGCGAGAAGGATGACGGGACGACCATCGCCACGAGGTTCGGCCGAGCCTGCGAGGCGTGCAGCATGGCTCGGGCGTCCACCCCGGTAGCTGCCATGCGCGCCTCGGTCAGGACGTGCTTGCCGGCCTCGAGGGCCGCGATCGTGACCGAGGCGTGCAGGTACGGCCACGCGCCCACGAGGACGGCGTCAATCTCCGGATCGGCGACGAGCGCGCGCCAGTCATCGAACGATCGGGGAATACCGAGTTCCGCCGCGGAGTGGCGCGATGAGTCCGGCGTCCGGTTGGCGACGGCCACGATTTCGACGCCCTCGATGGCGCGAAACCGCGGGATGTGCTCAGCGCGGACGATCCTGCCGGACCCGACGATCCCAATGCGGATCGGTTTCCTCATCTCGACTCCCTGCTCGAGTTCACGCTCCGCTGGACGTCCCAACCGAGGCGATGCGACACGTCGTCGGCGGCGGCCCGGATCACGGCTCCGGTCTCGGCCTCCTTCGCCGGACTGGTTCGATTATCAGGCCACGCGGCGATCAAATCTCCGGCGATCCGGCCGTGCGCATCCCGGACCGGGGCCGAGACGCCGATCGCCCCTTCGTAGCGCTCGCCGTGACTCACCACGTAGCCACGCTTTCGCGCCGCTTCAAGGTCGTGGCGGAGGCGGGCCAGGGTTGTCGGCACGCGGCCCGGGATCGGGTCCGGCAGCCGATCGATGATCGCGTCGCGCTCAGCGGCGGGCAGGAAGGCCAGGATCCCCTTGCCCGACGCCCCTAGGTGCAGGTCGCTCCAGTCCCGGAGCGACTCCCACAGGTAACGGACCGGGTGGTTCGTCTCCACCGCATCGACGGCCGAGAACTTCCCCCGGTGCGGGTCGTAGACGGCGAGGACGACGGTCTCACCAAGGACCCTGGCCGCCCGCTCGAGGAATGGACGCGCGACCTGCTGGATGTCGAGGTGCTCGGCGACCGCGCTGCCGATCCGGGCCAGGTCCGGCCCGACGCGAAAGCGGCCGGGCTCATCCGTCACGGACAGGAGACCGAGGCTGGCCATGTCGTGGAGGATGCGGTGCGCCGCGCTGCGCGGGATGCCGCTGGATCGTGACAGGTCCCGGACGCCCCATTCACCCTGGTCGGCGAACGCCTCCAGGACCCGGACCCAGCGCGCCATCGGCCCGCTCGTCGGCTCGTGGGCGGCGGGAGCGGCCGGCGTTGACCGAGGGACGTTGCTCATGGCACAGTACGGTAACAGAAATACGGGACTCATGTCCCGTATTTCGGGACACCATGGAGGGCGGTCCGGCCGTGCGCCGGGCGTCGCCCAGCATCGCCAGCAGTGGAGCAGCCAACGCCGTGGCCGTCGCCGACCCGGAATCCCGCCCGTCCAGGAGCCGCGGCTCGCGTCGTGGCACACCCGGCAGCACCGACTTGACGGTGCCGGCGAACCTGGTGAACCCCGCGGACCCGACCCTGGACGCGGTTGCCCGTCGCGTCCTGTGGCTGGCGGTTCGCATGGTCCACGAGGCCAACCACGTGCGACCGAGCGTCGGCGGGATCAAGGTCGGTGGGCACCAGGCATCGACCGCGTCGAATGTGTCCATCCTCACCGCGCTCTACTTTCGATGGCTCCGGGCGGGCGATCTCGTGGCGACCAAGCCGCACGCCTCTCCGGGCTTTCACGCGATCCAGTACCTGCTCGGCAACCTGGATCAATCCATGCTGCCTCGGCTGCGCGAGTTTGGTGCGCTCCAGTCGTATCCGTCGCGGACCAAGGACCCGGATCCGGTCGACTTCTCCACCGGGTCCGTCGGCCTGGGGGCCGTGGCGCCGATGTTCGCGGCCCTCGCGGACCGGTACCTGCGGCTCCACTTTCACGACACCGTGGCACGACAGCCGGAGCGGCGATTCGTGGCCCTGGTCGGCGATGCGGAGCTGGACGAGGGCAACGTCTGGGAGGCAATCCTCGAGGAGGGCCTGGGCGACCTGGGCAACTTCACGATGATCGTTGACCTCAACCGCCAGAGCCTGGATCGGGTGGTCCCCGGGATCCGCGTCCGGCGGGTGGAAGCCATGTTCGCGGCGGCCGGCTGGCACGCCATCGAGGCCAAGTATGGGCGCCGTCTTCAGGCGCGCTTCGCCATGCCTGGTGGCCAGGCGTTGCGCGAACGGATCGACGACATGGAGAACGAGGAGTACCAGATCCTCATCCGACGGCCGGGCGCGGATGCTCGCGAGCGACTCATCGCTGGTCATCCGGCGGCGCGCCGCGACGCGCTGGCCAGAACCGTGGCCGACATCCCGGACGACGACTTGCCGGACCTGCTGGCCGACCTCGGCGGGCACGATCAGGCCGAGCTGGAGCGGACGCTTCGTTCCGCCGACCGCGAACGCGGGCGGCCGACGGTCCTGTTCGCCTACACGATCAAGGGCTGGCGGCTGCCGTTCGCTGGTGACAGCCTCAACCATGCGGCCCTGCTGGGGGCGGAGCAGGTGGAGGCACTGAGCGGTCCGCTAGGGGCCGATCCGGCTGATCCCTGGGCCGCCTTCCCGGCAGGTTCTCCGGAAGCGCGCCTGTGCGCTCGGCGTCGAGGCGAGCTTGGCTACGGTTCCCCGCCGATCCAGATCGCCCCAGCCGTGGCGCCGACGATTGCGCCGCCCGACGTCCGGATCGGGGCGATGACGAGCACGCAACAGGCATTCGGCGACACGATGGCGGCGCTCGCGCGCGACCCGCAGGTTGGGCAGCGGCTCGTGACCTCCGCACCGGATGTTGCGGTTTCGACGAACCTCGGCGGCTGGATCAATCGCGCCGGGGTCTTCGCCACCGAAGCCGGCCCCGACCGGGGGGACGTCAAACGGCCCCTGGCGTGGACGCTGGGCCCGACCGGTCGCCACATCGAACTCGGGATCAGCGAGATGAACCTGTTCATGTGGCTGAGCCAGTTCGGACTTGCAGGCGAGCTGTTCGGCGAGCGGCTGGCCCCGATCGGCGCTGTGTATGACTCGTTCGTCGCTCGCGGCCTCGATGCGCTCATTTACGCCCTCTACGTCAACGCCCGCTTCATTCTGGTCGGGACACCCGCCGGGATTAGCCTCGCACCGGAAGGCGGCGCCCACCAGTCCACCATCACGCCATCGCTCGGGATCGAGCTGCCCGGGCTCCGCTCGTACGAACCGGTGTTCGGGCGCGAGGTCACCTGGACGATGCTCGAGGGGATCCGCGGCTGCCTCGACCCAGCAGATGGGTTCGCGACCTACCTGCGGCTCGGCACACGGCCGATCGACCAGTCGCTGGCCGCCACGGTTGAGGCGCGCCTGGGGCTTGACGGCTGGCGCGATGCGGCCATTGCCGGCGGCTACAGGCTGCTGGAAGCGGCCGATGCTCCGGAACCCTTGCCGCCCGGCAGCCCGGTCGTCCAGGTCGTCGCGGTGGGATCGATCGTGCCAGAGGCCGTCGCCGCGGTCCGGACGCTCCATCGCGAGGAGATCGCAGCGAACCTGATCGTAGTCACGTCGGCGGAGCGGCTGGCGGCCGGGCAGCATGGCGGCCGGCTGGACGCGCTTCGCCACGGCCGCAAGGATCGTGTCGGGCACATCGGCAACCTCATCCCGCCCGGCG
The DNA here is from genome assembly GCA_031431535.1 of Chloroflexota bacterium. Classification (GTDB taxonomy): domain Bacteria; phylum Chloroflexota; class Limnocylindria; order Limnocylindrales; family CSP1-4; genus SPCO01. The sequence continues at coordinate 13,367 of JANPDO010000270.1, forward strand.
AGCGGCGAGCCCCCATCGTCACCGTCGCCGATGCCGCCTCGCATGCCCTGAGCTTCGTGGGCGGGGCGTTCGGGGCGCCCGTCGTGCCGCTCGGGATGGACAGGTTCGGGCAGTCCGGGACCATTCCGGATCTTTATCGATATGCCGGGATCGACGCCGATCACATCGTCGAGGCGGCGATCCTGGCGCTCGAACTGGAGGCCTCCTGATGCCGGATGAGTCCGCCCCTGCCGCCGCCCTGACGGAGACCCAGGCGGCATTCCTGCGCGAGCGACCGCATGCGATCGTCGCCACGATCATGCCCGACGGGCGGCCCCAGTTGACGCCCAACTGGTACTTCTGGGACGGCGACCGATTCTGGGTGAGCACGCTCGACTGGACGGTCAAGTACCGGAACGCCAAGCGCGATCCGCGGGTCACCCTGTGCATCGACGGCCCGTCGCGGATGACCAACTACGTCCAGATTTTCGGGACGGCCGAAGTGGTCGAGGGCGACGTCCGAGAGCGGACGATGGACCTCATCCGCAAGTACGAGCCGCTCGAAGCGGACGTCGTGACTCACTGGGAGAAGATCAAGGATGATCGCGTCCTGATCGTCGTACGCCCCGAGCGCTTCCAGTGGCGGTTCCCCGACTGAGGCTCGGCCCGCTGCGCATCAAGGAGCCCTCACCCGCGGCTTATCAGGCAGGGACTGCGGCCGCCCGTCGGATCTCGGCGAGCGCCGCGTGGGCGGCGTTGATGGTGGTCTCGATGTCGGTGGCATCGACGCCGTAGTGCGGGATGGCGCGGATCATGCCCTTTGGATACTCGATCATGCGGACGCCGCGACTGGTGAGCGCGTCCAGGAAGGCGGCGCGCTGCCGGAGCACGGCGCCTCGCCCCGTGGCATCGTCCGGCCAGACAGGAGAACCGATCCCGAACAGCACGAAGTTGGTGCGGACACGGGTCGGATCCAGTCGGGTCACGCCTGGCATTGAGGCCAGCGCGTCGGCCAGCCGGCGGGCGTTGGTGTGGTCCTCGGCGAGGCGCTCGATCATGCCGGCCGGACCGTTCTGGAGCGCCACGATGCCGGCAGCCGCGATCACCCCGGCCTGACGCATGCCGCCACCGACCATCTTGCGGGCGCGGCGGGCCCGGGAAATGAACGCGGCGTCGCCGACGACCACCGAGCCGATGGGGCATGCCAGGCTCTTCGACAGGCAAAAGGTGGCGGACGCGCCGGAAGGTACGAGGTCCCGCGGGGGCACATCCAGTGCGATCGCCGCATTGAACATGCGAGCGCCATCGATGAACAGCGGGACGCCGAGTTCCCGCGCGAGGTTCGCGACCGACCGCGTGTAGGCCGGGGTGAGCGGCTGCGCCATCGACAGCGAATGGGTGTTCTCGATCGTGATCAACGAGGTGATCGGCTCGTGGACGTCGCCCGGATCGCGCACCGCGCTGCGGATGGCTGCGAGATCCATCGTGCCGTCGTCCGCCCACGGCAGCATGCGGACAGACGCTCCGACGATGACGGCATGCCCGGCCCCCTCGCTCGAGAAGGTGTGGATCTCTGCGGGGCCAACGATCTCGCCACCGCGTGGCACATGGGCCATCAGCCCGACGAGGTTGCCCATGGTGCCGCTGGTGACCAGCAGACCGGCCTCCGTGCCGAGCAGCTCCGCCGATCGCTCCTCGAGCGCCCGGACAGTGGGGTCCTCGCCAAACACGTCGTCACCGACCTCGGCCTCCGCCATCGCCCGGCGCATGGCCGGGGAGGGCTGGGTGACGGTATCGGAACGAAGATCGATCACGGTTGGGCTCCTGGATGGGGGAGGTGGCGGCGGGTCGGCGATGAGTCAGCGGAAGTGCGGCAGGACCTCGTCGGCGAATAGTTCGATGTCGTCAGTGTCCATCAAACCGGCGAACCGGAGCTGGATCATGCTGAACCCCAGGCCGATCGCCTCCCCGATTCGATCGCGCACCTCCGCAGGATCGCCGGCAACGGCCGGCCGCTCGCCCTCGACCGCGTCGCCCGCCCAGCGCCTCGCCGCTGCCCGATCGCGACGGAGGTAGACCGTCCACGGGATGGCCTTGCGGATCGAAGCAGGGTCGCGCCCAATATCCCGGCAATGGTCCGCCAGCACGGCCAGCTTGTGTTCCTGCACGTCGCGGCGGTCGGCATACGAGAGCCACCAGTCGGCGTGTTCCGCGACAGCTCGGAGGAGGTATCGCTCGCCGCTGCCGCCGATCATGATGGGCGGGGCGGGTTCGGGTCGCGGCTCGCAGTACGCATCGCGCACCTGGTACCACGCCCCTTCGAAGGTCGCCGGCGACTCCGTCCACATGGTCCTGATCAGCCGCAGGGCCTCGTCCATCTGGGCGATCCGCTCGCGGGTGGATGGGAATGGGTAACCGTAGGCGCGGTACTCGTCCTCGAGCCAGCCGGCGCCATAGCCGAGGATGAACCGACCGCCGCTCATCGCCTGGAGGCTGGCCGCCATCTTGGCCATCAAGGCTGGGTGGCGGTACGAGTTGGCCAGCACGTTGTGGCCCAGGCGCACGCCTGGGACGCGCGCGGCCAGCCAGGTCAGCTGGGTCCACGGCTCGATCCGGTAGCGGTCGCCTTCCATCAGGTGGTCGGAAACCCAGAGCGAATCGAAGATCGGCCCCGCAATCGCCAGCATCCGGTCCAGATCAGCGACATACGTGGAGCGGTCAACCCGCCCCATCTCGCGATCGCCGGGCGGCACGTGGAACCCAAACTCGATGCGATCCATGGAGGCAGTAGGGTAGCACTGCAACTCCGGTGGTCCTGTCCAGTGTGACTTACACTCGCGGGGTGACGACGGAGAGCGGAGCCATCCGGACGACCGAATCGCGACTGGACCGGGTCGGCTGGTCTGCCCTGCGCTACGCGCCGTACCGGCTGTTCCTGGGCTCGATGCTGTCATTCAGCAGTGGCGGCTTCGTGATGTTCTCAGCGCTGGGCTGGTACGTGCTGCAACTGACCGGGTCGGCGGCCGCGGTCGGGGTCGCATTCTCCGCCTACGGTCTGCCCGCGCTTCTGCTGACCGCCCACGCGGGCGTGTTCACCGATCGGCTCGGGCCCCGGCGCATGCTCGTGATCTCGCTCACCGGGATCGCCGCGATCGCAGCGGTCCTGGCGCTCGTGGCGGCAACCGGAAGTCCTCCCTACCTCCTGATCGTCGCCCTCGCGTTCGTCCTTGGGATCGCCCAGGCCATTGGGACGCCGGCATCGGTCGCGATCGTCAGCGACCTCGTGCCGCCGCCGGCGCTGTCGAGCGCGGTGACGCTCAACTTCCTGCACATGAACGCTGCGCGCATCGTTGGTGGACTGATTGGCGGGACGCTCCTGGCGGCCACGTCGCCGGCCATCGGTTTCGCCGCGGTGGCCTTCCTCTCGGCTGGGCCGGCGCTGGCTTTGGGCCGCCTGCCGGTCGTCCAGCGCACGGCGGGAGAGGATCTGGACAGGCCGCGCTCGACCTTGATCGGGCCGCTGGTCGAAGCCTTTCGCTACGCTTTCACGCATCCCACCCTGGGTGTCTTGATCGTGCTCGCGATCGCCCCCGGAACCATCGGTCTCGGCTACATCTTCGTCTTGCCGCTCGCCGCCGAGGAGCTGGGCATCGGCGCGGGCGGGCTCGGTGCCCTGTTGGTGGTCAGCGGCATCGGCGGGATGCTCGCGGGCCTTTCACTGGAGGCGGCGCATCGCCGCGTTGGACATGGGCGCGGGGTGATTGGTGGTCTAGCCGGCGCGGCGATCTCGATGGTGGCCTTCGGGCTGGCGCCGGGCGTCCCGTTGGCGATGCTGGCGCTGGTCGGCGTCGGTGGCAGCATCCTGACCTATGCCGCGTCCAGCGTCACGTTGATCCAGGCACTTGCCCCGCCGAGGCTTCGGGGCCGGATGGTGAGCCTGTTCGCGATGCTCTACTGGGGGATGATGCCGGTGGGCAGCCTGCTGACCGGGTTCGTCGCCGAGGCCACCACGGCGCGGACCACGGTGTTCCTATGCGGCGTCGGCCTCGGCCTGACTGGCCTGGTCGCGTTCGTCGTTCGCCCGCATCTGGCAACGCTGGCGGTGGCTCGAGACGGGCGGACGCTGACGGGGAACCTGGTCGGCTCGGGCACGGAACACGGCAGGGGAGGCGTCAGAGGTGGCTGATCCCCGGGCCTCGAGCGCCAGCGATCTCGGGCCAGGATCCCGGGTCGCGATCGTGACGGGCGCGGCGGGAGCGCTCGGAACGGCCATGTGCGAGCGCTTCGTGCGCGACGGCGTCCGGGTGGTGGTCGGCGACGTGATCCTCGAGCCGGCCGAGGCGCTCGCCCGACGGCTCGACCCGTCGGGGGACCGGGCACTCGCCGTTGTCGTGGATGTCACGTCTTACCCGTCGGTCGAGGCGATGGTCGCCGCCACCCTGGCCTGGGCCGGCCGGATCGACATTCTCGTCAACAACGCCGGGGTTTCGGAGGGAATGATCCCGACCTGGGAGCTGCCGCTCGACGCCTGGCAGCGGACGATTGACATCGACCTGACCGGAGTCTTCCATTGCTGCCGGGCGGTGGTGCCCGCCATGCTTGGGCTGGGCTGGGGTCGGATCGTCAACATCTCGTCGATCGCCGGCAAGGAGGGCAAGCACAACCCGGTCGCCTACGCTGCCGCAAAGGCCGGGGTGATCGGCCTGACCAAGGCGCTCGCCTTCGAGGTGGCCGAGCGAGGCATCCTG
>JANPDO010000271.1:0-5448 GCA_031431535.1 Chloroflexota bacterium
GATCCCGAGCGGGATCGCGTAGAGGATGAACATCGGCTTAGCGTGGGTCCGGGCTCAGGCCGTGCCCGGCTCGACGCCAGCTGCCGCAACGAGCTGGTCGAGATGATCCTCGAGATGCTTCGCGATGAACCGCGTCGCGAGATCACTGACGGTCATCTCCCCCAGGGCCGGATGCAGGCCGCGCCGCTCCCGCGCCGCCTCGTCGAGCTCGGGCCAGCGCGTGCGCCAGCGCTCGATACCGTTGGCCACGCGGGCTTCGAGCTCGCGGACCGGCAGCGTCCGGTCGCGCTCGATCATGGCCAGCCGGACGGGGTTCGTGGCATCCCGCCCGAAGGGCATTGGGCCGTCAGCCATGTCGATCAGCCGCTCCGCCTCGCCGAGCCAGTACGGGAGAACCTCGCCGAGATGGGCGAGGATTTCGCGCGGACCCCAGGCGGCCTCAGGTGAGTGATCGAACCGCTCGGCGAGTGGCCACGGACCGCCGTCGCGCAGCGTCCGCCCGAGCTCCGTCAGCCGATCCCGAGCCGCTTCCAGCCGCAGGTTGAGTTCGCCGTCGCTCATCGGCGTCAGTGTGGCACGCGAGGCGCGGCGGGGCGGCTCCCCGGCGGCATCCGGTGCTGGAGACACGCCCCGGGGTCTATCCTGTCGCGGACCGGAGAGGGATGACGATGACGATGCCAGCAGCGGGCCGCCCGCGCCGGACAGGAATCTGGCTCCTCGCTGCGGGAGCCCTTCTGGCGAGCCTGGCCTTCCTTGGCTTGCGCCTGGTTGCCGTCTCCGATGGGGCCGCCGTCGACTTCTACAGTGACGCCTGGACCGCCGACGGCATCCGCATACAGGCGCTTGATCAGCCCGCCGCCGGCCTCGCCACAGGGGACGTCGTGACCACGGTCGGCGGTCGCCCCCTCGCTGCCTGGCTCGACGGCGTGATCGATCCGGGCCTGGACCGCAGCGACGTGAGCGGCTCGGCTGCCGTCGCCTACGGCGTCCGGCGGGAGGGGGCCGCCCTCGAGGTCTTCGTCGTGCTCGCGCGACACGACGTCAGCCAGGTGCTGCTGGACAACTGGAGCGTGCTTCTCTTCACAGCTGTGCTGCAGGTCGTTGCCGGGTACGTCCTGTGGCGCCGGCCCGAGGCGTCGGCGGCGGTCGCGCTCGTGGTGGCCGCCTGCGGCGTGAGCGGTAGCACATTGCCGTGGCTGCTCGGCCTCCAGGTCAGTGACATCACGCTCGGCTGGCCGTTCCTCCTGCACGCGCTGACGGCCGGCGGGCTCTACATGCTGCTCTGGCCGGCCGGGGCGCTCCACCTCCCCCTGGCGATGACGGCAACGCCGGCCGGACCGAGCCGGCGCGCCTTGGCAGTCATCTACGGGTTGCCCCTCGGCGCCTACATCGGTGGCCTCGCGGTCTCCGGGCTGGTCTCTGCGTCGACGCTGGCCTGGCTGGGCACGTGGCCGATCATCCAGTCCTTCGTGATCATCCCGACGGTCGTCACTGGGGCGGCCCTCAGCGTCCGCGGGTTCCGTGCCGCGACGCCGGCGGTGCGCAGCCAGACCCGCTGGGCCGCCATCGGGGGCGGTGCCGGATCGCTCGCAGCAGTGATCTTGCTCATGGGACCTCAGCTGCTGACGGGCCGGCCGCTCATCCCGTGGAGCGCCGTCGGCCTGGTGGCGCTGCCAATGCCGCTCGGCGTCGCCGCGGGCATCCTCCGCTACCGCCTGTTCGATATCGAGGTGGTCGTCAACCGGACGCTCGTGTACGGCGGCCTCACGTTGGCGGTCGTGGTGATCTACGCCGGGATGGTGTCAGTGTCGAGCGTCGCGCTGGGGGAGACTCGTGGGTTCGCGATCTCGCTGCTCGCGACCGGTGTGGTGGCAGTCGCGGTCCTGCCCGTCCGCGACGTCCTGCAACGGGCGATCAACCGGCTGATGTTCGGCGATCGCGACGAGCCGTGGCGGGCGATTACGCGCCTTGGCCAGCGCCTGGAGTGGACCGCCGATCCCGAAGCCGTCCTCCCGCTCGTCGTCCAGGCCGTGGCCGAGGCGCTTCGGCTGCCCTACGTGGCTCTGGAGATCGGGTCGCCCGGCGCGGGTCACATCCTGGCGTCCCACGGCCGGCCGGTGGAGAACGGGCCGGCGCTCCCGCTCGTCCATGGGGGCGTGCCCGTTGGCCGGCTGCTGCTGGCGCCGCGCCCGGGAGAGGACGGCTTCAGCGGCGAGGACCGGCGCTTGCTCGAGGATCTCGCCCGCCAGGCTGGAGCGGCGGTTCATGAGGTGGGGCTGCGCCAGGATCTGCTCCAATCCCGCGAGCGCCTGGTTACCGCCCGAGAAGAGGAGCGACGACGGCTGCGGCGGGATCTCCACGACGGCCTCGGACCGGCGCTGGCGGGCATGGCCATGCGGGCCGAGATGGCGGCCGATCTGACCCAACGTGACCCCCAGGGGGCGGCCGAAATGCTCGAGGCGCTGCGGCTCGAGGCGCAGGGTGCGCTGGCCGACATCCGGCGCCTGGTCTACGAGCTTCGTCCCCCGGCTCTCGATGAGCTGGGCCTGGTGGGCGCGATCCGCCAGCAGGCCGACCGGCTCGGTGTTTCGGCACCGACAGTTGAGATCAACGCGCCGGCCGTGATGCCCGTGCTGTCGGCCGCGGTCGAGGTGGCCGCCTACCGGATCGCCGTCGAGGCGCTCTCCAATGCCGCGCGCCACTCCGGCGCGCAGAGATGCGAGCTCCGCCTCGCCAATGAGGATGGGCTCACCATCGAGATCGTGGACGATGGGCGTGGCCTGCCGCCTGAACATCGGGTTGGCGTCGGGCTCTCGTCGATGCGTGAGCGAGCAGCCGAGCTCGGCGGCCGATGCGAGATCGAGGCGCGTCCAGGGGGCGGTACTCGCGTGCGCGCCTGGCTGCCGATCGGTCGTCGCTCGATGGATCCCGCGACCGGTCCGTCGGTCGGATGATGACATCGGTCGAGCCGCTGCGGCTGCTCCTGGCCGATGATCACGCCGCCTTCCGCGACGGCCTCCGCGCCCTTCTCGCCACGATCGGGGACATCGAGGTGACCGGGGAGGCCGCGACCGGCGACGAAGCGGTGGCGCGGGCGGCGGCCTTGCAACCGGACGTGGTGCTGATGGACCTGAACATGCCCGGTCTGGATGGCATCGAGGCGACCCGCCGCATCGTCGGCACGAGCCCGCACATCGCCGTTCTCGTGCTGACCATGTACGAGGACGACGAGTCGGTCCTCCTTGCAATGCGCGCCGGGGCACGGGGCTACCTCCTCAAGGGCGCCGACCGTGCCGAGATCGTTCGTGCGGTCCGGGCCGTAGCCGGCGGCGACGCGATCTTCGGGGCAGCCGTCGCGCGCCGGGTGATGGCCTATCTATCGTCGCCTCGCCCGGCCGTCGCACCACAGGCGTTCCCGGAGTTGACCGGGCGCGAGCGCGAGATCCTCGAGCTGGTCGCCCGGGGCATGAACAACCAGGCCATCACGCAGCGCCTGGTTGTGTCGCCCAAGACCGTGCGCAATCATGTCTCGAACATCTTCAGCAAGCTCCAGGTCGCCGATCGCGCCGAAGCAATCGTCCGCGCCCGCGAAGCCGGCATGGGTGGGGAGCGGCGACTCGGCTAGCGTCAGGGACAACTTCGGGACCGTGGCCCCGTGACCACGGGACACCGCGACCGCTACACCTCCGTGTGAAGTTGTGCCGCGACTGACGCGGTACCTGGATGGAGGATCGCGTCCCATGCGCACGTTCGCCATGTCGCTTGCGGCGGTTGGAGCTGCCCTCATCGTCGGCGTCTTCGTCTACTTCATCTTTGCCTTCATCCTGCCGGCGCTGGCCGAAGACCCCAACAGCGAAGGAGCTGCCTTCCTGCCGATCCTGGCCGCTTTCATCGCGGTATTCGGCGTCCTGGGCCTGGCGTCATGGCTGTGGGCCGGGGCCCGACGTCGGAGCTGGTTCTGGATCCTCCACGTCATCGCCGGGATCCTCGTCCTCCTGATGTTCGCGCCCCAGATCACCTTTTCCCTGACGCATCCCGCAGATGCCCAAGGGTTCATCCCGACGGTGCTCGCGCTGCTCGGCGCCGGCTTGGCGATTGCCGGTGGCATCGCGGCCTTCCTCGACGTCCGGCGGGGCCGCCAGACCTGGACGCGTGCGGGGCGTGCGGGCTCGCTGATGACGGTGCTCAGCGGGCTCGTCGTCGGCGCCGTCGCAACGTCGGCTCTGGCTGGCAGCGCCAGCTCCGCCGCCGGCGGCGTGGCCGAGGCGCCGACCGCGACGGGGGTCGTGACCGCGGTAGAGACAAAGTTCGTCGAAACGGCCCTGCAGATGAAGAACGGCGAGGTCCTCGGTCTGTTCGTGATCAACAAGGACGGCTTCGCCCACTCCTTCGATATCGATGCGCTGGACGTCCACGTCCAACTGCCGGCGGACTCAACGACCGCGGTCGCGATCAAGCCGGCCGCCGTCGGATCACTCGAGTTCTACTGTGCCGTCCCCGGCCACAAGGAAGCCGGGATGGTCGGCACGATCGCGGTCGAATGAGGACAGGATGATGATTCAAGATGGCGCTCGCCGTCTCCACGTCTGGCTGGCGTGGCTGTTCGTGGCCGCCGTCCTCGTCCAGGTCTTTCTGGCCGGACTGGCGATCTTCGACGCCACCGCCGACTTCAGTCTGCATATCGACTTCGGCTACACCGTGATCGGCCTGCTCGCCCTGGGGATCGTCCTGGCGGCGGTCGTCGGTCGCCTCGGACGGCAGGCGATCACGCTCAGCCTGATGCTGCTCATCCTGTACGTCGTCCAGACCGCGCTGCCGCAGGCGCGCACATCGCTGCCGGCGCTCGCCGCCCTGCATCCCGTCAACGCGTTGGTCCTGTTTGCGCTCGGTGTCATCATCGCGCGACGCGAGTCCGTCGCCGGTCGCGATGGAGGGAGTTCCCGATGGATCTGACGGCCTGGTTGCCCGTTCTGCGGCTCACCCACGTGCTGGCCGCGTTCGGCTTCGTCCTGGTCCACGGTGCGTCGGCGATGGTCGCCTTCAAGCTTCGAGGCGAACGGGATCGCACGCGGATCCAGGCGCTTCTGGAGCTCTCCAACGCGTATCTGAACTGGCTCTACGTTTCCCTTGGCGTGCTGCTCCTGGCGGGGATACTGTCCGGAATCGCCGGCGGGTACTGGACCGACGGACGGTTCTGGCTGTGGGCGTCGGTCGGACTCCTGCTGGCAATCATGGTCGGGATGTACCTGACCGCCACACCTCATTTCGATGCGCTTCGCCATGCGCTCGGCATGCCGACGTTCGACGACGTCCGCAAGAAGCAGGACCCACCGCCACCCGCGTCCGATGCCGATCTGGCGTTGCTCCTCGGATCGTCCAGACCGATCCAGGCCGCCGCCGTCGGGATCGGCGGAATCGCGATCATCGTGGCCCTGATGATGCTCAAGC
>JANPDO010000272.1:0-13647 GCA_031431535.1 Chloroflexota bacterium
GGCGGAGGATCTCGCGTCGAACCTCCTGGTCGGGCGGGGCGTACGCCTGGGCCTCGGCCTGCGACGGGGCGTCGCTGGCGTACTCGCCGCTGAGCCACGACATCAGCCGACTGCGCGGTTGCGCGGCGGACTTGGATCGGATGATGGAAGCGGCATCCACAGAAGTCAGGCCCGGCAGGTTGGCATCACCGTCGGGAACCAGGTTGGCGCCACACGACGAACACTTCGTAGCACCCTCCGCGTACAGGGTGGAGCACCAGGAACAGGCGTCGGTCATCGGGCGCTCCCCGAGCAGCGTTGGTTGACCATGCGCGAATGCTACCGCGCCAGCCGGCCCCGACGATAGCCCATCGGTCCGGTGCGCGAGCGGGACCGAACGCGTGAGATGGGTCCGCCTACTCCCATTCGATGGTGGCCGGCGGCTTGGAGCTGATGTCGTACACCACCCGATTGACGCCGGGCACCTCGTTGACGATCCGCGCCGAGATCTTGCCCAGAACGTCGTACGGCAGCTTCGCCCAGTCGGCGGTCATTCCGTCCTCCGACGTCACAGCGCGGATCGCGACGACGTTGGCGTAGGTCCGCCCATCGCCCATCACCCCGACCGAACGGACTGGCGTCAGGATCGCAAACGACTGCCACAGGCTCCGATAGAGCCCGGCCCCCTTGATCTCGTCGATCACGATCCAGTCTGCTTCGCGGAGCGTATCGAGCCGTTCGCGCGTGACCTCGCCGATGATCCGGATGGCGAGGCCAGGCCCCGGGAACGGCTGACGCAGCACCATGGCTTCGGGAAGCCCAAGTTCCAGCCCGACCCGGCGGACCTCGTCCTTGAACAGGTACCGCAGCGGCTCGATCAATTGGAAACGCAGGTCAGCCGGCAGACCACCGACGTTGTGATGGGTCTTGATCTTCTGGGCCGTCTTCGATTCCGACGTTGCCGACTCGATCACGTCGGGATAGAGCGTGCCCTGGGTCAGGAAGTCGATCTGGCCAAGCTTCGCGGCCTCCTCTTCGAAGACCCGGATGAACTCGTCGCCGATGATCCTGCGCTTCTGCTCAGGGTCTTCCACACCGGCCAGCCGGGCCAGGAAGCGCTCGCGGGCATCGACCATGACCAGGTTCATGCCCAGATCGCGTTCGAACGTCACCCGCAGGAGCTCCGACTCCTTCTTGCGCATCAGTCCGTGGTCGACATAGATGCAGGTCAGGCGATCCCCGACCGCCCGATGGACCAGCGCGGCGGCGACGGCGCTGTCGACGCCACCCGACAAGGCGCAGATGACCTTGCCGTCGGAGGCGGTCCTGGCGGCGTGGGTGTCCACGCGGTCGCGAATGCCGGCGACCGTCGAATCGATGAAGTTGGCCGCCGTCCACGACGGCTCGATGCCCGCGATGCCGACGACGAAGTTGCGCAGGAGGTCCCGGCCTCGCGGCGTGTGCACGACTTCAGGGTGAAACTGGATGCCGTACAGGTTGCGCTCGGCCGCCTGGAGGCCGGCGAACGGCGTCGAATCCGTCTGCGCGGTGGCGACGAAGCCCTCCGGGAGCCGGGTGATCGAATCACCGTGACTCATCCAGACCGGTTGCTCCCGACCGATCCCAGCAAACAGGGCGCCTTCGTGGGTGATCTGGACGTTGGCTGGTCCGTACTCACGCTTGCCCGCGGGCACGACGTCGCCACCGAGTTCGCGCGCCATCAACTGGGCGCCATAACAGATCCCGAGCACCGGGATTCGGCCGCTCCAGATGGCCGGATCGGGCTTTGGAGCCGCCTCGTCGTAGACTGAATTCGGGCCGCCGGAGAGGATGATCGCCCGGGTGCCACGTCGCTCCAATTCCTCGAACGGCGTGTCATGGGGCAGCAGCTCGGAGTAGACCTCCAGCTCGCGGACGCGCCGGGCGATCAACTGGGCGAACTGGCTGCCAAAGTCGAGGACGACGACCGGGCCCGGCGCGGTCGCAGGTCCGCCGGGGCCGGCGGGTTGGTCGTCGGGAGAGCGTGCCGGCGCGGGGGCGTTGAGGGCGGTCTCGAGGTAGGCCTCGACCTCGGCGTCATCGGGAGCCAGTACGCGGTGGCCGGCGTTGGCCGCGGCGCCATGAACGGTCTTGCCGCGATCGCGCCTCGGCCCGGGTGAACCCTCGGTGTCCGCCAATGACCTCTCCTGCCGCGGTGTCTGGCGCCCCAGTGTACCGGGCCGGACCGCCTGCGCCCGGTTCATGGCGCTCCGGCGGTCAGCGGTGGCGCCGTCAGTCCCGGTTGCGCATTGACTCCGCCGCCATCGCGAAGTAGCCCTCCAGCTGGTCGGCGATATCGGGCTGCGGCGCCAGCTCAATGATCGCGGCCCGCATGTGGAGTAGCCACCGGTCGCGCTCGCGGGACCCGATCGCAAACGGGAAGTGGCGCATTCGCAGCCGGGGGTGGCCCCGTTCGGCGTCATAGGTTCGCGGCCCGCCCCAGTACTGGATCAGGAAGAGCGTCAGGCGACGCTGGGCCGGACCAAGGTCGACGTCGGGGTAGATCGGCCGAAGGATAGAATCCTCGGCGACGCCGTCGTAGAAGCGGGTTACGAGTGCCTCGAAGAACGGGCTTCCGCCGGCTCGCTCGTAGAGGCTGACGGTATCGAACATCCGGCCGAGAATAGCGTGATCGACGAACCGGCGCGCCTGATTTTCGGTCGGGTCAGCCCCCGGCGCGCCTGGTTTTCGGTCGGGTCGGACGTATCTCGCCGCGAAGGCGCGCCCGGCGCCAATCGGGACAGAACGCATATCAGGCCGCCGGCGTTGACTCCAGTCGGAGTCTGAGCGCCTCGAGGTCGAGCGCGGCAGCGCGCTGAACCTGCGGACGGGCCATCGACTCGAAGAAGCGGAAGCGCGCCGGCAGCCCGATCCGGATTGACCAGGTGAGTACGGTCCCTGTCTCGCTCGGCGCCAGCACGGCCTCGATGTCGATCGAAACGCCGTCGCCGTCCACGCCCCGGATCCCCAGCCGGTTGGGCGCGTCGCTCGTCATGACCTCGGCATCAAACGTGCCCGCGCGGCCCGCAGCACGCTGATCAATGCGGAGCCGCTCTCCGGCGCTGATCGGTCCGTCGGCCGACCGGGTGACTGCGACGATGCCACTGGCGATCAGCCATGCGGGCCACGCTGCGATGTCCGCGATTCGCGCAAACACGTCCGCAGGGGGCCGGGCGATCGCGGTCTCGATCGTCACTTCGATCGCCATCAGGGCACTTCCTGGTCGTCAACGATCGGCCGTAGCCGAAAGGACGCCCCGCGCCCCAGCCGCTCGGCCGGTGTGCCGTAGCGAAGGATCAGGTCCCGGATCACCCGGGCGTGATCCGCGGAATCGAGCGGCTCGGCGATGGTCCGAAACTGACGGTCCCCGACCTCGACCAGCGCATGCGGATCCGCCAGCAGATTGTCGGCCCAGGCGGCGTGATCGCCCGCCGCGACGACGATCGATCCATCGGGCTCATCGACAAAACCGACCGCCACCGGTCGCGCCAGACCTGTGCGTCGACCGCGGGTGACCAGGCGGGCGACCTTGCCCTCGAAGAAGAGGTCGTCCCCGATCTCGTCCGTGGTTGCAAGCCCGACCCGCGCCTGAGCCAGCCTCAGCGGGCTCGTTGCCAGGCCTTGCCCTCGGTCTGGGCTGACGGCGCGTAGACCATCTCGACCCCCTGCATCTCCCGGATCGTTCGCGCGCCGAGGGCCGCCATCGATTGACGCAGGGCCCCGACGAGATTCTCCGACCCGTCGGCAACCCCCGCCGGGCCGAGCAGGATCCGCTCGAGCGAGCCACTGGTGCCCACCTTGATCCGGGTCCCACGCGGGAGCGTCGGCGACGGTGCTGCCATCCCCCAGTTCGTGCCACGGCCCGGGGCTTCCTCGGCACGGGCCAGCGGCGACCCGATCATCAGCACGTCCGCACCCGCGGCGACGGCCTTGGCCAGCTCCCCGCCCCGGCGCATCCCGCCGTCCGCCACGACAGGGACATAGCGCCCGGTTTCCGCGAAGAAGGCGTCCCGGGCGGCCGCGACGTCGCTGATCGCGGTCACCTGGGGCACGCCGATGCCCAAGACCTCTCGGGTGGTGCAGGCGGCACCCGGCCCGACGCCAACGAAGACCGCGGCGGCGCCTTGTTCCATCAGCGCGAAGGCCGCCTCGGCGTTCGTCGTGTTCCCGACCGCCACCGGGATGGGCATGTAGCGGGTGAAATCGGCCAGGGATAGCGGGTCGTAGCCGCTGGCCAGATGGCGGGCGCTGCTGACCTGGCTCTGGACCAGGAACAGGTCCGCGCCGTGCTCCGCACAGAACGGCCCGAAGCGGCGGGCGGCGCCCGGGGTGGCCGCGACGGCCGCCTTCGAACCGGTGGCGCGAAACTCCTCGAGCCGCCGCGCAATCAACTCTTCGCGGATCGGCTGCTGGTAGGCCTCCGCCAGGAGGGCCTGGACTTCCGCGTCGGGCGCTGTGGCGATCCGAGCGAGCACTGCAGTGGGGTCGTCATAGCGAGTCTGAACGCCTTCGAGATTGAGGACGGCGAGACCGCCGAGCCGGGCGAGGGCGCCAGCCATCCGCGCATCCACCACGGCGTCCATGGCTGATGCCAGGATCGGGATCTGCAGCGCGATGCCGCAGAACGACTGCGCGAGATCGACGTCTGCGGGCTCGATGGTGTCCGTGCCCGGCGCCAGCGAGACGTCCTCGAACCCGTAGGTCGGACGGAGCGAATCAACCTTGGAACGGAAGGCGCGACGCGCCGCAGCAGGGCTGGTCACGGAAGTCCTTGTTCGATCCATCAAGTGAGCCTCCAGCGCCGCTGCTCCGTGGGCTGCCTCCAACCCGAGTCTACCAGCGCAGGGAGCGCGCAGGCCGGCCGCCCGGCGATGGGCGATTCAGAGCCCGGCAACGGGGAACCCCATGGCGCGCGCACCGGCCGCCAGCCGCTCGTCAAACGTGACGACGGTCAATTCCGCGCCACCCGCTCGTTCAGCCGCCGCCAGGTGCAGGGCGTCGAGTGTCCGAACTCCCCAATCGGCGCCGATCCTTGCAGCACGTCGGCAAAGTCGATCGTCGAGATCGACCACCAGCATGCGTGACCAGTCTTCGTCGAAGAGGGCCGACGCCGGACCGAGATCGACATCGGCCAGGCGCCGCCTGAGGTTGATCTGGACCTCAGGGTACACATGGTTCGCCGCGACCCAGCGATGGTCGTCATCGAGCAGCTTCAACAACGTCGCCGTCCCAATTTCACGGACATATCGTTTGAACAGGGCGCTGCTGTCCAGGTACATCGTCAAAATCGATCTTCCCGATCCTGGCGGAACAGTTCCTCACTGGTCGGCGTACCGGGCATTGGCTCGAAAGGCTCGAACTTCGCGGGCGGTCGGTCCACCTTCTGCGTGATCCAGCCCTCGCGCAGTCCGCGCTCGAGCGTCGTCTCGCCAACGGCCGGCCCGATGCACGCGACTCGACGTCCCCGGCTGGTGACGTTGATGGTCTCTCCACCCTCGACGCGGGCGAGATACTCCGACAGCTTCGCCTTCAGCTCACGCACACCAACATCCATGTGGTCACGATAGCACGAGTTCAGGACTACATCGTCGTTTCGTGCGACCCTCCTGGGAAGCCGCACAATACCGACCGCCAATGCACCGGGACGTATCCGATGGGCCCGAGGCCTACCGCGGCGGACGGGCCAGACGCCGGCCATCTCGGTCCAGCTCGAACCAGCGGGCAAGGCCGGGGTCGACGACGATCCGTTCGATCAGATCCAGCGAGGCGCGATAGGGCGGCCAGACAGACCGTCGGGCGACTTCCTCGTGGCCGACCCACCCGAGATCGACGTGCTCGGCGGACAAGCGGGGCTTGGAGCCGGCGCGGACCCGGACTGCGAAGATCACGCTGTTGACGATCGCGTCGAGATCCTCGGCATAGAAGGAGCCGACCTGATCGAGGTCGAAGAAGGCCTCGATGTCGTCTCCGGCAAAGCCGGTCTCCTCCTCGACCTCGCGGAGCGCAGCGGTGGGCACCGTCTCGCCCGCACGCAGGCCACCGGTCACCGGCTGCCACAGACCCGGGAAGATTCGGTCCTCGGCGCGACGGATGAGCAGGTACTCGGGGCTGCCGTCGGCGGGAACACGAAAGATCCAGGCCTCGATCAGGTCCGGGCGGACCGGGCTCATCGCGTCGCCCGTCGGTCGATCAGGCCATGCAGCTGTTCCAGGTGCATGAGGTCGTGGACTCCGGCGAACAGGAGCCACTCGCCGCAGCGCAATCGACCAACGAGCGAGTGCTCTAGCGGGCACGGATCCGTTTCGTGCCCAGCCACGGTTCGGGAGGCGCGCTCCACGATCCGCTGGCTCTGGGCGATCTTGCGGACAAGCGTCTGGCGATCCGAGTCAGCCAGGCCGGCCACCCCGGGCACCACCGGCGGCGCGGCGGCCGGCCACTGGTTTGCCGCTGCCTTCGCCGCAGCGAGCGCCAGCCCCGCCCGGGCATCACAGTCGTGCCCGATCGCCTGGGCCACATTCCAGCTCTCCTCGCCGCCCGGTCGCCGCAGATCTTCGTCGGACAGGCCGCCGAGCAGGGTCACCAGGGCGTCCGCCAGCGTAGCGAGCTGTCGAGCGACGCCCTCGGCACTCCCCTCCCCGGCCCGTCGGCGGACCTCGCGGCGGACCGAGATTGGCCGCCCCGCATCGATCCCACGCCAGGCCGCGACGATATCGGGTGCGCCGGGCTCGAGCGCGTCGACCCACCGCGTCCCTGCTGGAACGTCAGCCGCCGTGGCCATCTGCCGCACCGCGTCCGCCATCTGCCGCCCGGCGACGGACGCTAGAGCCGCTCGAAGCGCTCGACCGGGAGGACGAAGACGGTCGCGCCCCCCACCTCGACCTCAAGGGGATAGGGCATGAAGAACTCACCGGGCTCCATGATCGGTGGCATCGGGTTGACCACCTGCGTCCTCGAGATGCAATTGGTCCGTACGATCCCCATCACCTCGTCAACGTCGCCGTCCTCGACCCCGACCACGATCGTGGCGTTGGACTGCTTGAGGAACCCGCCGGAGCTGTGCAGCCGGGTGGCCCGGAACTCCTTGTCGAGGAGCCCGTTGACCAGGGCGCCAGCGTCCTCGTTGTGAACGATCGCGACGATGAGCTTCACGGGCGGAGTATCGGTGCGCGGGGTCGCCGCGGTCAACATCCGACACGCGGTCGGGCGAAATGTCGTGACCAGTCTCGATTGATGCGGATCAGCGCGGTGTACGATGCGGCCTTGGATGACCCGATCGGGTCCAGCACCCTTCCTGCAGGAGCCTTTCGTGGCGACCGACGGACCAACGATCGACCTTCGCGCTTCCCTGATTGCGGCCATCGAAGCCGTTGCGACGGGCGCCGATCTGGAGGCCGCCCTCAATGGCGTGCTCGCGGCCGCCGCGGCGGGCAGCCAGTCCGTCATGGGGGCGATCCTCGTCCAGGATCCGGACCGGCCCGGGCTCCAGGTCGCCGCCACCCGAGGGTTCGACGACGACGCGCGCGCGCGACTCGCCCTCGACGCGGCGCATGCCGGCGATCCGTTCGCCCAGGCGGCGGCGACGCGCATCCCGACCTTTGATCGCGAAGGGACCATGGCGGACGGGACGGCCTACGTCGGGGCCTACCTGCCGCTGATCGTGGTGACCGCAGGCGCAGAGGTCGCCCTCGGGACACTCGGCCTCGGCTGGCCCGCCCCGCACGCCCTGGATACTTCCACGCGCCGCCATCTGCAAGGCCTGGCAGCGCTGGCCGCCGTGGCCGTCGATCGCGCTCGACTCTCGTCAACCGCGGCGGAGCGCTCCGAATGGTTCGAGCGCCTGGCGCATTCGGACCCGCTGACCGGGTTGGCCAATGAGCGAACCGTGGCGCGTCTCCTGGAACTGGAGCTGGCCCGGGCCGCCCGCCAGGGCAGCGAGGTGTCGCTGGCGATGTTCGACGTTGACGGGTTCCAGGCCACCAACCTGAGCGGCGGTCACCAGGCGGGCGACGAAGTCCTGCGCCGGGTTGCGGTCGTGCTCGCCGAATCGGTTCGCCTGGTCGACACGGTCGGGCGGATCGGGGGCGACGAGTTCGTGCTCGTGGCCCCAGGATCCGCCGGCGTCACGGTCGCACGTCGCGTGCTCGAGGGGATCCGGGCACTGCCCCCGATCGCCGGACGGGCGATCACGGTATCCGCTGGGGTCGCCCGCTTCCCGGTCGATGGCGCCGACGCGCAATCGCTCATCGCTGCCGCGTCCGAGGCGCTCGCGCGAGCTCGCGAAGAGGGCCAGGATCGAGTCGCCGCAGGAGCCGTTTCCGAAGGCTAGAAGGGGTGCGGACACGCCGCACCAGAGGCCCTTTCTCGCGCCGGACCTGAAGCTCGCGGGGACGCGACGCCGACGACCCGCGCGCAGCGGACCACGTTGCCGTGATGGCGCCCGGCGGCCGGCATCGGCTTCACTTTGGATCGAAGTCCTGGAACAACTGATCCGAACGGCCGGTCGCTGCGCATCCATCGGCGAGCCCAACGCGGGAGGGTCGCGACAACCGCTCTGGGCGAGCTACGCCGATGTCCGCTGCGCGGGCGCCGGAAAAGACCTCGGACCCAGGAAAGGATCGATTGCATGCGCAGTCCTCGAAAACTCACCATCCTCGGAGCGGCAGCCGTCGTATTGACGATCGGCGCGGCGCCGTTCCTCACGAGCGCCGCCGACCACATCGACGCGTCGGCCTTCGGGAGCATCGGCAGCCCCGGCAACGCCTTCGCGCCAAACTCGGTCAATGGAGAACGCGACATCAACGATGTCTATGCGTTCCAGGGCGCGGACGCCTCGCGGACCGTTCTCATCATGACGACGAACCCCGCGATCAACCTGTTCGGCGGAAATTTCGGGACCAACGTTCGCTACATCCTCAACGTCGATAACGACGGCGACGCCATCCAGGACCTCGCCTACGTCGTGCGTTTCGGAGACCAGGATTCCGCGGGCAACCAGCACTTCAAGATCACGGCCTACGAGGGGAGCCGCGCCCAGTCGCTGACTGGCGGCAAGCCGATCGTCCAGGGCTTCACCAATGGCAAGGGCAAGGTCAAGGCCGCCGATGGCCTGTGGGCCTTCGCCGGGGTTCGCTCGGACCCGTTCTTCTTTGATCTGACCGGATTCGTCGGGACGCTCTTCAACATCGGCACGGACGATCTCGGGAACGGCCCAACCGACTTCTTCGCGCCGCTCAACACGAACGCGATCGTGATCGAGGTCCCGGACGACCAGCTCGGTGGTGCCATCGGGGTCTGGGGCCAGACGACCTGGTGGGACGGCAGCGCGTGGCTCCCAGGCGACCAGATGGGTCGACCCGCGATCAACACGGTGTTCAACACTGGGCTCGTCGACGGCAGCGCCAGCACGACGAAGAACCAGTTCAACGCCACACCTCCGTCACAACAGCGGACGGCGTTTGGCGGCAAGTTCCGGACCAACATGATCACCACGCTGACCAACATCAACGCGGTGCTCGGCCTGGGTGGCCTGGACTACACGGTGGCCCAGGCCGAGGGCCTCGCTGACTTCCTGCTCCCCGATGTATTGACCTACGACACGGCGACGGTCGCCGGCGGGCTCAACGGGCGCGATCTGGATGACGATGTCATCGACATCGAGCTCGGCATCACGACCAACGGCTCGGTGACCAGCGATGGCGTCGGACCGCATAGCGACTACCAGGCGGCATTCCCGTACCTGGGCGTGCCTCACTGACCACCCGGGGAGGGGCGATCTTTCGGGTCGCCCCTCTTCTCCTCCGCCAGACTTCAGGGGATCTCATCCATGGCAGCGACGAGCCGCCCGATCACCCACGTTATGCGTCTGCGGCGGCCCAGGGCCGTCGGAATGCTTGCGGCCGCCATTGTTCTCGTCGCCCTGACCTATGTCTCAGCGGCGTTGCAGCCCCGCGCCAGCACCTCCTCGCGCGCTACCCTGCTGGGTGACGCAGCGACCGTCACGGCCCCTGTCGGGGCGGTGGTCGGCAGTGCTTCCTCGTCGGTTGGGCAGATCGATCGAGCCATCGAGGCCTGGTCGGCCAACATCGCCGCCGAACCCGCGGATTTCCTCTCGGCCACCAACCTGGCCATGCTCTACCACGGGCGAGGCCAGCTGACCGGCAGTCTTGACAACCACGAGAGTGCCCTGGCGGCTGTGCGGACCGCCCTTGCGACCGCCCCGACCCATGCGCCGGCGCGAGCGCTCGAGGCAGCCATCCGCCTGACGCTCCACGACTTCTCCGGAGCGCTCGCCGCCGCGGAGGCCCTCTACCAGGACGATCCAACGCAGCTCGGGGCGCTCGCCACCAAGGCGGATGCGGAGCTCGAGCTGGGTCTAATGGCTTCGGCGCGTCGGGATCTGGTCGTGCTGGCCGCGCAAGCCGCCGGTCCGGCGATCGACGTCAGGCTGGCCCGCCTGGCTTTCCTGACCGGGAAGCCCGACGAAGCCCTTCGGCTGGCGCGCTCTGCCCGGGATGCGGCACGAGCGGAGGCCGCTGCCTCGGGCGGGATCGATGCCGGGTTCTATGAGTTCGTGGCTGGCGAATACGCGCGACTGACCGGTGACGGAGCGGCGGCGCGGGTCGGCTACGAGGCGGCCCTCACGATTCGCCCCACCGATCTCGGCGCCATGGTCGGGCTGGCCCGGATCGACGCCTACGACGGGCGTCTGCAAGCCGCCGTGGAGGGATTGCAGGCGGCGGCAGCCATCGCGCCACAGCCCGAAACGCTCGCACTCCTGGGCGACCTGCTCCGCGCGACCGACAACATCACCGACGCTGACGCGGCTCACGACACCGTCCGGTTCATCGAACGGCTGGGTTCGCTCCAGGGGGTCGTCTATGACCGTCAGCTGCTGCGGTTCGGGCTGGACCACAGCGGGTCGGCGACCGCAATCTACGACGCCGTCCGGGCGTCTCTCGCGGCCCGGTCCGATCCGGCGGGGCACGACCTCGTGGCCTGGGCGCTCTATCGGCTCGGTCGGTACGAGGAGGCCGCGGTTGAAATCGTGGCGGCTCGCGCCGATGGCGCCGACGACGCTCGCCTGCGGTTCCACGACGGCGCCATCGCACTCTCCCGGGGCGACCGGAGCGGCGGTCTCGCCCTCCTGGAATCGGCTCTCGCGATGGGTCCCGCGCTGGACTATGTCGAGCGCGCCGAGGCGCAGCGCCTCATCGGCTCCTAGGCCGGCCCGGCGAACAGGCCAGGTCCGCTCGCCGAGGCTCGCGGCCCGCCGCCAGATGCCATTCCGGCTCGCTCGCCATCCGGACGGCACGGCCCTCTGGCCAGGCAACGGCTCCTATTCGTGCCCCGCCGGCTAACGCTGACGCGCCATCGAGGTTGCGGATTAGTGATGTTCCTCGGTGAGAACGAGACACGGCAAGCGCCGGTGCGACGCCCGGCCGCGCCCCCGGTACGGCCAGTACCGAATTCCGGATGAATGCCTCGTGGACTTGACCGAAATCGGCAAAGCCTGCTGAATCTGGGGGCGGACCACGTTCATTCGTCCGGAAAGCGGTCCTACGGGTTCAGGACTTCATCGTCATCACGAGGATCCCGTCGGGGCCGAATAGTCGGCGAGCCGCTGCTGGGCCGGGCGAGTAGACCGGAAGCGCTCCATGAGCGCGATGATCGTCAACGGGCCGCCGGCTACCCCTAAGTCCAGGGGCACCGCTGCCCATTGGTCAGCCGGGAGCCGTCGCGACGCCCTTGGAGATGATCGGCAGGGTTGGCGAGGTCGCACCAGGTCCGGGCTCGAGGGTGAGCGCCAGTACGATTCCCTCCGCGGATGGGAGGCCTGAGCTTTCGAAATAGGCGACCCCGGTAGGGCCGACCTGGAAGCTGCCGAGCGGGACAGGGATACCGTCGCCGCCGATCACCCAGGCCTCGTATACGGCGCTGCCGGTCGTGGGTGGGAGGTCACGCATGGCGATCGTCAAATGACCGGCGGCGTCGACCGCAGCGAGCCCGGAACCTGCGCCACCGTCGCCGGCGAGGACGGCCGTCAGCGATCCGGGCCGCGCGGCCGCATCCAGAATCGCGGCCAGGTTCCGGTCGCCCTGCTGGGCCTCGTTCAATTGGTTCTGGAGCACGAGATTCCAGCCACCCAGTGTCGAGATGGCCAGGACGGCCGCGATGCGCAACGCCCATGTGCCGGTCGTCGTCGGCACGCGGCGAGGGCCCAATCGACTTGTCGGGAACGGGACCGGCGCAGCCGCAGGCGAGACGGTCGCGGGGGCATCGGTCGCCCCCGCTCCGTCGAGTCGAACCCCCGCAGGGACTGCCGAATGCGCGGGGCGAGCCGCACGACCTCGTTGCGTCGCAGCCGCAGCATCCGCAGCGGCCGCGGCCATGATCCGCGCCTTCAGGTCGGCGGGCGGCTCCACGAGGGGGACGATCTCGAAGAACGCCGGCACCACCGACCCGAGCTCCGCAATCTCCTCGTGTGCCTCGCGACAGGTGGCCAGGTGTGCGCGGACCGCTGCTGCGTCGGCAGCCTCGAGCGCCCCGAGAACGAAGGCACCGGCCATGACGCGAACCTCGTCGCAGGTCAATTCGCGCACAACGGATGGGCCGCTCATGGCGCACCCACCATTAACGCTCGGCGCATCGCGAGGAGCCCCAGGCGCATTCGACTCTTGACGGTCCCCAGCGGCGCTCCAGTCCGCCCCGCGATCTCCTGCTGGGTCAGCCCCGCGAAGTAGGCGAGTTCGAGTGCTTCGCGCTGGACGTCGGACAGGGCGCCGAGCGCCGCCCGCACGGTGACCGCATCGAGGCTCGCGGACACCTCGGCCCAGATATCGGGCACGGTCAGAGCCTCGGGCATTGGTGCGTCGAGTTCGGGCAGCTCATTGGTCGGCCGGCGCCTCCGGATCGCGTCGATGGAGCGGTGGTGGACGATAGCCAGCAACCAGGTCTTCACACTGCCGCGACCGGTCACATAGAGGCCCGCATTACGCCATGCCCCGAGGAAGGCGTCCTGCACCACGTCCTCGGCGAGGGTGGCGTCGTTGGTGATTCGGTAGGCGATCGAGTAAGCCATCGTCTTGTAGCGGTCGTACAGGTCCTCGAGAGCAGCGAGCTCTCCGTCGGCGATCCTCAACAATGCCGCCCGATCGGCCTCGTCCACGCTAGATGAGGCACGCCCCGGCGGCTGGTCGGATGCGTTCATCGACTAGTGCGTTCCGCCAGCGGTTTCGGTTCAAATGGGCCGAGCAGGCGGTCCGCGGCGATCCGGACAGCGGCTGTCACCGCCTCGACCGTGCGGGTCCCATCGATGACGACGAAACGGTCCGGGGAGGCCGCGGCAAGCGTCAGGAATCCGTCACGTACCCGACGATGGAAGGCGAGGTCGAACTCGGATTCGAAGCGGGTCACATCGCCGGGCGCCACTCGCGCCAGTCCCACCTCCACCGGGACGTCAAGGAGGATGGTGAGATCCGGGCGGAGCCCGTCGGTCGCCAGTTCTTCCGCGCTGCGAAGCCGGGCGAGCGGGACGCCGGAACCAAACCCCTGGTAGGCGAGGGTCGAGTCGGAGAACCGAGCGCACAGCACAAGGCGCCCGCCTGCGAGTGCCGGCCGAATCACCTCGAC
>JANPDO010000273.1:0-5492 GCA_031431535.1 Chloroflexota bacterium
CCGGTGATGGTGTCCACGACGCGGCCCACGAGCTGCTTGACGCTCGTCTCGCGGCCGGGGTGGCCGACGGCGCCGCGGAAGTACTTGGAGACCACCACGTTGGTCGCGAGCTGCGACCAGCCCGAGGGGACCTCCACGTCCTTCTGCTCGAAGACGGACTTGCCGCTTTCGTTGGCGATGCCGGCGGTGCGGTACTCCCAGGTGATCTCGTCGTACGGATGGACGCCGGGGGTGGTGAAGCGGCGTTCGAAGGTGAGGCCGCGGGCGGCTGTGCCGTCTGGAGTGAGGCCGCCGAAGCTGGCGCCATACGGGCCGGTCAGGTGGGCGTGGGCAGCGGGGGCGGTGGCCGTCGTGGGGCCAGGGGCAGCCGTGGCCGTGGCCGTGGTCTGGCCGGCGGTTTGCCCGTTGGTTTGCCCGGTCGTGGGTGTGGACTGGGTCTTGGGGGCCATGACCGGGGTCGCCTCGCTCGCTGCTGGTGCCATGTTCCTCGCTCCTCCGCGTGGGTCGCTGTGGTGTAGCTGCCACCGATTGCGTCGTCGGTGTCCCGAGATGGTCTGGGGGCCGCACCTCGGGCCGACGAATCCGGTCGGCGGAGGGGCGTGTTGGGCGTCTCGTTCGATCAGGCGACCCGATGAACATTACGCCTCGAGCGGTCGGCCGTCAAGCACCAAACCACAAGATGTTGTGGTTGCGATTGGGTGCAGAGCGCTAGATATGGTGGTTCGGGCGTGTACTACCCAGGTGGCGGCTATCCACCCCTGATCGGGTGATATCCACGTCGGAAGCGCGATCCTCCACGGCTCGGGGGTGGGTTGTCCACGATCCCAAACCGGCTTGTCCACAGACATCATCTCGAACAAATGTTCTTTCTGCCTGGCAGGCGGTCCCGGCGGACGCGGCGAGCACGGCCAATCGGGCGACGTGGCGCCCCCCGACGTACGCGGCGGGTCGTCCGGCCTGGCCCGATGATCGCGCGACAAGCGGCGAACAATTGCCGGTGTAGAGGCAATCGGCAGAGTTGCGGTGTGGATCAGCTTCAACAACTCGGCGTCCGGTTTCGCGCCGTCCGAATTCGACGCGGCCTCCGACAGCTGGACGTGGCCGAGAAGGTCGGTGTCGATCCGTCGTTCATCTCCAGACTTGAGCGGGGCCATCTCGAGCGCGCGGCGCTCGGGACCATCCTCTCGGCGGCGAAGGCGCTCGATATCCAGATCACCTTGAGCGCTCGATCGAGGGGCGCCGATCTCGATCGCCTGGTGAATGGCCGTCATGCCGGCCTGCACGAGTCGGTTGCCCGGTGGTTCTCCCTGGAGCGGTCCGACTGGATTCTTGCGCCCGAGGTCTCGTTCTCCATCTACGGCGAGCGCGGCGTGATCGACATTCTCGCCTGGCACCCGGGTCATCGGGCCCTGATCGTCATCGAGCTCAAGACCGATGTCGTCGACGTCAACGAACTGATCGGGCAGATGAACCAAAGGCGGCGGCTGGCGGGCCGGATTGCCGCGGAACGTGGCTGGGCTGCGCATACGGTATCGGTCTGGGTGATCGTTGCCGATGGTCGAACCAATCGCGCCCGGCTCGCCCGGTACCGCGTCCTGCTTCGAAATGCGTTCCCGTCCGATGGTCGGGCCATCCGAGGTTGGCTCGCCCGACCCGAAAGTCCGCTCGCGGCACTGTCGTTTTGGGGTCGAGTCGAGAGCGGCCTGAACCTGGGCGCGTACGCGGCTCGACACCGCGTTCGCCGCCGCCCCGAGCCGACCCAGCGTGGCCTGGTCCGTGAGGCGGCCGTCGAGGCCACCGATTGAGTGTGGCCGACCAGCGTTCGTCGGCTGGCGGGATGAGCGCGGGCCTTGTTCGGGGTGATAGGCGCGGGACCCGCGCGGATGAGCGTGGGCCGGCGCGGAGGAGCAGGACCGGCGCGGAGGAGTGGGCCGGCGCGGAGGCGGCCCGGCGCGGCGGAGTGGCCCGGCGCGGAGGAGTGGCCCGGCGCGGAACATGAAGGACTTGCACGTGAGCCACGCTATGACAGGAGGGACGGGCTTGAAGGGTGCACCCGAGCCCATCGGCATTCGTACCGTGCCCCGGGTGCATGTTGGGGCGGTTCTCGGACCCGGAAAGGGCGCGGTGGGGCGAGATCACGACCGCCCCTCCGACCGATCGGCCATACCGTGGCTGGGGTGCAAGTTGTTCATGATGCGCGGGGATCCGGGGCGTAGGACCGCGGGGGATCCGGGGCGTGGGACCTCGGGCTCGGCGGGCCTCCCGCTCAGCCGAGGCAGGTCCCTGAAGATCCCCGCCTATAACCCGCTGTAGGCGTGCAGGCCGCTGAACCAGAGCGAGCCGGAGTAGGTGACCAGCACCATGCCGAAACCGACGACCAGCAGCAGCGCGGCCGGGCGCCCGGCCCACGAACGCTGGTTGCGGGCGTGGAGGTAGACCGCGTAGGTGAGCCAGGTGACAAGGGCTGCGGTCTCCTTGGGGTCCCAGCCCCAGTAGCGTGACCAGGCGATCGAGGCCCACCACGACCCCAGGATGATCATGGTCGCGAAGATCGGGAAGCCGATGATCACGGCCCGGTAGGCCGCCTCATCAAGGACCTTATGCGACGGCAGCCAGGCGAACCGGTCGTTCTGGCCCTGGATCAGGTATGCCACGCCGGCTGCGAAGCTCGTGGCGAAGATTCCGTAGCTCAGGACGGCCATCCCGACGTGGATCGTGAGCAGCGGCGCGTTCTGGAGGGCCGGCACCAGCGGCTTGATCTCGGACGGCAGGCTCGAGGCGTAGAGCAGCATCCCCAGGGCAACGCCGAGTGGGAGGAAGCCGATCGCGCGGATCGGGTAGCGGCGCTGGAGGTAGAGATAGCCGCCGACCATCGAGAACGCGAAGGCGACGCTGAACTCGAACATGTTGCCCCATGGGCCACGACCGACGATGACGGCCCGCAACGCCAGCGAGGCGCCGAGCGCCAGCCAGCCCACGAGGCTGAGTCCAAGTGCGGCGCCCGAGAGGGGGCTGGGTGAGGCCGCGGTGCTGGGGCCGCCCGCGGCGGCCTGGACCCTGGCGGCGACGAATGAGCCGGTCACGACGCCGGCGTACGCCGGCTGCTGCGCTGTGGCAAGGACGGGGAGTGTCCGCCGCCCGTTGGCCAGCATCACCGCGTGCCCCACATGGGCCGCGAACCCGAGCGCGATGAAGATCACGCCGAGCGAGAACAGGCCGGACGAAAGCGCCTCCATCCTCAGGTCGCTGCCGCCATCGCTGCCGCCGTCTCTATCGCTGCGTTGTCAGGGCGCTGCGGCGAATCAGGCCGCGGCCGCGCCGCCGGGCCTGGGACCGGCGGACGAGCGAACGGCGACTGCCCGAGGCTTGACCTTGAGCACGAGGCCGCAATCAGCACAGGTGTCGAGACGCGCGGAACGCCCGGTGCTGCACATCGGGCAGACAACGGCCAGCTGGTCGTGACAACGGTCACAGCGCTGCGTGCCGGACGGGAAGGTCAGGGCGTCGCGGCGACAGTACGGGAGGCCTACCGGGAAGATCGGCTCGCCACCCGGGCCGATCTCGGCGACCCGCGGCCCCTCCTCGAATGCGACCTTGACCCGTGGCCTGCGGGCTACGTAGATGACCATGCCGAGCGCGACGAAGGTCAGGAATGGCGCGACGAGGCCGAGCACGACCAGCACGGGCAGCAGGCCGATGACGTCGCCCCAGTTGGGCAGCACGAAGATGGAGGTGATCTCGAGGATCTGCTTCCAGACGGCATCGAGGACGTCGACGAGATTCACCCCGGCATCCTACCAGCCCCACCCGCCTTCGGGGACCGGTGTGGATTCCCTCGTTTCGTGGTCGCGCCGCGCCCCGGACGCCAACCGGGACGATCGGTTTCGGCCGGATCGCCGTCACTCTGTGCGGCGGCTGACGCGGCCGGGATCGGGCGCGGCGCGCGGGGGTTTCCGATCGATGCCGTCGAGAGTCGAGCGCCGCCCCCGCGACCGCTGTCGAGGCGACCGAGCAGCCATCTGGAGCCCGCGGTCCGGGCGCCCCGCATCCGCGATTCATGACGGAGGTCGCGATCGTCGGTGACGACCAGGAGCCCGGCGGTGCCATCTGGACCGTCGACCAGTCGAACGTCATCGATCAGGGCGAGGATCACCGCGTCGGCGCTACGGGGGCCGCTGTAACGGACCGATGTCCCGGCCGCAATCCGCTCGCCGCGCAGGCCGCGCTCGGGCGGGCCGTCGAAGATCAGTTCAATCCCGACCTGAGCCGGGACCACCGCGCGGAGCCGCCCGATCAGCGCCGCAGGGGGTGCCACGCCGGTCGCGCGGCCGGTCCCAGCCATCCGCGACAGGCTGTGGAGCAGGTTCGTGCCGTCGACCAGCAGTCGATGTGTGGCGGCGAGCGGATTGCGATCCGGGGCGGGCATGGGCCCTATCGTACGCGGCCGCAGGTGCGCGGCTACGATCCGACCCGTGAGCCTCCTGCTGCTGGTCGATCTCGACGGGGTTGTCTATCGCGGCTCGGATCCCGTGCCTGGGGTCGCCGGAGTTCTCGCTGACCGGGCCGCACGGGGCGATGACATCGTCTACGTCACGAACAATTCGATGCACTACCGGGCCGATTACCAGACCCGATTGGCGGCGATGGGTGCCCCGGTCAGCCCGAAAACGGTCGTCTCGTCCGCGCGGGCCACCGCCCTCTATCTCAAGGAACACGATCCGGAGATCCGGCGGGTGCTGGTCCTGGGCGCGGGCGGGCTCGAACGGGAGTTGCGCGACGAGGGCTACAACGTGGTGGGCGCCGCCCACGCGGCCACGAGGGTCGGCCAGGAGGGGATCGACGGGTTCACTGCGGCCGGGAACCCGGATGCAGTCGTGGTCGGGCTGGACCCCAACCTGACCTACGCGCGCCTGGCCGTGGCCGCGGACTGCATTCGAGCCGGCGCCCACTTCATCGCCACCAACCGCGACCCCGTCTACCCGACCGAGCGCGGCCTGCGCCCGGGTGCCGGCTCGCTCGTCGCCGCGGTGGAGGCGGCGACCGGGATCGTGCCCATCTCCATCGGCAAGCCCGCCCCGTACCTGCTGGAAGCCGCCGCACACGCCGTTGGCCGCCACCCGTCCGAGGCGATCATGATCGGCGACGGGATCGGGACAGACCTCGCCGCGGCCCGCGCTGTGGGCGCCCGCTGCGTGTTCATGCTGACTGGAGTCACGACCCGCGAACAGGTCGAGGCGCTCCCGGCCAATGAGGCCCCAACAGCCATCGCCGCCGATGCCGCGGAGCTGGCGGCAATCCTGGACCAGCTCGGCGCCTAGCGGGCCTGGGCACGTTGTTGACGGTCCTCGGCGAGGTCCCCGCAAGGTCCACGCAAGGCGCATAACCGCACCCACGGACTGGTACGGAGACGGACAGGCCGGTCGGGCGGGTCATCAGCCCAGGTCCACGCTCAGGTGCGTCCCGATTCCGGCCTCGCTTACCCGATTCCGGGC
>JANPDO010000274.1:0-7057 GCA_031431535.1 Chloroflexota bacterium
TGGCAGTCGACACCGAGGACCGAACGGTCCGCATCGGTCGGCATCGGTCGGCATCCTCGACACTGGCCCATCAGGCGCGACTGGCAGTCGACACCGAGGACCGAACGGTCCGCATCCTCGACACTGGCCCATCAGGCGCGACTGGCAGGCGACACCGCGGACCGAGGACTGCACGCTGACCGGTATCAACTAGGTTGGGCCAGCCAAGCGCGACTGGTAGTCGGGTCGGGATCACTACCGGCCGCGTCGGGATCACCACCGGCCGCGCGGGCTCGCCAAAAGTCCACCAGCGAACCCCAACACCGGTGAGTACAGGGACACTGTACGTGGCCTGTGAATCTATAGCATCATGTCATTTGCTCCGCCCCTGAACGCCACGAGGACCCGCCAGATGATCGACGTTCGCGAGACCGGCCTGGTCTACCGAAACCCACGTCCGGACCTGCGCTCGAACCAAGCCTGGCATCCGACGATGGTCCGCTTCGATGACGGCGAACTGCTCGTCACGTTCGATATCGCGTCGGCCGACGCGGCGCTCGACTACAGCACGCACGCCACCCGCTCGACCGATGGGGGTGCCAGCTGGTCGGCGCCGACTCGGCTGTTCGCGGACCCGCCGGGGCGCGCGACCACCCATTCGGTGCGGACCAACCGCGTTTCGGACGGGTCGGTGGTGGCGATGGGAGCCCTGATGTACCGGGACGACCCCGAGCAGAGCGTGGTCAACGCGGAGACAACCGGTTACGTCGAGACGCAGCTGGTCCTGTTGCGCAGCCGCGATCGCGGGCACACCTGGAGCGACCTCGAGCGCATCACGCCGCCCCTGGTCGGCCCGTCGTTCGAGGTCTGTCATTCGATCGTCGAATTACGCGATGGTCGCTGGGTCTGGCCGTGCTCCACCTGGATGGGCTGGGACGGCGACGCACCGAACGGGATGAACGCGATCCTCCTGGTTTCGGCGGACCAGGGCAGGACGTGGCCCTCGTACATCGTTGAATTCGATCGCTGGGCGGAGCGAGTCCTTCACTGGGAGCAGTCCTTGCTGGAACTTCGCGACGGACGCCTCCTGTCGGTCTCATGGTGCGTCGACTTGAAGACCAACAAGACGCAGCCGACGCCGTATGCGATCAGCCACGATGGGCACACCTTTGACCTCCACGGGCTGACCGGCTTTCAGGCCCAGACGACGAAGATGATCGAACTCCCGGGCGGGCGGATCCTGGCCGCCTATCGCCGCAACGATGAGCCCGGTCTCTGGGCGACGACGGCTCGACTCGACGGCGACCACTGGGTCAACCTCGAAACCGTGAACCTATGGCGCGGCCAGTCGTCGGGGATGGCCGGGGAAAGCACGCCCGGCGCGGAGCTGGTCCAGCTCAAGTTCGGGTTCCCGCAGATGGTCCTGGAGCCGGACGGGAGCGTCTTCCTCGTCTTCTGGTGCGAGGAGGACTGCATCAAGAACATCCGCTGGTTGCGTCTGACCGTTTGAGGCCGCGGAGCCCGTGGGCCTGTTTGAAGCCCGGGGCCTTCGGTGCGCCGCCGCGGGCGCCCTGGCGCGGGCGCGCGAGCCCCGGCACCAGCCTGAACGGCACACCCTGGAGCTTCAGGCGCTGTAGGCGTACGGCCGGTCGAACACCTCACGGACCTGGGGCATGAACGCTTCGAGCGGCAGGGATTCGTACGCCGGATCGAACGACGGCGCGTCGTAGTCACGGCAGAAACGCCGGGTCAGCTCGAAGGCCGGATGATCCCGATGCGGTTCGAGCAGCCCATCCATGACCCCGCTGCCCCAGTACGCGTGGTTCGTGAAGTTCTCCTTCTGGAAGAGGCCGTGCATCCGGACCATCCAGTAGTGGTCCGCTGAAACGAACGGTTGCAACAGCTCTGCGGCGATCTGTCCGTGGTTGGTCGGGGCAAGTCGGTCCGCTGCGTCATGGAACAGGATGCACACGACCATTTCAGCCGATTCGCCGGCTCGGAGCGCGCGGGTCGCGGCCTGAAGGCTGTGGTCGTAGGGGTTCAGCGTGTAGCCGCCGGCATCGCCGCCGCGCAGGGACTCGAGCAGGGCGAGGGGAGCCGCCGCGTAGTCCGTCCGTGCGGCATCGAGCGAATCGATCCGATCCCAGTCCTCGCGCGTGGCCTCCCGCAAGGTCGTGAACATCAGCGCCTCCTTACGCGGTTCTCGATGGTGCGTCGCGCCCGACGATCTCACCGAGTACGCCGCCCCGCTCGTCGAGCCACGCATAGAGGATGTTCAGATCCGTCCCAATGCAGAAGTCCTTGACGCCGATGTCGAGGTAATACTGTGCCTCGGAGGGGTCCGTGATCTCCGCCCGGGGTGGGATCCCGGCCTTGATGCAACGGGCAAGGACGTCACGCTCCACCTCCTTGACGTCCGGGTCGTACCAGCCGCCCGGCCGGCCGATGCTCATGGCGTAGTCCGCCGGACCCCATTGGATCATGTCGATTCCGGGCACCGCCAGGATCTCATCGAGGTTGTCCACCGCGCTCTGCTTCTCGATCATGAGGACGATGACGATCTCTTTGAGCGCCCGGACATAGTCGGCCGAGCCGGCCTGCCCCCAGTAGGAGTGCCGGCGATCCGCCGCGCCATAGGTGCCCATGCCGTGCGGGGTGTCCGGCCGGGTGACGCGGACGCACTCGCGGGCGTCATCGGCGGTGCGGATGTCGGCGAACAGGACGGACTGGAAACCCGCGCCGATCGCCCGCTGCGCAAGCCAGGAACGGGGCGCCTGGTCCAGTTTGATCATCGCCCCAAGATCAACGAGCTCTGCGGCGCGGCAGAAATTGTCCAGGCCGTGCAGGTCGTACGGGGCGTACTCGCCGGAAAATTCCACATAGTCGAAGCGCCGGGTGTGCCCGACCACCTCGACCACCGACGGCCAGGTCGTGTGCAGGTGGGTGCCGATCGAGGGCTTGCCCTCCGTGATCAGCTGGCGGAGCTTGTTAGGGCGCAAGGGATTCAGCCTCCGAGTGGCAGGCGGACGGTCTGGCCGGTCGCGGCGGATCGCTCGGCGGCCTCCAGCATGGACGTGGTCAACGCGCCCTGCCGGCCGCTCACGAACGGGTCCGTGGCATCGCCTATGGCCCGGATCAGGTCGCGCAGTTGCGAGGCGTAGGCCTGCAGTCGGATCGGATCGTCCGGGTTGAGCGGGTCGAAGGGCGTCTGCTCGTAGATCGTCTGCCAGCCGGCGGCGGGCGTGCCCAGGCGGACCGTGCCGTAGGAGTCCAGCTCCATGATCCCGTCCGACCCGGTGATCAGCAGTTGCATCGCCGAACCGAGGCTGGGTTCCGGCAGCTCATAGGTCAGCCAGATCTGGACCATCGCGCCGCCGTCGAGGGCGTAGTGGACCATCGAACTCTGGCCCGTCGGGCCAGAGTCGGTGTATCGGGCAAACTGGCCAAAGACGAGGGTGGCCTCCGCGCCGGTCAGCCAGCGCACGATGTCGCAGGCGAGCGCCCCCCAGTCCATGAACGGGGTGACCTGGGCACTGTCCGAGTTCCATGAATCGACCGGGATGTCCCAGCCCGCGTTCGGCCCGAAGACCCGGATCATCCGGATCCCGCCAAGCCGCCCCGCCTCGATCGCCGCCTTGGCGGCCATCGGCGCGCCCCGATAGCGGTGCTGGGAGACGACCGCCAGGCGGACCCCGGCCGCATCTGCGGCCGCCACCATGGCGTCCGCGTCCGCCCGCGTCTGGGTCATCGGCTTTTCCACGAGGACGTGCTTGCCTGCCCGGGCAGCCGATTCGCTCAACGGACGATGTGTTGGCACGGGCGTGGCGATGACGACGGCGTCGATGTCACCGCGGGCGAACAGGTCGGCCGATTCGAGGGCATCCACCCCGTGTTGGCGAGCCAGGTCGGCGGCGCCGCGGCCGCCGGCCACCGCCACCAGGCGGGCCTCCGGAACGTGGCCGGCGATGACCCTGGCCCAGGTCTGGCCCATAAACCCGGACCCCACGACTCCAAACCGGATAGGGGTGCCCATGGTCAGCCGGCCGCCACGACTGGTGTGATCAGCGTCCCGAGGTCTCCGATCCAGCCGGTCATGACATCACCGGCCTTGAGATAGACGCTCACGGCGTCACCGGTGCCATCGAGGGTCCCGCCAGCGATCATGTCTCCGGGCTCCAGGGTCATCCAGCGCGAAGCATGGGCAATGATCTCCTCGGGGCTGAAGATCATGTCCGAGGTGGAACCGTGCTGCCAGACCTTGTCGTTGACCTTGAGCGTCATTTCGAGCTGGTTCGGGTCCGGCTTGACGGCATCGGTCGTGGTGATCCACGGCCCCCAGGCCGCAAAGCCATCGCCCCACTTGCCGTTGAGCCAGTCGAAGAAGTCATCGAATCCCCCCGGCTCGCGACCCGCCACGCCCCACTGCATTGCCCGCGCAGAGATGTCGTTGATCACGGAGTAGCCGCCAATGTGGTCGCGGGCCTTCGCGACCGGGATGTCGCGTCCGCCCGTTCCGATGACGATGGCCAGTTCCAGTTCCCAGTCAAGAGCGTTGGAGACGGTTGGCAGGGTGACGGCCTCGCCCGGGCCGATGATCGAGGACGACGGCTTCATGAAGAGCTTCGGCACGATCTTCGCCTTGTCGACCCGAGTGCCGCCGCCCTCCTCGATATGCGCCTGGAAGTTCCCCGCGACCGCGAGCAGCTTGCCAGGGCGCTGGATCGGGGCGAGCAGTTTGACTGAGCTCAGCGGGACACCGGCTCCGCCCCTGGCTTCGACTTCGCGCGCGGCAGTCATGGCCCCGGGCCCCGCCTCGAACAGGGCCAGCAGGTCGCCGGCCGGCACGCGCCCGCCCGAGCCGTCGGCAAGGTCCAGGAGTCGCTCCGCTCCGGCCGCACCGATCACCACCGCGCTGCGCGCGGCACCGTTTGAACCGCGATAGCTGGCAAGTCGCATGACGAAGGCCTCCTGTGTGTGCTGCCGGTGCGGCGGTTGACGAGTCTCCGGTGAGTCTACCGAGCCCCCGGCGCGAACTCCGAGAGTTGGACCTTGATGTTGCCGCGAGCCTGTGATTCGAGAATCGCCTGCGTGATGGCCACGGTCATCCGCGCCGCCTCCGGCGGGCTCGCCGGATCGCGACCCTCATCCATCGCCGTCACGAGGTCGATGATCGCAGCTTGCATCCCGGCGACCGTCCAGCGCGGGAGCGGGCGCTGGATGGTCGTGACGCCGGGCTTGGTCCGGATGTCCTCGTGGTAGACCGAGTGCACCCGGATCCCCTCGAGGTCCACGACCACGCGCGCCAACGGGAGGGTGAGGCTGACGGACATTTCGAGACCCACCGTATCCTTGACCCCGGTCAGATACGCCCGTACGCCGTTCGCATAGGCGATGTAGTAGTTGGCGCCGGGCTCGGTGGCCGGATCGTTCCCGCCGTCACCCTTGTATGCCGTCCCATAGAACTCGAAACCGCGCTCCAGCTCCGCCCAGACCCAGACCGGTTCCGAATCGGCCAGGAAGTTGATCAGATCGATGGCGTGGGTGTGATTGCGAAACAACATTGATCGCGGGCCGCCGAGTTGGACGACGATCTGCGACAAGTTGCCAAGGGAGCCGGACCGAATGAGCCTGCGGGCCTCGACGAACTCCGGGAACCAGCGCCGGGTGTAGTTGACGTTCATCGTCACCCCGGCACCGCGAACCGCGTTCACGATCGCGTCGGCCTCGGCCAGCGTGGTGGCCAAGGGCTTCTCGCAGAAGATGCCACGAACACCGGCCTCGACGGCCGCCTCCACCACGGCGGCGTGGAGATGGTCCGGAGTGACGACGCAGACCAGCTCGGTGCGTTCGGTCTGGAGCATCTCGCGATAGTCTGCGTAGACACGCAGGTTTGGCCAGCGGCCCGACCAGCGTTCCAGAAACTGATTCCGGGCCGCTTCGGAGATGTCGCACCCGGCCACGATCTCCAGTTCCGGGATGGCGGCGATCGCCGCCGCATGGCTGTACGGGATCGCGGTTCCAACCGTCGGATCTGCTGCCTCGGCGGCATGATCGGTGGCGATCCAGCTGAGCCCCACGAGTGCGACGCGGCGAGTCATCGGACCCACCGACGGAACTTCCTCTGCGTCCACGGCGCCGATATCCCGGTCAAGCCAGTGCCTCCATCAGCGTCCGTATTCGCGGCACCCAGTGGTCGTTTGGTCATTGACCGGCTGTCGCGTACAGGTTTAGTATGACAGCGACTCGACAGTGTGATTTCACGACTTCGCACCGTGGTCGGCGAAATCCAGACCTCCGATGCCCGCGGTCCGGGAAAGGAAGCATGGCCTCCCCAGCCACCGTGCAAGTCCGACACCACCGTCTCCTTGTCGGCGGCCAGTGGACGGACCCTGCGAACGGGGAGACCGCCCTCGTTCGGAGCCCGGTCTCCGGTGAGCCAGTGGCCCACGTGGCCGCGGCAAGCGCGAATGACGTCGATCGAACGGTCGCGCTGGCTGGCGAGGCCTTCGAAATGCATCGCTGGCGGACACCGTTCGAACGGGCGGCGGAGATGGAACGCGTGGCGGACGTCATCGACAGCCGTCGCGCGCAGATTGCCGAGGACCTGGTCGTGGAGCACGGCAAACCGAGGGCCGAGGCGATCGGTGAAGTCGCGTCGGCGGCTAACGGGTTCCGACTCGCGGCGGCCGAAGCGCGCCGTCTGACCGGCGACACGATCCCCGTCGAGGATCCGCGCAAGCGGGTCATGACCTTCCGCCAGCCGCGCGGCGTGTGCGTCGCGATCACGCCCTGGAACTTCCCGATCAATATCCCGGTGGAGTACGTCGGGCCCGCCCTGGCCAGCGGCAACAGCGTGATCCTGAAACCGGCGCCGACGACCGCCGGGATCGCGGCCCTGCTGGCCGAATGCATCGTCGAGGCCGGGGTGCCGGACGGCCTGTTCAGCCTCTTGACCGGACCGTCGGTGGAGATGGCCTCGGCGCTGGTCCAGCACCCCGATGTCGTTGTGGTCGGGTTCACTGGCTCGACCGCCGTCGGACATGCGATCGCCCGCCTGGCATCCGGCAAGGAACTCGTC
>JANPDO010000275.1:0-13531 GCA_031431535.1 Chloroflexota bacterium
AACGAGTTCCGTCGTGAGGCCTATCGGCTGTACTAGGAACTGGGCTGCCCCCCCCTGTCCGCGAGTAACGGTGACCCGGAAGATCGACGACGCCACACCGTGGCGGATCAGGTCGCCCAGTTCCTCGTACAGCCGATAGGCCTCACGACGGAACTCGTTGAGCGGGTCTTGCTGGGCATACCCGCGCAGGCCGATCCCGCGGCGCATGTCGTCAACCTCGGTCAGGTGCTCCACCCAGAGCGAGTCGATCGTGCGGATCAGGACGAGTCGCTCGACCATCGCCCAGTCCGCTTCGCCGACTTCCGCGACGCGGGCCGCCAGCCGGTCCTCGGCGA
The DNA here is from genome assembly GCA_031431535.1 of Chloroflexota bacterium. GTDB lineage: Bacteria > Chloroflexota > Limnocylindria > Limnocylindrales > CSP1-4 > SPCO01. The sequence goes on from JANPDO010000275.1 coordinate 336, forward strand.
GCCTGCGGACATGCTCGGCGATCAGATCGCGCCCACCGATGTCCCACAGCTCGTCAGGTAACGTTCCGGCACCCGGGAGCCCCATGGCCAGCAGCGCGTGGGACAGCCCGTCGAGGTTCCACTCATGCGGGTCCTCGCCGATGAGGTGCGTCTCAATCAGGGCAGCGACCTCCTCGTCGAGGAACGCCTGGACGGTTTCGGCCAGGTCCTCGTTGTGGAGCACCTTGTCGCGCTCCGCGTAGATCGTCTCGCGCTGCTTGTTGATCACGTCGTCGAATTCGACGACGCGCTTGCGAATGTCGAAGTTGAAGCCCTCGACGCGGCTCTGGGCGGACTCGATCGTCTTGCTCACGAGGCGGGATTCGATGGCGACATCGTCGTCCAGCCCAAGACGCTCCATCAGCCCGGTCACCCGCTCGCTGGCGAAGCGCTTCATCAGGTCGTCCTCGAGGGACAGGTAGAAGCGCGAGGACCCAGGGTCGCCCTGGCGGCCGGCGCGACCGCGCAGCTGGTTATCGATGCGGCGCGAGTCGTGGCGCTCTGTGCCGATGATGTGCAGGCCGCCCACGCCGACGACCCGTTCATGATCCTCCTGGGTCACCAGCTTCGCCTCGCCGAGCGCGGCGTCGTAGGTCGCCTTGTCCACCTCAGCCGGATTGAGGCCACGCTTGTGCAACAACTCTGACGCGAGACCGGCGGGGTTGCCGCCGAGCAGGATGTCCGTGCCCCGGCCGGCCATGTTGGTGGCGATCGTGACCGCGCCCGTTCGGCCGGCCTGGGCCACGATCCCGGATTCCTTTTCGTGGAACTTGGCGTTGAGGACCTCATGCTGGATGCCCCGGCGCTTGAGCATGGTCGCCAGCATCTCGGACTTCTCGACGGTGATCGTGCCGACGAGGACCGGTCGACCCAATTCCTGCATCTCGACAATCTCGTCGATCAGGGCGTTGAACTTGCCCGGCTCGTCGCGGAAGACCAGGTCGGGGGCGTCGTCGCGGATCATGTCGCGGTGGGTGGGCACCGCGACCACCTCAAGCTGGTAGATCTTGAAGAACTCTTCGGCCTCCGTCATCGCCGTGCCGGTCATGCCGGCCAGCTTGTCGTACAGCCGGAAGTAGTTCTGGAACGTGATCGTGGCGAGAGTCACGCTCTCGCGCTGGACGCGGAGGCCCTCCTTGGCCTCGATCGCCTGGTGAAGCCCCTCACTCCAACGCCGGCCCGGCATCTGGCGGCCAGTGAACTCGTCGACGATGACGATCTCGCCGTCCTTGACGATGTAGTCGCGGTCGCGCCGGTAGAGCGCGTGGGCGCGCAGCGCCTGCTCGAAGTGGCGGGCGAGCCTGGGGTCGGCGTCGTACATGTTCTCGACGCCGAGCCAGCCCTCCATCTTCGCGATCCCCTCTTCGGTGGAGGAGACGGCCTTGTCCTTGAGATCGATGACGTAGTCGCCGCCCTCCTCTGCGCCCTCCGGCCGCTCCTTCAGACGGGGCACGAGGCGGGCGAAGGTGAAGTAGAGATCCGCCGATTCCTCGGCCTGCCCGCTGATGATCAGCGGTGTCCGTGCCTCGTCGATGAGGATGTTGTCGACTTCGTCGACGATCGCAAAGCTGCGCTCGCGCTGGACCCGCTGGTCGAGCTCGGTGACCATGTTGTCGCGCAGGTAGTCGAACCCGAACTCGTTGTTGGTGCCATAGGTGATGTCCGCTGCGTAGGCCTCGCGACGCGTCACGGGCTTCAAATTCACCAGCCGCTCGTCGGAGGTTGGGTAACCGGGCTCGAACAGGAACGACGCATCATGCGTGATCATCCCGACGCTGAGGCCGAGGAAGTGAAAGACCGGGCCCATCCACTGCGGATCGCGCCGGGCGAGGTAGTCGTTCACGGTCACGACGTGGACTCCCCGGCCGGATAGGGCGTTGAGGGCGGCGGCGAGCGTCGGAACGAAGGTCTTCCCCTCGCCGGTCTTCATCTCGGCGATCTTTCCCTGGTGCAGGACTACCCCGCCCATCAACTGCACGTCGTACTGGCGCATCCCGAGCGTCCGCACCATCGCCTCGCGCCCCATGGCGAAGACTTCGGGCAGGACATCGTCGAATGCCCGTTGGAGGCGCGCGTTCTCGCGCCTGCGGCGGTCCTTCTTCAGCTCCCGGCGGCGCTCAAGGTCCGGGTGATGGAGCTCATCATCGGACGGCTCGTCCGGCACAGCCGCTTCGAGGACATCCGCCCGCAGTTCGCCAAACGCTGCCCGAATCGTTTCGTCGGACATGGCCTGGAACTCGGCCTCACGGGCGTTGGTGGCATCGACCAGCGGCTGCAGGCGCCTGACCTCGCGGTCATTTGAATCAACAAATCGGGAAAGGAAACGCATGGCCGGTGCAGTATATGGGAGGGGCTCCGGACGACCCGGCGGACGGGTCCGTGTCCCAATCCCAGGCGGCAACCGGATTGTGGCCTCGCCGGGGTCGCCAAGATCATCGAGCGGATCCATTCCTTGCGATGCGGGGCTCCCCGGGCGCCGATTCCTGATGAACTTGCGCACCAGCCACGCTATGACGGGACCACCGCCCGGATACGCGTTGACGCCGAGCTGTGCGGGCCCTCCGCCGTTCCGAGCGGACACGATCTGAGCACGAAATCGCCGTTGAGGGTCACGCTATCCTCGATCGTCGGGCTGCAAACCGGCCATCCGGGACCGGCGATTGGCCAGAGCGTGGCTCCCGTGCAAGTTGTTCATGATTCGAGCGGGTCGAAGTCGGGGCAGGGACCGGTCGGGGACGGGTCGGGTGCGGAGCCCGGCAAGTTCGGCAAGCCCGGCAAGGCCGATCTCACCAGCGTGCACGAGCCCCGCGACCACGTGCCGGCCCCCGCAGCCCGCGACGGCGGGCTGGTCACGAATCTCACGAGTCAGGAGAGCCGCCGAGGCCGGAGGATCCGAACCCCTTGCCGGGGGTGGCCGTCGTCCGCGAAGATGCGCCCGTGCCTGCTTGGTCTGTTCGCGCGACTCGACCCCACGGATGAGCGAGGCCGAACGCGCTACCCGACAGTTGCTCGTCGAGCTGCTCAACGTCTTCTACCTCAAGGGGTGGGTATCGGGCACCGGTGGCGGGATCTGCGGTCCGGCCGATGGGGGCGGGCTGCTGCTCGCGCCGACGGGCGTCCACAAGGAGCGCGTCCGCCCGGACGACTTCTTCACGGTGGACTCGGCCGGTGGCCAGGTGCTGCGCACGCCTGCCGACCCCACCTTGCGCCCGAGCGAGTGCAACCAGATCTTCTGCCTCGCCGCCCGGGTTCGCGGGGCGACGAGCGTGATGCACTCACACGGCCTCCAGGCCGTACTCGCCGGCGATCTGGCGGCCGGTGCGGACCACCTGGCCATCCGCGACCTGGAGATGCTCAAGGGGATCCGCGGCGTCGCCAATCGGGACGTGCACCTGGTCCCGGTGATTCGCAACACCCCGCGCGAAGGCGAACTGGTCGCACAGTTGCAGGCGGCCCTGGCCGATCCGCGCTTCGAGCCCGCCTTTGCCGTTCTGGTCGCCGACCATGGCGCGTACATCTGGGGCGACGACGTCTGGGAGGCCAAGCGTCACGCGGAGGTCTACCACTTCCTGTTCGAGGCCGCCGTGGCCCGCCATGATCGTCAGAAGGAGGGATCGCGATGACCGACACGCACCATTCGCACGAGCGCCATGTCTGCCCCACGTGCCAGCAGGTGGTCGAGCACGCCAGGATCGACGTGATCGATGTCGCCGCGGCCGTGGCGGCCGACAAGCTGACCCACGCCGACATCTTCAAACGCACCTACCTGGGGCACGGGACCCAGTCGAGTGTCTTCGTCTTCCAGGGCCATCCGGGGCCGTTCCGCTCGCACGTCCACGTGACCCACGATGAGATCGGGTACGTGCTTGCCGGAACCGGCTCGGTCACTGTCGGCGGCGTCACCCGGCCGGTCAAGCAGGGCGATGTCTGGGTGATCCCGGCCAACACCCCACACGGAGGCCAGTTCGAGGACGCGCCCCAGATCCTGTTCATCTCGTCGCCGATCGACGATCCCGACAACCAGGACCGGGTCTGGCTGGACTGACGACCTACCCCCAGAAGCCGGTCCCGTAGCCGGCGACCAGGAGGACGAACGTCAGGGCCGCCAGGAAGGCCCAGAACAGGACGGACCGCAACGTCGAGGTCGGGTTCATCTCGGGGTTCCGAAGCTGCGGGAGCCGACCGCCCCGCAGGCCACTGCCCCAGCGCGGCGACCGGAGCTGGTCGCGCCAGTTTTCCTCCGGGGCCGGCCGCGGCTCCAGGCCGCCGTCGCCGTCAGGGCGATGGAGCTTGAGTGTCATCGATCACTCCCCGGTGCAAGGGCCGCCAATTCAGCTATGTGAGGCCCCGAATCGCCGGAGCCATCGTCCTCGCGCGTGTCGAGCGTGCCTTCGGAGCCCTCCTCCCAGAGGAGCATCTCCTGCGTCAGTGAGACTTCGCTCGAGAACAGCGCCCCGACCGATTCGCCGCGGTGGATCCGCCGGATGGCCTCGCCGATCAGCGGAGCCACCGACAGCGTGGTGATCTTGGCAAGACGCTTGCGCTCGGGCAGCGGAACGGAGTCGGTCAGGACCACTTCGCGCAGGCTTGACGACGCGATCCGATCGATGGCCGGGTCACTCAACACGCCGTGGGTGGCGCAGGCGTATATCTCCGTGACGCCTTCCCGCTCAAGGGCCCTGACGATCTCCACGAGCGTGCCAGCCGTGTCGATTTCGTCGTCGACAATGATCGCTCGTTTCCCGCGCACATCACCGATGACGTTCATCAGCTCAGCCCGATCCAGGTTGCCCACCCGTCGCTTCTCGATGATCGCCAGTGGCGCGTCGAGCAATTCGGCAAATGTCCGGGCGCGCTTGGCGAACCCGAGGTCCGTCACGACGACTGGATCCTCGATGCGCTTGTGGCGGTAGTAGTTCGAGAGCATGTGTACGGCCGTCAATTCATCGACAGGGATGTTGAAGAAGCCCTGGATCTGGCCCTGGTGCAGGTCCATGGTCAGGACCCGGTCTGCGCCGGCCACGGTGATCATGTCGGCGATCAACCGGGCGGTGATCGGCACGCGCGGTTGGTCTTTCTTGTCCGAGCGTCCGTAGGCGTAGAAGGGGATCACCGCCGTGATCCGACCCGCGCTCGCCCGTTTGAAGGCATCGATCAGGATCAGCAGTTCCATGATCGACTGGTTTACGGGATGGCTTGTGGGCTGGACCAGGAAGACATCCTTCTCGCGGACGTTCTCCAGGATCTTGACGAAGATGTTCTCGTTGGCGAACTGGAAGACCTCAGCTCGACCCGGGGCCACGCCCAGGTAGCGGCAGATCTTGCGAGCCAGGTCCGGGTTCGAGTTGCCGTGATAGATCTCGAACTGGTCCGAGTACAAGCGCGTCGCCTCCCGTCCGCCGAGCGCCGACCCCGTCATCGCGGCCTTATCCGCCAGGTTCGGGCTCGATCGGCTTCAAACCCACCCCGGCAGGGGCGCCATCGTCGCCCATGGCGTCCTTGTCCGCAAGTCCGGCACGGAAGGCGGCGATGGCCACCACCCGGTCGCCCTCCGCGAGGCGCATGACGATCACGCCGCGGGCCGCCGGCGAATAGCGGTTGATGGTGTTGGTTTCCGTTCGGATGACCTGGCCGTGGGCGCTGATCAGGAGCAACTCCTCGTCGGCGTCGGTGACCTGCTGGACGGCGGCGACATCGCCGGTCTTGCGCCCTTCCAACGCGATCAGGCCGACGCCCTGGCCGCCGCGGTGCTTGCGCCGGAACTCGGCCATGGCCACGCGCTTGCCGTAGCCCGTCTCGGACAGGACCAACAGGTCGCTGGCCGGCTGGACCACGCTCATCGCCACCACCGAGTCGCCCTTGCGGGCCAGCCGGATCCCGATGACCCCGGCAGCGTCGCGGCCCATCGGGCGCACTTCGCGCTCAGAGAACCGGGCCAGCTTGCCCTGCGCCGTGGCGATGATCACGTCGTCCGACCCGGTCGAGACGTCCACCCAGGCCAGCTCGTCGTCATCATTGAGGGTGATCGCCCGGATCCCGGACGATCGCACCTTCTCGAACTGCTCCAGCGGCGACTTCTTGATGATCCCGCTCCGGGTGGCCAGGACCAGGTACGACCCCGCCGCGAAGTCGGGCAGGGTGATCGTGGCCATCGGGACCTCACCCGATTCCACCTGGACACCGGGCAGGTTGATGATCGCCATCCCCTTGGCCTGCCGACTGGCATCGGGGATCGCATGGACCTTGGCGCTAAACACCCGGCCCCGGTTGGTGAAGAAGAGCGCCCAGTCATGGGTGTTTGCGACGAGCAGATGCTCGACGGCGTCCTCTTCGCGGGTGACGTGGCCGATGATCCCCTTGCCGCCCCGATGCTGGCGCCGATAGGTGGCCACCGGCTGTCGCTTGATGTACCCGCGTCCGGAGATCGTGACCACGACGTTCTCGTCTGCGATCAGATCCTCGTCCGTCATCTCGCGACTGGCATCGTCGGCGACCCGGGTCCGCCGCTCGCCGGCATACTTCTTCTTGAGCTCAGCCAGCTCGTCCTTGATGATCGAGTTCACCCGGGCCGGGTTGGCCAGGATGTCTTCGAGTTCGGCGATGTGCTGGATGACCGCCAGGTACTCGTCCTCGATCTTCTGGCGCTCGAGGGCGGCCAGACGGGCCAGGCGCATGTCGAGGATCGCCTGGGCCTGCAGTTCGGACAGGTCGAACCGGCTCATCAGGTTGGTTCGGGCCAGCTCCACATCCGCCGACTCGCGGATCGTGCGGATGACCGCGTCCAGGTTGTCCAGGGCGACCTTGAGCCCCTCGAGAATGTGAGCCCGCGCCCGGGCCTTGCCGAGGTCGAACTCCGTCCGTCGCCGGACGATATCGCGGCGATGGTCGATGTAGTGCTGCAGGACGGCGCGCAGGGGCAGGGTCTGCGGCTGGCCGTCCACCAGGGCCAGCATGTTCATGTTGAACGCGAGCTGCATCGGGGTGTACTTGAACAGGTTGTTGAGCACCTTGTGGGGATTGGCGTCGCGCTTGATCTCCACATAGATGCGCATCCCGTCGCGATCGGACTCATCGCGCAGGTCGGCGATGCCGTCGATTCGCTTGTCCTTGACCAGCTCGGCAATCTTTTCGAGCAAGGTGGCCTTGTTCACCTGGTAGGGCAGCTCGGTGACGATGATCGCGCTCCGGTCGCCGCGGACCTCCTCGAACGCGACCTGCGAGCGCATGACCACGCGGCCGCGGCCATGGGCGTACATCTGGCGGATCGCGTCAACTGTCTCCCATTCGCCGGTCAGGCTGTTGCGTTGCTTCTCGAATCGGAAGATCGTCCCCCCGGTCGGGAAGTCCGGTCCGGTGACGAACTTGCACAGATCGTCGGAGGTCAGCTCCGGGTCGTCGATCAGGGCGACCGTTGCGTCGGCGATCTCACCCAGGTGATGTGGCGGGATGTTCGTTGCCATCCCGACCGCGATCCCGGAGCTGCCGTTGATCAGCAGGTTCGGCAGCTTCGCCGGCAGCACGGAGGGCTGCTTCTGGGTGCCGTCGTAGTTCTCGACGAAATCGACGGTCTCCTTGTCGATGTCGGCCAGCAGCTCGGCAGAGATCCCGGTCAGCCGCGCCTCGGTGTAGCGCATCGCGGCCGCGGCGTCGCCGTCGACCGACCCGAAGTTGCCCTGTCCGTCGACGAGCGGGTAGCGCATCGAGAAGTCCTGGGCAAGGCGGACAAGGGCGTCGTAGATCGACTGGTCGCCATGGGGGTGGTACTTGCCCATGACCTCGCCGACGATCGCGGCGCACTTTCGGAAGGAGCTGGTTGCCGACAGGCCCATCTCGCCCATCGCGTAGAGCACCCGACGGTGTACCGGCTTGAGTCCGTCGCGCACGTCGGGCAGGGCTCGAGACACGATGACGCTCATCGCGTAGTCGAGGTACGAGACGCGCATCTCGTCCTCGATGCGGATCCCGCGGATATCGCCCAGGTCGTCGGTCACGGTCTATTCGCTCCTGCTCGGGTCAGCTACGGGCCGGGGACAACGGCGGCTCCGGGTGGTCGGCCGGGTCGGGCAGCGAGCCGAATTGAGCGGCGGTAAGTGCCGCGATCGCCGTGGACGGAGTGCCCGGTCGCCGGTGAACGCCCGCCAGGCGCCGGCGGAGATCGGCTGCGACCGCGGGCGCTAGTTTGGCCAGGCTGTCGCGGATCACCCAGGCGCGATGGCCATCGCCGGTGGCGGTCGCGAGATCCGCTTCGCGCTCCAGTGCGGCGAGCGTCGCCTCCGGGTCGATAGCGACCAGCGATCGATACGCCCAGGCGAGCGCCTTCTGGACGTCGGGGTCCGAATCGCCGATCAGTTGCCCGAGCAGCGCGAGCCCGCGCTCAGCGAGCTTCGGCGCGCCATGCCGAGGTGCCGTACCGTGGGTCAGCGTGGCGATCGTCGAGCCGACCAGCCGGCGCTCCCAGCGCGACGGGGAATAGGCGAGCTGCTCCAGCTCCGCCCAGCGGTAGGGTTCCTCGGCGATTCCAATCCCGTACGCATGCGCGAGGGTGTCCACGGTGATCCAGTCGGACGCCTCACGTGCGGCGCGGCGAAGGAGCTGCCAGGTTCGCTCCGGGTCGTGTGGCAGGGTGCGCTCCAGGAGCCCGAACGCAAACCAGCGCCCTTCCAGGCGGGGTTCGTGGAGCAGCCGGTCGGCGATGAACAGCAGCGCGGCCGTCGGCTCGCGCCGTGACGCTCGTCGGAACCCGGCGGCAACCGCCGCGAGCAGTGGCATGCGAACGCCATGGATGGGCCCGATGCCGGGCGCAATGCGCCGCTGTCCCTCACGGTATTCCACGTCAGACAGCGCTTCAAGACCGGTTCGAAGTTGGGATGCGAAGGCCTCGGGATCGGCGATCTGGTCCGCCAGGTGCTGCCCAAGCGCGTCGGCGTCCGGTTTGCGAGACGCGACCAGGGCCACGGCTCGCGCGGTGGTGGGGCTGGCTCTCGGGGGGTTGGTCGCGGGCAACTCGGTCATCGACCAGTGGCCACCTGGTCGAGCTTGTCAGACATCAAGGTTTTGCACCTTCCGCGCCTCGGTCTTGATCCAGTCCTTGCGTGGCGCGACCTTCTCGCCCATCAGCTTCGTGAAAATCTCGTCGGCGGCCTCGGCGTTGTCCGAATCCACGCGGAGCAAGGTCCGCGACTCCGGGTTCATCGTGGTTTCCCAGAGTTGGTCGGCGTTCATTTCGCCGAGTCCCTTGAAGCGCTGGACGGACAGGTTCTTGACGTTGAATTCCTTGATGATTCGCTCCCGCTCCTTATCGTCCTGGGCATACCGCGTGACCTTTCCGGTACTCACCCGGTAGAGGGGCGGCTGGGCGATGTACAGGTAACCGGCCGCGACGACCTCCGGCATGTGCCGGTAGAAGAAGGTCAGGAGCAGCGTGCGGATGTGGGCGCCGTCGACGTCGGCGTCGGTCATGATGATGATCCGGTGATAGCGCAGTTTCGCCGCGTCGAAGCTCTCACCGATGCCGGCACCGAGCGCGATGATCAACGGCCGGACGTTCTCGCTGGACAGGATCTTGTCCAGGCGCGCCCGCTCCACGTTGAGCAACTTGCCCCGCAACGGAAGGACGGCCTGAAAGCGTCGGTTCCGCCCCTGCTTCGCGGAGCCGCCAGCGGAGTCGCCCTCGACCAGGTACAACTCGCTCCGGGCGGGGTCACGCTCCTGGCAGTCGGCGAGCTTGCCGGGGAGTGACATCCCGTCGAGTGCGCCCTTGCGGATCACGAGATCCCGGGCCTTGCGCGCCGCCTCCCTGGCCCGGGCCGCGGTCAGGCACTTCTCGATGATCCGCCGACCGTCGGCAGGGTTCTCGTCCAGGTATTGGCCGAGGCTATCGGCCACCGCCGTCTGGACCTGGCCCTTGACCTCGGCATTGCCGAGTTTGGCCTTCGTCTGACCCTCGAACTGCGGATCCGTGAGCTTGACGCTGATCACCGCGGTGAGCCCCTCCCGGACATCATCGCCCGATAGGTTGCTGTCGTTGTCCTTGAGGACGCCGGCGCGACGGGCCCAGTCGTTGAGCGAGCTCGTCAGCGCTGCGCGGAACCCGGTCACATGCGTGCCGCCGTCGACGGTGTTGATGTTGTTCGCGAACGCGAGGACATTCTCCGTATAGGTGTCGTTGTACTGAAGCGCCGCCTCCACCGCGGTCGACCCTTCCCGACGCTCGACATAGATCGGGCGTGTGTGGAGCGCCTCCTTGTTCCGATTGAGATGCCGGACGAACGATTGGAGCCCGCCCTCGAAGTAGAACGACCGCTCGCGATCGACCCGCTCATCGATCAGGGTGATCCAGACGCCCTTGGTCAGATAGGCGGACTCCCGCAGCCGCTGGGAGATCAGGTCGAACGAGTACTCCGTTGTCTCGAACATGTCGGCATCGGCCCGGAAACTGGTGGTCGTGCCGCGACGCGTGCCCTGCGGGCCGACCTTCGTGACGGCGGTTCGCGGCTTGCCGCGCTCGTACTCCTGCGCCCAGACATTGCCGTCGCGGGCGGATTCGACACGCATCCACGAGGACAGGGCGTTCACCACGCTGACTCCGACGCCGTGCAGCCCGCCCGAGACCTTGTAGCCGCCGCCGCCAAACTTGCCGCCGGCATGGAGGACCGTGTGGACGACCTCGAGTGCGTCCTTGCCGGTGGAGTGCTTGCCGACCGGCACCCCGCGCCCATCGTCGTCGACCGTGACGATACCGTCGGCGCGGATCGTGACGTTGATGACCCGCGCGTGACCGGCCATTGCTTCGTCGATGGAGTTGTCCACGACCTCCCAGACGAGATGATGGAGGCCGCGCGCGTCAGTCGAGCCGATGTACATGCCCGGTCGGCGGCGTACCGCCTCGAGGCCCTCCAGGACCTGGATACTGGCGGCGGTGTAGTCCGAACCACTCGGCCGCGCGCGCTTGGCCCGCCCAGCCGATGGGGTCACCGCGTCAATGCCGGCGGCGTCCTCCGTCACGGCGCTCTCCCGGTCAGCCGCTCGTGCAGGCGATTCAGGTCTTCGTCGCTGTAGTACTCGATCACGATGCGTCCGCCGCGCCGCGAGCGCGCGAGACTGACCTTGGTGCCGAGTGCCCGCCGCAGATCCTCCTCGACGCGCTCGAGGTCGGCGTCGAGCCGGCGCTCGGGCGCGGCCACGGCCGCGGCCCTGGGCTCCCGCAGGCGGCGCACGAGTTCCTCCGTCTGGCGGACCGAGAGCGCCTGCGCGACGACCGTGTCGAGCACCCGTGCCTGTGTGCCTGCCGGCATGCCGCCGATCGCCCGCCCGTGGCCCTCGGTGAGACGACCATCGGCCACCGCCGCCTGGACCTCCGGCGCGAGTTCCAGCAGGCGAAGCGTGTTCGCGATTGTCGACCGTGCTCGACCCACCCGCGTTGCCACATCGTCCTGGCTGAGCCCAAACCGGTTGATCAGCTGACGATAAGCGTCGGCCGTTTCGAGTGGGTCAAGGTCGGCTCGCTGGAGGTTCTCGACGAGGGCGAGCTCGAGCTGGTCACGATCGACGAGCTGCCGGATGACTGCGGGGATCCGGTCGAGACCGGCCGCCTGGGCTGCCCGCAGGCGACGCTCGCCCGCAACCAGCTGATATCCAAGAGGCGTTTCGGAGACGAGGATTGGCTGGAGCACCCCGTGCGCGGCAATGCTGGCGCGCAGCGCGGCGAGATCGTCGGGGTCGAAGCGCTTGCGCGGTTGGTATGGGTTCGGGCTGATTCGGGCGATGGGGATCTCCACGGCGCTGGCCTGGTTGCCACTTCGCTGCGGGATCAGCGCACCAAGCCCGCGCCCCAGGCCCGTGGACCGATCCGGGCGCGTTTCGCCCGACGAATCGCTCATGACGCCATGACCACTGCGGGGGCGGCGTGATCGGCCGGCACGCGCCCGTCACGTCGGCGCACCTCTCCTGCGAGCGCAACATACGCTCGTGCGCCCGCGGAGTCCGGTGCGTAGCCGGCGATCGGCAGACCATGACTGGGCGCCTCGGACAGGCGCACAGAACGCGGGATCACCGTCTCGAACACGAGGTCACCGAGGTGGCGACGCGCCTCGGCGGCGACATCGGCGGACAGGTTCGTCCGTGCGTCGTACATCGTCAGGACAACCCCATGGATGGCCAGCCCGGGGTTGAGATGGTCGCGAACGAGGGCAAGGGTGGAAAGCAACTGGGTCAATCCTTCCAGTGCGTAGTACTCGCATTGCAGCGGGATGAGGACGGAGTCGGCGGCGGTCAGGGCGTTGATGGTGAGCAGGCCCAACGCCGGAGGGCAATCAACAAGAAGGTAGTCGTAGCTCGAGGCGACCTCCGCAAGCTGCCGAGCCAGGAGACGCTCGCGGCCCTCCGTGGCGGCAAGCTCCAGCTCAGCGCCGGCCAGGGCGATGGTTGATGGAACAACATCGAGCCGATCCGCCGGCCCATTGACGATCAGTTCGGCGATCGGGATCCCGTCGACGACGGCGTCGTAGATGGATCGGACGATGGCACCGCGATCAAAACCGAGACCGCTCGTGGCGTTGCCTTGCGGATCCAGGTCCACGATGAGGACTCGCTCACCCATGAGAGCGAGATAACTGCCGAGGTTGACCACCGTCGTGGTCTTCCCAACACCGCCTTTCTGGTTCGCAACGGCGATCGTCTGGCCCACTCAGCAGCCTGCCTGGAACGGTCTCACGACTACGGATTCTACCATCGCAACCCCGCGCAGCAGATACGGTGGATGCCGCAAGTCTGGCATGGGCCGCGCATCTGCCACATATCAGGCGGTTACTTCGGCCCGCGGGAGGGCAATAGCACTTCACGTGAAACGACGCCCATCCACCACTCCACGGACCGGCTGGTTCCTGGCAATCGAGCCGCCGACCCTTCATTTCACGTGAAACATCGCGCGTCGATCACCCCTTCATGGGATGCGCGCTGGGCCTGAAACGAGATAACCCGGCGATTGCCGGGATCATCGGCGCGTGTGATACTCCTCGATGACGTCCAAGTTGTTCAGTCGTCCTCAAGTCGTCGCGTCGGCGCCCGCAGACGACCGGCCTACTCGACGAGGATCGACCCGATCCATGACCCTCCTGCTCGCTGCGGTCGGCGCGACGGTCACGGCGATCCTGGAACTC
>JANPDO010000276.1:0-1807 GCA_031431535.1 Chloroflexota bacterium
TTGCGCGCGCGGCGCGCCTGCCAGATGAAATCCTTCGAGCCGACCACGACCGATCCGACGGGGCAGGCCAGTCCCTTTGACAGGCAGAAGTTGGCCGAGTCGGCGCCTGCCAGTAATTCCCGGCCGGAGGTCCCGAGTGCGACGACGGCGTTGAACAGACGCGCACCGTCGACATGGAGCGGCACACCCTTCTCGTGCGCCACCCTGCCTACGGCGGCGACGTAATCGGCCGGCAGTGGCTGGCCCATCGAGTCGGAGTGGGTGTTCTCCAGCATCACCAGAGAGGTGAGCGGCTCGTGTGTGTCGCTTGGATCCCGGAACGCGCCGCGGATCGCATCGAGGTCCATACGCCCATCCGCATCCCAGGGCAATGTCCGGATGCCCGCGGCGACCACGACGGCGTAGCTGGCCGCCTCGTGGGCAACCGGGTGTGCCCCGTCGCCGAGGATGATTTCGCCCCCTCGCGGCACGTGGGCCATCATGCTCACCAGGTCGGCCATCGTGCCGCTTGCCACGAACAGCGCGGCCTCCTTGCCGAGCAGTTCCGCGGCGCGCTCCTGGAGTGCGTTCACCGTGGGGTCGTCGCCGAAGACGTCGTCGCCCAACTCCGCCTCCGCCATCGCGCGGCGCATCTCCGCGGTTGGTTGGGTCACGGTGTCGGAGCGCAGGTCGATCAGGCGGTCGCTCATGGGGTTCCCGAGTATAGGTCGCGCGAGCGGGAACTCAGCCGGGGGCTGGTATGCTCACCGACCGCCGCCCGGACCCGTGGTGTAGCGGCCCAACATGCCTGCCTGTCACGCAGGAGATCGCCGGTTCGAATCCGGTCGGGTCCGCCAGCCTCCTGTTTAGAGCCCCTTCGGGCTGTCGCGCGCGATGATCTCGCCGCGGTCGAACTGCCACGTTCGAACCGACAGATCTCAACAATCGCGTAGGAGATCGCCGAGCAGTATCGGGTCACGCCTGCTGCCGTCCGCGATTGGATCGCAAAGCGAAAACTGATGGCCTTTCAGCCGTCAGGCGAGCGTGGGGTTTATCGAATCCCAGCAACCGCACTGCGCGTCTTCCAGATGCGTCAGGTTGGTCGCGGCCACTCGAGCCAAGGTCCGCGCGCGGTTGAAGGGCCGCCGTTGGACCTATGGGCTGACCGGATCAAACCCGTGCTGGACGAGACTCGGCTGACGGCCGATGAGCTCTTGCGACGAATGGCCGCAGACCAGGCGTTAGTGGTCCGCTACCCCACTTTTGCCACCGACTACGCCGCCTACGTGACCGAAATGGCGATGGCCACCGTCCAGAGGACCGCGCATGCCTGATGGCGAGGAGGTCGCTCGAGACCGAGCGAACTCCATCCTCGCCATACTTGAGTTGTCGTCAGCCACGGACTTCCTGGCCCGCCTGGATGGTCCCTCGGTTGAAGTCCGGCCAAACCGCAACGGCTGGTCGATTGATCTGCGCTTCCTCTTTCGCGACCCTGATGGAGGCCGCATTCTCAAGTCGCCGACTGTGCGCGGGGCGAACGAGCCCATCCTCATGATTGAGGAGCGTCTTTCGACAGCGGGACTCTTGACTGGGCCCAACTACGAAATCGCATTCCCTGAATGGGACACCCATTTTGGCTTTCACTACCACGGTCACGGTGGAGTGCCTTATCCGCACACTCAGGGCCACGGTGTCCCAGGCGGACATCAGCAACAACGCGAACAGGTGGATCTCGTCAGGGACGAGATCTTCTGGAAGCTCCTCTCTCAGGCATACGTCATCGACGGATCGCGGACGAGCTGAAGACAGACGGCGGCTCGCTCCGAAG
>JANPDO010000277.1:0-2083 GCA_031431535.1 Chloroflexota bacterium
CGGACCGGTTTCCGCACGAGTTCAGCGGCGGGCAGCGGCAGCGAATCGGGATCGCCCGGGCGCTCGCCCTCCATCCCGAGCTGTTCGTCCCCGACGAGCCACTCAGTGCGCTTGACGTCTCCATCCGGGCCCAGATCCTGGCCCTGCTCGAACGGCTTCAGGCCGAGCTCAACCTGACCTACCTGGTGGTCGCCCATGATCTGGCGATCGTGCGACGGATCAGCAGTGACGTGGCGGTCATGTATCTCGGGCGGATCGTGGAAGGCGCGCCGACCGCCGAACTCTATGGCGCCCCCCTCCACCCGTACACGATCGCGCTCCTGTCGGCGGTGCCGATCCCGGACCCAGCGGTCCAGGTTCACCGCCGCCGGATCATCCTGCGCGGCGAGATCCCGAGCCCGGCCAACCCGCCGCCCGGTTGCCACTTCCACACCCGCTGCTGGCTCTACCAGCGCCTGGGGGAGCCGGAACGATGCCGGACGGAGCGGCCGCCACTCCAGGATGGGACCGCCCTCGGGCATCCCGTCGCATGCCACTTCGTCGACCAAATCAATGGCAGTCCGGAGCAGCAACAAGCCGCCGGTCGGGCTCTGCCACCAGACACAGGAGTCACCCCATGAAGATTGGCCTCCTTTTGCCGCAGGGCTACTTCAACGAGTTCGGCGGCTGGACGCCGACCGCCGCCTGGGACCGGATCCTCGAAATCGCCAAGCTTGGCGAGCGGCTCGGATTCGATTCGCTGTGGACCGGGGAGCATGTCCTCGCGAAGTGGGATCCGGAAGGATTCGCCTTCGATTGCGTCACGCTCCATACGGCCGTGGCGGCGGCCGTCCCGCGCGTCGACATTGGGTTCGGAGTCATCAACTCCACGTTCCGGAATCCGGCGATGACGGCCAAGATGGCTTCGACCCTGGACACGATCAGCGGCGGGCGGCTGATCCTGGGTCTCGGCGCGGGCTTCAAGATCAGCGAGGCGAGTGCCTTCGGTCAGCCGTTCCCCTCGCTCAAGGAGCGGATGGCGATCCTGTCGGAGCATTTCGAGATCATCAGCCGGATGACCCGACGAGACGAGCCGCCGTTCAGCTATCGAGGCGAGCGTGCGTGGGTCGAGAACGTGGTCAATGCCCCGCGCACCGGTGGCGGCGACCATGTGCGCCTGGCGATCGGTGGGCATGGCCGCAACGTCACGTTCCCGCTGGCCGCCCGCTACTGCGACGAGATCAACCTCGATGCCGCGCCGCACGAGATGGCCGAGGCGATGGCCCTCGTCCGAGGTCGCTGCGAGGAGATCGGGCGCGACCCAGCCACCCTCGGGATCGTGAGTGGCACGAACCCGGCCTGGCCCTACCCCGGCCTCAAGTCGATCGGAAAGCAGCGCATGATGCGACAGGAGGACGTGCCCGGGATCATGTCCGCCGACTTCAGCAAACTGACGACCCGGGCGGAGGAGTTCGCCGTCTGGGTCGAGGTTGGCCTCGATGGCCTCATCTGCGGCGTGCCGGGCCTGGCCGACACCGATGAGGGGCTGTACGAGCTGATCGACGACCTGCACACGGCCGGGATCGACCTGGTTCCGTCGCAGGCAGCGACGCGGGCCTCCGGTGGATAGCGGCGGTTCCGCGGAGGTCGTCCAGTGAGCACGGTGCGGTTCGGCATCGTCGGCTCAGGGTTCATGGGTCGGACGTGGGCCGAGGTGGCCGCCAACCACGCGGCGGGCACGGCGCTCGTCGCGGTCGCCGGGGGGCGCCGGGCGGCCGCGCTGGCGTCCGACTACGGGGTGGATCTGGAGCCCTCGCTGGAGGCCCTGCTCGCGCGCGCGGATCTGGACGCGGTGGTGCTCGCCACGCCCCCGGCCGGGCATCGCGACCAGACACTCCTGGCGGCGAAGGCCGGCCGGCACCTGCTGGTCGAGAAGCCGATGGCCCAGTCGGTGGCCGAGTGCACCGACATGGTGGCCTCGTGCCGGGCTGCAGGCGTCCGGCTGTCGGTCGTGTCGCAGCATCGATTTCGCGATTCGCCGGTGGCCGCCAAGCGCCTGATCGACACCGGCCGGATCGGCGAGGTCCGGATGATCCAGTTGACC
>JANPDO010000278.1:0-4461 GCA_031431535.1 Chloroflexota bacterium
TCGGCCGCGGCCATCAGCAGTCCATTGTCAGGCCCGATCAGGATGTCCCCGCGCCCGACCTTGAGGCCGAGGGCAAGCCGCGCCGTACCCACGCCCGGGTCGACCACGGCGACGTGGACGCCAACCGGCATGTACGGCAGGGCAAAGGCCAGTGTTCCCGCGCCTTCGCGGATGGAGTAGCGCGGCACCTGGTGGGAGATATCGATGACGTTGGCACCCGGACAGAACCGGAACATGACGCCCCGGCAGACCGCAGGCGCGGATGGGCCGAAGTCGGTCGTGAAGGTGATGATGGGACGCATCCACGGATGGTACCCGTGTGGCGGCCCGCCGCAAACGTCGAAGCGGCGCCGGGAGGAGGTTCGGCACCGCTTCGACAAAGGCCACAACGGCGGGAGGGCACCGTCGCGACCGGGTGTATTCGGGGGAGTGCGGATGTCGAATGTTCGGGGCGGCCGGGGGTCGAGGCGATGACCCGGCGGTCCCACCGCCCCTGGTACTTGCGGCGGTTCACCGCCGTGTCGACTATCCTCCGACCGGATGACCATTGACGACGGCCATGACCGGTACGCGACCAAACGCGACCGGCTCGCCCGAATGACCCGCCTCGTGTCCATCCTGCAGGGCCACCCGGATGGGATCCGCACCGCCGATATCGCCGAGCGCGTCGGCATGTCCGTCCGGACCGTCTACCGTGATCTCAAGGCGATCGATGAGGAGATCGGCGTCCCGGTCTGGGCCGACGGCGGGATGTGGGGGATCGACCAGGAGAAGGCCTTCCTGCCGCCCCTCAAGCTCACCCAGGGCGAAGCGATGGCCGTCGTCCTAGCCGCCCGCTTGATGGTCCGCTACGCCGACAAATACGACCCGGACCTCGCCGCGGCATTCGAGAAACTCGAGCAGGGGCTGCCTCCAGCCCTGGCCGAGCATGTCGAACGAACCCTGGACGTACTGTCCAAGGCCCCGCGCGACAGCCGGTTCAGCGCGAACGTCCGGCTGCTCACGCGCGCGTGGGCCGAGCGGCGGGTCATCACCATCGACTACGAGCCGGCTCCGTACGATGGCGGCGCGACCCCACGCCGGGCGACCGTTCGACCCTATCTGATCGAGCCGTCACTCCAGACCCATGCGCTGTACCTGATGGGCTTTGACGAGGAGCGGGGAGCCATCCGGACGTTCAAGATCGAGCGGATCCGGTCGGCGGCCCTGACCCCTCGAACCTTCGAGCCGCCCGACGCGGCCGCCACCACCACGTCGCTTCGGGCAGCATGGGACATCATCGCGGACCAGGAACTCGTGGAGGTGCGACTGCGGTTTGCGCCGCGAGTCGCGTCCCGGGTCCGCGAGGCGACCTGGCATCCGACCCAGACCGTTGCCGTCGAAGCGGACGGCTCCCTGGCCTGGCAGGCCACCGTGTCGGGCACGATCGAGATTCGGCTCTGGATCCTCTCCTGGGGCGACGACGTGGAGGTCCGGGCCCCGCCGTCGTTGCGCGATGACGTGGCCGCCACCCTCGGCCGCGCTGCTGAGAGATATGGGGCCATCGGCGCGTGAGGCCGCTGGCGTTTGGGCTCGCCGTCTCGCTGCCCCTGGCCACCTGGTATGGGTGCCGGGTACGTGCACGCGACCGAGCCGGCAACGTGGGCCTGTGGTCGGCCGAGCTTCGCGTCTGGGTGCCCTGACTCCGTGAGCGGACGGCACCCGTTCCGGGCCGTCAACCTGATCAGCGACCCGATCCACGGGTACGTCGAGCTGACCAAGCGCCTGACGCCTGGCGAATCGGCGGCCGCCGGGCTGCCCGACGAGGATGTCGCCGAAGAGGACCTGCTCGACACCGGCTGGCTCCAGCGACTGCGGCGGATCAGCCAGCTCCAGAGTGCACGATGGGTCTTCCCGACCGCCGAGCATTCGAGGTTCACCCATGGTCTGGGGGTGATGCATGAGGCGGGGCTGTGGGCCCGCTCGCTCTATCCGAGCCTGCGGCGTGCGCTCGCCGCGGCTGGCGAGACCGCTCCATCCGAGGGGCTCGCGGTCGAAACGCTGCGGATGGCCGGCCTGCTCCACGATGTGGGTCACGGGCCGTTCGCCCACTTCTTCGACGATCACGTCCTGGCCGCGTTCGCGGCGCCGGCCGATCCGCGCCGAGCCGCCGGCAAGCGGCTGACCCACGAAGACCTGTCGCAGCAGATCATCGAGGACGAGCTAGGCGAGCTCCTGCGCGGGCTCCGTCGGGCCCCTGGGGCTGACCCGGAGCGCGATGCCTTCGGGGACGACGAGCAGATCGACCCGGCCTGGGTCTCGTACCTGATCGCCAAGCCCGCGTTGGCGGATCCGTCGATGCCGCGCTGGTTGCGCTGGCTCCAGCCGCTTCTGTCCGGCGTGTTCACCGTCGACAACCTGGACTACGTCCGGCGTGACGCGTATCTGACGGGGGTGGCGATCGGCCCGGTGGACGTTGAGCGTCTGCGGCGGTACGCGTTCATCTCGGACCGCGGGCTCACGCTCTACGAGCCGGGGCTGGCGGCCCTCGAGATGTTCCTGACCGCCCGCCGGTTCATGTACCAGCAGGTCTACTTCCACCGGACGGTCCGCGCCATCGACCTTGACCTGGCGGAGGTTTTCGGCGTCTCCGTGCAGGCCATCTTCGGCGAGGGTTCGCCGGCGGAGCGGTTGAGCGCCTATGCCGATCTCGATGAGTACGCGCTGCTCCACCAGGCGGCGCGGTGGGCGCGGGGCGAGGATGTTGCGGGGATCGTTGGTGGGGTGGGCACCCCGGGCGATCACCGCGTGTCAGCCCACGTCGCCGAAGCCTGGCGCGCCATCCTGCTCCGCCGCCCGAGCTGGCGCGCCGAGGCGGAGGTCCGGGCCGAGTACGAAGCCGGCCACGAGCCCGCCGCCCTGATCGCCGGACTGGGCGCCTCGGAACCAGGCCGGGTCGCCATCGATCTCGCGATCGTGGACGCCCGCCCCGCGGACGTCGCCCCGGGCGAGACGCCTCGATTGGCGCTCGAAATGCGCGACGGCTCAGCCGGACCCGCGCTCGCCGAGGCGTTGGGGCGACTTCCCGGCTACGCCCTTATCGGCCGCCGCTACCGGCGCACAGGGTAAACGGATCTCATGCAGCTGACGAACTCCCGCGCGTTCGTGCTTTTCATACTTGCATGATCCACTCGTGTATGCAATAGTTGCTGCATGAACCGCCGTTTCTTCTCGGATGAGTCGAAGAAGAAGCTCTGGCGGCCCTGCCGGGAGGCACGGGCCCTGGGGCTCTGACGGCGCGTCAACAGACGAACCGGGGCCTCCAGGGAACGGAGGCTCCAGGGGCCGCGGCACCACGACGGTGACCGCGGATTTTCTTTGCCCTGACTCCTCCGGAACCCGGCGGCCCCTCGAAGCGAAGGCGAGGGACCACGAATGACCACGACGATCGTCCTCGGCGACGGCGGTCTCGGGCGAGCCGTTGACGCGGCGCTCAGGGATCGGGCGAGCGGGTCGGCCGAGCCGAACGACCAGGTCCGCCTCGTCGGTCGCCCGCGCCTCGGCCGTCACGACCCGGCGGACCTGGCGGGCGTCGACCTCCTGATCGAGGCCTCGCGCGGCGACGCGGTGGCCACCAACCTGGCGGCCGGGCTCGAAGCCGGCGCCCGCCGCGTGATCATCGCCACCACCGGCTGGCAGACCGACCGGCCGACCGTCGAGTCCCTCCTTCGTGAATACGGTGCGGCCGCGGTCGCGGCGTCCAACTTCAGCCTCGGCGTCGTCCTGTTCGGGAGGCTGGTGGAGGCAGCGGTCGGGCTGTTCGGGCCGCTCGACGGCTTCGATCCGTACCTGCTCGAATGGCACCGCCGGGCGAAGCGCGACCGACCATCCGGCACGGCCATCGATCTCACCCGGCGGATCGTCGCGGGGCATCCGCGCCTGGCCGACGCCGCTGACCTCGAGGTCGTTTCGGTCCGTGCCGGCGCGTCGCCGGGCATGCACCTGGTCGGCTTCGACGCCGCCGGCGAGACCGTCGAGCTGCGGCTGACAGCCCGCGACCGAAGCGCCTATGCCGCCGGCATCCTCGCCGCCGCCGATTGGCTTGCCCGGGCGCCGCGCGAGCCCGGTCTCCACGGGTTCGACCCGATCGTCGACGAGCTCATCGCTCGTGATCCCATCGCCGCCTGAACGCGCTGCCTGAAAGGAGCCCTCGAATGACAAGCCGGACCCCCCAGACCCTCCCCGCCGCCCACGATACGGCGACCGCCGCCCGCCCGATGCTGCGCGGCGCCTTCACCGCCCTCGTCACCCCGTTCACCCACGACGGCGCCCTCGACGAGACAGCGTTCCGCCGCCTGGTGCGCTGGCAGATCCTGGCCGGCATCGACGGCCTCGTGCCGTGCGGCACGACCGGCGAAGCGCCAACCCTCAGCCAGGACGAGCGCGAGCGCCTGATCGCGATTACTGTCGAGGTCGCCGGAG
>JANPDO010000279.1:0-2795 GCA_031431535.1 Chloroflexota bacterium
GCCTGTTCGAGATCGCGCGCCGGCAATCCCTTGGGTTGCGCCGCGCTTCCTGGCTGGCGCTCGCGGCGTTCATTGTCTCGGCGGCGGCGCTCAGCCTGCGTCCGCAGCTCTTCGGCATGGCCCTGTTCGCGGGTGTCCTGCTGCTGATCTCTGACCGTCGCACCCATCCGGGACGGCTCCGCGCGATCCCGTTGATCGTGCTGATCTGGGCCAACGTCCATGGGAGCTTCTTTCTCGGGCCGCTTGTCCTCGGCCTGGCCTGGTTGGAGGATCTCCATCAGCGGATCGAGCGGCCGCATCGGGCCTTGCTCGTCGGTGTCGTCTCGGCAGCGGCCGCCTGCCTGACACCGTTTGGAGTGGGGGTCTGGACCTACGCCGTGGGCCTTTCGTCGAATCCGGAGGTCACGAGGCGGATCACCGAATGGCAGCCGACCTCGCTCGGTGACGTGCCGGGGATCCTGTTCTTCAGTTCCGCGCTGATCGTGGCTGCGATGATCGTGCGTCGGGGTCGGTCGACGCCCTGGCCAACGCTGATCTGGCTCGGCGTCTTCTTCGTCGTCGGCGCGTATGCCGCCCGTGGGATCGCGTGGTGGCCGCTTGCAGTCGTGGGAGCGATCGCCGGCACTCTCGTGACGGGACCGCGGACAGTGCGCGCCGAGCCATCCGGCCCCAGCCTGATGAGACGGCTGAACGCCTCAGTCGCCGCCTTGGTTGTCCTCGCGGGGATCGCCCTCCTGCCGGCCTGGCGACCCGTGGACGACGCGATAGGAGCGCCGGCTGGCGTCATCGCGAATGCGCCGCCAGGGATCACCGCGGCCCTGCGGGACCTCGCCCGTCCCGGTGATCGCCTCCTCAACCCGCAGCAGTGGGGCTCGTGGTTCGAATTCGCCCTGCCCGAGATTCCCGTCGCGATCGATTCACGGATCGAGCTGTTCCCGCCTGAGGTCTGGAGAGGCTACGACCTGGTGACAACGGGTGGCCCTGGCTGGGATGTGCAACTTGCGGCCTGGGACCCGTCCGTTGCCGTTGTCGCCGCCGAAGACGAGGCGCTCGCAGACCGGCTCACGGCCAATCGCTGGCGATCCGTCTACGCGGACGCGGACGGATCAATCCTGGTCGCTCCCGATCGGTAGGCCATCACAGGCGGATCGGGTACCAGATCTCCGCCGGACCATCGGGGCGGTGACGGTGCGCACCGGGCTGCTAGAGTCGGGCGCATGACGGATGGTGCGGCCGATCTCGATGTCGTCGTGCTCGGTGGCGGGGGCCACGTCGGACTGCCGTTGAGCCTCGCGTTCGCCCAGGCCGGGCTGCGTGTTGGCATCTACGACACGAACCAGGCAACGCTCGACCGGGTCGCGGCCGGAGAGATGCCGTTTCTCGAAACCGGGGCGGACCAACTCCTCCGCGACATCCTGCCAACGGGACGACTCACGTTTGGGGCATCGGGCGAGATGATCGAGCGGACGATGTGCCTGGTCGTGGTCATCGGAACGCCCGTGGACGAATTCCTGGGACCGTCGATGACGATCTTCGAGAAGGCGGTCAACCAGATCGCGCCCCATCTCCGCGATGGGGCACTCGTCGCACTTCGGAGCACTGTGTATCCGGGGACGACCGGTTATGTAGCGCAACACCTCGCAGACCGCGGTTGCCGAGTTGACCTCGCCTTCTGCCCGGAGCGGATCGCCGAAGGCCATGCGCTGGAGGAGCTGCACACGCTGCCCCAGATCATCGGGGCCGATACCGACGTGGCGGCAGAGCGGGCGGCCAGGCTGTTCGGGGTGCTCGCCAGCAAGACGGTTCGGACCACGACCAAGGAAGCCGAACTGGCCAAGCTGCTCACCAACACCTGGCGGTACATGAAGTTTGCGGTCGCCAATCAGTTCTTCATGATTGCCGACCAGGCTGGCCTGGACTACACCAATATCCTGCGAGCCATCCGGGAGGATTACCCGCGGGCTGCAGATCTGCCCGGCCCTGGCTTTGCTGCCGGGCCGTGCCTGTTCAAGGACACGATGCAGTTGGCCGCGTTTACCGCCGACCACTTCCCGCTCGGCCAGGCCGCGATGCAGGTCAACGAGGGCCTGCCCGCGTACATCGTGTCGGCGCTTGAACGCCGCTACGGCGGACTCACGGGCAAGACCGTGGGGATCCTGGGGATGGCCTTCAAGGCCGAGTCGGACGACCCGCGGGCATCGCTCAGCTACAAGCTGCGCAAACTGCTCAGCTGGGCCGGGGCGACGGTGCTCGCGACGGATCCCTACGTCGCAGACGACCGACTGGTGTCGCTCGACCGCGTTCTCGCGGAGAGCGACATCCTGGTCCTAGGTGCTCCCCACAAGCCCTATCGGGGCCTTCAGGTCGGGGGCAAGGACGTCGTGGATGTCTGGGGCGCCCTCGGCCACGGCATCCAGCTCTAGGCCGCCGACATGGACCATGCAGCGTTTAGCCACATGGCGGCGACCGAAGCGACCCATTGGTGGTTCGTCGGCCGGCGTGCTGTCATCGATGCGCTTCTGGACGGGATCGATCTACCCGCCTCCGGTCAGATCCTGGAAGCGGGCTGCGGCACCGGGGGAAATCTCGCTTCGCTTGCCAGGCGAGGACGGATTGCAGCGTTCGAGCCTCACATCGACGCACTGGCGTTCGCCCGGGAGAGGCACCCCGAGGTTCAGATCCAGGAAGCCGCGCTCCCGTACCCCTTGCCGTACGAGCCTGCGTCGTTCGACCTGGTCGCCGCTCTTGATGTCCTGGAGCATGTTGATAACGATGTCGACGCGGCCCGCGCGCTG
>JANPDO010000280.1:0-7579 GCA_031431535.1 Chloroflexota bacterium
GGTCCTGGACCAAATCACAGGTCGGCGAGGTGCTGGTGGACGAACTTGACCGCCATCGCCCCCTCGCCGACAGATGAAGCGATCCGCTTGACCGAGTTCGACCGGACGTCGCCGGCGCAGAAGATCCCAGGAACGTTCGTCTCGAGCAGGTACGGCTCGCGCGGCAACGGCCAACCCGCGGGACGCTCCCCGGCGCGCGGGAGATCCGGACCGGTGAGGACGAAGCCCGCCTCGTCGCGCTGGACGAGGTCGCCCAGCCAATCCGTGCGTGGCGCCTGCCCGATGAACACGAACATCGCGGCGACCGGCAGCGTCTCCGGCGAACCGCCACCCTTCTCCGCCACGTCAACCGCTTCGAGCGACTCGCCGCCGTGCAGGGCCACCACGCTGACGTTCACGCGGACGGTGATGTTCGGGCACGCCTCGATCTGGTCGACCAGGTAGGCGGACATCCCCGATCCCAGCATACCCGCGCGGACGAGGACCGTGACGTGTTCCGCGAAGCGGGCAAGGTAGACGGCGGCCTGGCCGGCGGAGTTGCCGCCTCCCTGGACGGCCACGCGTTCGCCCCGGTAGAAGGACGCCTCCGTGGTGGCGCCGCCATAGTAGATGCCGGACCCGGACAGCCGGTCGGCATCCGGAAGATCGAGCTTGCGGTACTCGACGCCGGTCGCGACAAGGAGCGCCTGGCAGCTCACCTGCGACCCATCGGCCAGGCGGACGACCTTGTACGGGTCCTCCACGGTCACACCGACGACAGCCTGCGGGGTCAGTACCTCGGCCCCGAGGCGACTGGCCTGAGCGACGGCCCGGCGGGCCAGGTCGGCGCCGGACAGTCCGGCCGGGAACCCTAGGTAGTTGTCGATCCGCGACGTGGTCCCGGCCTGCCCGCCCGGAGCCTCCCGCTCCACCATCAGGGTCTTGAGTCCCTCGGACGCCCCGTAGACCGCGGCGGCCAGCCCGGAAGGCCCGCCACCCACGATGACCAGGTCGTAGTACGGCAGGGCGGCATGGGTGCGCAAGCCCACCCGCTCGGCGATCTCGGCATTGGTCGGGCCGACGAGGTGTGTCCCGTCGCCAAAGACGACGATCGGCTGGCTGCCGGCATCCGCGCCGGCGCTGGTGGCGAGTTCGGATGCCTCGGCTTCCGTCTCCATATCCAGCCAGCGGTATGGGATCTGGTTGCGGGCCAGGTAGTCCTTGATCTCGTGTGCCCGAGGCGACCAGCGATGGCTGATGACCCGGATGCCCTCGAATGCAGGGAGGAAGCCCGCCCGCCAGTCGCCGAGCACGTCCTCGAGGACCGGGAACAGCTTGTCCTCCGGCGGGTCCCACGGCTTGAGCAGGTAGTGATCGAGCTGGATCGTGTTGATCGCGGTGATCGCGACTTCCGTGTCGGCATAGGCGGTCAGCAACACCCGTTTCGCGTCCGGGTAGATCTCGCGGGCCGCGGCGAGGAATTCGACGCCGGACATCCCGGGCATGCGCTGGTCCGCCAGGAAGAGTGCAACGGCCGAGCCGCGCAGCTTCAGGCGCCGCACTACGTCGAGGGCCACGGCGCCGCTTTCGGCGGCCACGATCCGGTAGGCCGACCCAAATCGGCCGCGCAGGTCGCGCTCGACCGCGCGAAGAACCTGCGGATCGTCGTCGATCGCGACGATGACAGGGTTCTCCACGTTCCCTCCAGCTCGATGGGTCGTTCGTCGGTATCGGACCTATGGTCTGGAGGGATACTACGCGTCGTGCAGAGGTAAGAACTGGCCGAGGCGGCACAACGAGCGGCACTCGAGATGGTGGCGGGCGTGGCCGAGGCCGGGCTACCACCCGCCCAAGTGGGGCTGCACAGCGGGCCGGTGATCGTCCAGGAGGGCGACTCCTACGGTCTGACGGTGAACATCGTCTCGCGGATCGCGGACTACGCTCGTCGCGGCGAAGTGCTGGTCAGCCTGGAAGTCGTCGATGCCGCGGGCGGGTCGGGCGTGGCCTTCCGGGAGATCGGCCCGGTCGAGCTCAAGGGTCTCACCGGCGCCGTGCGCCTGCACCAGGCGCCACTGGCCGACTGAACGGGCGGAGCCGCTGCGGGCGTCAACCAGACCGGGCCTTCGTCCCGGTGCAGCTGACGGACGCGCCGCCCGGCGGGTTCGGCCGGCAGCCCGTCAGCCGATGATCATCCGCGGATGTATGCGTCTGGGCTGTATTTGAACGAGTCGATTGCCTTGACAAGGTAGCCTCCAGAGGCTACCTTCGCGGCATGCGCGCCGTGGGCCTCAAGATCCTCAAGAACCGGCTGAGCCAGTACGTCCGGCTGGTCGCCTCGGGGGAGACCGTGCTGGTCACCGATCGAAACCGGGTGGTCGCCGAGCTGGTCCCTCCGCGATCGGGCCACGCGACGCTTGCGACCGAGGCGCTGCTCGCCGAGGCGGTCCGCAAGGGTTGGCTGACGCCAGCGCTCGGAGCACCCACGGATTCGCTGCCCCATCGCCCGGTCATCACGCTCGGTCGTCTGCTGGCTGAGTTGGAGGGCGACCGCGCCGGGGCGTGATCTACCTCGACAGCTCGGTCGTCCTCGCCCAGCTCCTCGCCGAGGACCGCTACCCGCAGCCGACCTTCTGGCAGGAGGGTCTCTTCGTGGCGAGTCGCCTCCTCGAGTACGAGGTCTGGAACCGCGTCAATGCTCGCGGCCTCGGCCCCAGTCATGGGGACGACCTTCGGGCCCTCCTCGCGCGACTCTCCTTCCTTGAGCTTGGCACGCCCGTGCTCGCGCGCGCCCTCGAGCCCTTCCCGGTCCCGGTCCGGACACTCGATGCCCTGCACCTGGCGTCGATCGCCTTCCTCCAGGGCCTCGGGCAGCGGCCGACGCTGGCGACGTACGACAACCGGCTCGCCGAAGCGGCTAATGCGCTCGGGATCCCGCTTGTCGTCCTCTGATCGGAGGAGGTTTGTGGGTTGATGGTCGGCATGCAAGCGACAAAAGGACCGGCCGCGACGAACATGCCGCCGTCACGGACGGCGACGTTCTGGCTCAGGCTGACCCCGGCGACGGCCGACATCGTGCAGGAGGCCGAGGCCACGTTCCTGGGCATCACTCGGGCCGCGCCGGGCGGGGGCTAGCCCCACCCCGAACACGCCGGGTGTCCGGCTGGTTGAGCGGCTGCGCTGACCGTACTGTCGTGGCATCGAGATCAACGATGCAAGGAGACAAGACAGCATGGTGAATCGGAAACTTCTCTACTGGGGCGTGTTTTTCGTCGCCCTCGGCGGTGTGCTCCTCGCGGGGCAAAGTCCGAATCTTGACGTCGACCTGGTCGCCCAGACGCTCCGGCTCTGGCCGGTCGCAATCATCGGGCTCGGCGTCGGGTTGCTGGTGCGCCGCACCGCATTCGCGTTGCCTGGCGGATTGGTGGCCGCGGCGATGCCGGGGCTGTTGCTGGGCGGCATGATCGTGGCCGCGCCGACCGTGACACAGGCGTGCGACATCGCGGAGTCGGCAGACACCATCACCCAGCAGGGTGACTTCAGCGGACCCGCAACGGTCGACCTGCGGCTCGATTGCGGCGATCTGGCGGTGACCACCACGCCGGGGACCCGATGGGAAATCCGGACGGCCAGCGTCGCAGGTGTGGCCCCCGCGATCGATGCCTCCCCCACCGGCCTTGCGATCGCGTCCGTCACCCTCGACGGCCGGCACCGGTTCCCGTGGGGCGAGCCCTTCATCCGCGAGACCTACGCCATCAGCCTCCCGACGGGCACCTCACTTGACCTGTCCACCGAGGTCAACGCGGGGCGAGGTCGCCTCGACCTCGCCGGCGCACGCCTTGGGAACCTCAGGCTGCAGGTGAATGCCGGGGAACTGCGGGTCGACCTGACCGGGGCGACCCTGGAAGAGCTCTCGCTCGAGGCCAACGCGGCCTCAGCCAGTGTGCTCCTGCCCGCCGCCGGTTTCCGGGCGACCTTCGATGTGAACGGCGCGGACCTCAACATCTGCGCCCCGCCGGACCTGGGGATCCGGCTCCGCGATGACGTGGTCCTTGGTTCTAGGCACTACTCCGGGCTGATCCGCACCGGCGCCGGCTGGGAGACACCGGGTTACCTGACGGCTCCCAATCATGCGGACGTGACCGTGTCGGTCAACGTTGGTAGCGTAAGCCTCAATCCTGAAGGAGGATGCAAGTGAATTCCCGTCGTCTCTACCGCTGCCGCGAGGACCGGAAGCTCGCGGGTGTCGCCTCGGGCATGGCCGAATATCTCGACATGGATCCGACCGTGATCCGGATCGCCTGGATCCTCTCGGTCTTTCTGGGCGGCTTCACGATCCTGCTCTACATCATCATGGCGTTCATCGTCCCGGTAGAGCCACTGGCCATGCCGGCAGCGGGCGGCCCGGCGCCAGGCGGCGAAGACACCGAAACGACGGTCGGGGCCGCCGGCGCGCCCGGTGCGACGCACTGGACTCCCGTGTCGAACGCTCCCCACGTCCATGCCGCACACGCCACCGATGACCGGCCGGGTCGCGCCGGCACCATCTTCGGAGTGCTCCTCGTGATCTTCGGCTCGATGGCCCTGATCGCCGAAGTCCTCCCCAACCTGGCCATTCACGGGCTCGTTGGTCCCGCGTTTGTGCTGGCGCTGGGGGTCGCTCTGCTCGTCGGCTCCGCCCGAAGGCCCGCATCGAACGCGTGATCTTCGGCGGCCCGCTCCTCGTTCTCGGTCTGCTCCTGATCCTGAGCGCCTTGCTTGGCGCTCAGGTCGAGCGTCGAGCCCGGGGCGTGGCCGCGTTCGTCCTGTCCCCGCTCCATCCGGCCACCTGGCGCTCCACTCGGGCGATCGTCCAGGGATTTTTCATCGAGATCGTCGCGTTCTCCGTGGTCGTGTCCATCTTCTCGGCCGGGGGGTCATTGCTGGTCGTCGGGGTCGGCGTCGTGGTCATCGGGCTCGGCATCGAGGCCTGCCGGCTTGTCGCGCGGATCGAGCGTTCCCGCGCGTCTGCGCCCGGCGCTCGACCGCTCCAGCCTCATCCCTACAGCCAGTACGGCTCCGGACCCCGAGGCCTGGCGACCGCGGTCTTCCTGGACGTCAATCGCTGGCGTGATGTGGTCTACGTGTTCGTCGCCTTGCCGCTGGCCATCCTCGAATTCGCGGTGATCCTCGGGCTGTGGATCCTGACCGTGTCGCTGCTGTCCGCTCCGTTCTGGTTCGGGTCGCCGAACCTCCCGTTCACCCTGACTGGCCTGCCGGTATCGCCAGCAACGGTCGCGGTGGCGGCCGGCCTGATCGGGCTCCTCCTGGCCCCGGTCGCGGCCTCCGTGTCGCAGGGACTCATGACGCTGCACCGGGCGGTCGTCGCCGGCCTGCTCTGCGCCTCGGAGCAGCGCGCGCTGGAGCGCCGGGTGGAAACGCTCGAAGAGAGCCGCCAGACCGTCCTCGACGTGGAGGCGAGCGAACTGCGCGGAATCGAGCGGGACCTCCATGACGGCGCTCAGCAACGCCTGGTGATGCTGGCCATGGACCTCAGCCTGGCGGCGGAGCGGTTCGACTCGGATCCAGCGGGCGCGAAGGAGCTGGTCGAGGATGCCCGGGACCAGGCCAGACTCGCCCTCGCGGAGCTGCGCGATCTCGTGCGCGGGATCGCCCCGCCGATCCTCACCGATCGCGGGCTGGTGCCGGCGTTGAGTTCGATTGCCGGTCGCTGTGCGGTGCCCACGGTCGTCCAGAGCAGCCTGCCCGAGGGTGAACGGCTACCCGACACGCTCGAGCGTGCGGCGTATTTCGTGGTCGCCGAAGCGCTCACGAATATCGCCAAGCATGCCACCGCCAGGCGTTGCGAGATCCGCTGCCGGCGCGACGCGGGCAGCCTCGTTGTTGAGGTCTGGGACGACGGCTCCGGCGGCGCGCGGATCATCCCGGGCGGCGGGCTCGCCGGGCTGTCCGGTCGCATCGAGGCGCTTGATGGGTCGCTCACCGTGACCAGCCCGACCGGTGGTCCGACCCTCGTGCGCGCCAAGTTTCCCGAGGCGGCCGGAGCCGTGGCCACCGCCGGCTGAACCCCGGCCTATGACCCGAGGTAGGTCAGGACGGCCAGCACGCGTCGGTGATCGTTCTCGGAATCGGGCAACTCCAGCTTTCCGAAGATGTTGCTGATGTGCTTCTCGGTGGCTCCTTCGGAGATACCGAGCACCTGCGCGATCCCCATGTTCGTCCGCCCTTCGGCCATGGCGGCAAGGACCTCGCGTTCGCGCGGGGTCAGCCCATGGAGGCGGTCGTCGGGATGGCGCGGGATCATCAGCTCGGCGACCACCTCCGGGTCGAGCGCGGTTCCGCCGCGGGCAACGCGACGCAGGGCATCCATGAACTCGCGGATGTCCGCGACCCGGTCCTTCAACAGGTAGCCGACGCCGCCGGCCCGGTCGGCGAGCAGTTCTGTCGCGTACTGGCGCTCCACGTACTGGCTGAGAACGAGTACCGGGGAGCCGGGAACCCGACGGCGGGCTTCGATCGCCGCGCGCAGACCTTCGTCGCGCTGGGTGGGCGGCATCCGCACATCGACGACCGAGACGTCAGGCCGGTGCTCGACCACCGCCGCCACGAACGACGGTCCGTCGCCCACCTTGGCGACCACGATGCCCCCCAGATCGTTGATCAGCCGGGCCAACCCTTCGCGAAGAAGCGCCGAGTCCTCGGCGATGACCACCCGGAGCGGCTGGACCTCCACGCGTCGATCATGCACCAACCGTCAGCGCCTGATGGGTCGGGCGCCGCGCCGTCCGGTGGTCCGGGCGCCGGGTACGCTGACGCTCGTGAAGAGCCAGTACCGCGTCGTGGTCATCGGCGGCGGGATCGTCGGCGTGAGCGTCGCCTACCACCTCGCCCTACGCGGCATGACGGACGTGGCGATCGTCGAGCGCGATCGACTTACGGCAGGCTCGTCGTGGCACGCCGCCGGAGGGTTCCATGCCATCAATGCCGACACCCGGATCGCCGCGCTCCAGCGCTATACGATCGCGCTCTACCCGATCGTCGAGGCGGAGAGCGGTCAGCACATCGGTCTGCGGATGTCCGGCGGACTGGAACTCGCCGGTACCCCCGATCGATGGCGCTGGCTCAGGTCGGAGCTTGCCTGGCTGCGGAGCCAGGGCCACGAAGGCGCCCGACTGCTTACGCCCGCTGAAGCCGCCGCGCTGGTCCCGATCATCGCTCCAGCCGGCCTGTTCGGCGCGTTGTTCGATCCGGAGGAGGGCAACCTCGATCCCAATGGCGCCGTATACGCCTACGCCGCGGCAGCCCGGACGCGCGGGGCCGAGATCATCCTGGGCAACCGGGTCACCGAACTGCGGCGTCGCCCGGACGGCGACTGGGCTGTGTCGACCGAACGCGGCACGATCACCGCCGAGCATGTGGTGAATGCCGCCGGCCTGTGGGCACGGCGAATCGGGCGGATGGTCGGTGTGGACCACCCGCTCGTGCCGATGCCCCACCACTACCTGGTCACCGACGAGATCCCGGCCGTCGCCGCGATCGAGGGGCTGATGCCGGCGGTCACCGATCTGGAGGGCTGCACCTACCTCCAGCGCGAGGGCAACGG
>JANPDO010000281.1:0-2312 GCA_031431535.1 Chloroflexota bacterium
CGAATGCATCTCGTGTCCCTTCGGACGGTGTGCCAGTGGAGACGTTCGGAAGCGCCAGCTGTTACGGTCATGATCCTGACGCCGTGCCGACTCGCCGCCGACCGCACCTCATCGCCCCGCGGCTTGCGTCGAGCCCGATCGCCGGTCCGGGCGGACTGCGCCGTGTATTGCGGTGTCAAGATCTCCAACCACTTACGCGCCATGGACTCCGACGCTGCCCTCCTGACGGCCACGAAGCCACGGGGGGCCCCCGTCCGCCCGTCGAGGCTGGACGCTTGCACGTGATCGCGACGACTGGACCGGAGCGGGGCCAGGTCCCGAGGGCCTCGAACAGAGTCGAGCGCTTGGATAGTCGCGCGACGTTTCGCACGCTATCGCGCCAAAACGCGCGCGCGCGAATTACCGCGTTCGGATGACGCATTGGCGCGCAGCCGAAGGGCTTCGACCATTCCCTAGGCTTCGAAGTCTTGCCAGGGCCAGCACCCATGCTCGGCTCGATACCGGGCAGCGTACCGGCGCCGGCCCCACATGAGCGAACGCCTCCGCCGGACTTCTACCACCGCCGCATGCCTAGTGGCCAGCTGCCGCCGGCGCTCGGTCATCACGGCGGCGTACAAGGCCGGGTGGCCGAGGCGAATCCGGCCCAGGTGGGTGCGCACCGTGCCTAGATGGATGTGGAGTCCCGCTGCGACCTCGGAATACGTAACCGGGTCCTCGGGAAGACAGAGCAATCCCAAGGCGACGCGTGCCTGCCCACGTGGCAACTCGGCCCTGACCCGGTACTCCAAGAGATCGAGCGGCGAGGGGTCAAGAAACAATGCGGCAAACCAGTCCCGGCGAGTCACCGGAGCAGATCCGCGACCGCGTCGAGATCCGACGGCCGCCAGAGGTATGTCTCCACTCCCGGACAGTCGCGGAGCAGGGCCAGCCAACGGTCCTGGTGGACGGTGGTCCGACCTGTCTCCCGCTTCAGTTCGGCCAGGACGAACCGGGGCGGGCGGACCATGGCGAGGTCGGGCCAGCCGCGCTCGCTCCACTTGGACAGGGCCGAGTGGTAGACCGTCCAACCGAGGATGCCCGCGAGGTCCATGACCTGCCGCTGGAACTCGCGCTCGGTGAGGGCGGGCAGGGCCATCATGCGATACAGCGCATAAGTACGCGCATTTGAGAACTGTCCTCACGAACGGGAAGAGCCGAGATAGAGCAGGGGATTGGGGAGTATCGCGCTGTCTGTTCCGGGCCATCCTGGGCCGATTGCCTCTGTCGCGGACCGTGCGTCATTGAACGGTCGCGGATGGCCGCCGAAGGCGCGCGCGCACGCGAGACCCGTCCGGGCCTTGGAAGGGCTAAACGACCGTTCAACCGTCCGTTCCCCCTTATAGGGGGTTGAACGGTGAACGGTGAGCCCCTGTTGACCGTTCATTGCACGGTCACGAAGTACACGAGTTGCCCTCTCGGGCCTTCGCTACGGTCCAATCGAGGATGCGCATCGAGCGCGGTCAGGGCCGTGTTCTTGGACACACCGAAGCGCTCCATGACATCGCGCGCGGTCGCCCGGATCTTCTCCTCAACGAAGGTTGCCAGGGCGTCGGGGTCGATCTTGCCTGCGAGCCGCGGCCCGTCGCCCGGCTGGAATGTCAGGGTCTCGCGATCGAGCGTCAGGTACATCGACAACGGCTCGGCGTCGCGAAACTCGCCGTACAGGCGGACGGTCTCGCCGCTGCCATCCATGATCAGGTTGGCGTCGGTGCCGGACCGAATGGACGACGCGCCGCGGAACCTGTCCCAGATATCGCCGCGCCGCTCAGCCGATGGCTTGGCCAGGTGGTGGATCGCCACCACGGCGCAGCCGAAGTCGTACGCGATACCGGCCATCGCGTCCATGACCGGGGTCATCTGCGTCGGGCGGTTCTCGTCCGCGCCGTGGGCGCGATTGAGCGGGTCGATGATCACGAGGGCGGGTCGCGTTGCTTCGATGCGGGCGCGGAGTGCTGCGACGGATCCGCGATTGTCCAGCCGGATGTGCTGGCGATGGGCAAGCTCGAATGGCGGCGCCAGGACATCCAAGGCGGCGGCTTGCCGTCGCAGACGCCAGCCGATGCCACCGAGGCTGCCTTCCTCGGCGACGTACAGGACCACACAGCCGAGAGCGAGCGCTGTCTGACTCGCGTACAGCGACTTGCCGACCTTCGGCGGGCCGGCCAGGACAGTCAGGCCGACCTTCGGGATGCCGGTCGCCAGCATTGGCGGCGGCTCGGCGGGCTCCTCCATGATCTGTTGCCAGGACAGCGCGGTCAGGCCAGACGCGCGCG
>JANPDO010000282.1:0-18605 GCA_031431535.1 Chloroflexota bacterium
CGGCGGCGGTATTGGCCACGAGGACCGAATCCGTGAAGCTGAGCAGGAATCCGACGGCGTAGGGCAGCACAAGGTAGGCAATCCCGACGCCGAGCGCGAAGAAGACCAGGGCCATCGGGATCCACGGTCGAATGGACTTCCGCTCGGTCGGCGTCAGGCCCGGCGCGATAAATGCCCAGACCTGGTACAGCAGCACGGGCATCGCCAGGATCACGCCGGTGATGATCGAGATCCGCAGCTGGATCATGAAGCCGTCGCCGATCCCCAGCACCTGGACCGTCCCGCCCGGCAGTGGTGTGAGCAGGAAGTTCCGGATCGGGACCGAGAAATAGAACCCCACGATGGACCCGGCCACGACCGCCAGGATCGAGCGGAAGAGGCGCGTGCGCAGCTCGCCGAGGTGATCGACGAGCGACATGACCGTCTCGTCCTTGGGCGCCGCCACCGGCGGAGGCGACGTCACTGGGCCCGGTCCGACCGGGAGCGTGGCGACGCCGACCTCGCGCAGGACCTCCGCGTCAGCCATGGTCGACCGGCAGCGGGTCGGCTACTTGGTGACCGCGTTCGAGTCTGATGAGGCGCCAGCCGCGATCGCGACGCCGGTATCCGGCGCCGCGGCGGGAACAGCGATAGCGACGGGAACGCTGGCAGGCTGGGCCGCCGGAGCGGCAGGGGCCGGCAACGGCGAGGTGTCGACGTTGATCTTGACCGCGTCCTGCACGTCCGTTGAGGCCTTGCGGAATTCGCGGATGCTCTTGCCCAGCGCCGCGCCGACATCGGGCAGCTTGCCTGGGCCGAGGATCAGGAGGGCGATCACCAGGATGATCACCAGCTCAAGAGGTCCGGGGGTCGGCATGGTCGTGGGTGCTCCTGCGGAAGACTAGGCGCGGGTCCGCGGAGCGATACGCTCCCCGATCGGACCTCCGATGCGGCCGCTAGGGTAGCACAGGCAGTCGCGCTGCCCAGTCGCGCGCGGCCCTCTCCAACCGAGCCTCGATCGTCGTAAGGGCACCGGCGGTCGTGTCCAGCGCGGCCCCGGCGATGCCTCTGGACACGCTCACGAGAAACCCTCGCCCGGGACGCCCGACACCAGGTCCCGCGGTCGCCGGTCCCGTCTCGAGGACGGCTTCGAGGTCGCCGCCCTGGGCGCCAATCCCCGGCACCAGGAACGCAAGATCGGGCGCCAGTGATCGGATCGCGCGCAGCTCAGCGGGCGCCGTCGCACCGACCACCACGCCCACCGTGCCGCCCGGGCCCCAGGTGGCAGCGCGACGCGCCACGCGCAGATAGAGCGGCTCGGACGGCGCATCGGAGGACGGATCGGGCTCGACCACGAGGTCCTGGAGTTCACCGGCTCCCGGATTGGAGGTCCGACACAGGACGTAGGCAAACCGGTCCACGCGATCGAGGAACGGTGCGAGGCCCTCGCCGCCGACGTATGGGTTGATCGTGACGGCGTCTGCGCCCAGGATGTCGAACAGGGCCGTGGCCTGGTGGGCGGCCGTCGTACTGATGTCCCCGCGCTTGGCATCGGCCAGGACCGGCAGCCCGGCTGGCACCCGGGCCCGGAGCCGCTCCAGGGCGGCCATCCCGGGCGATCCGAACGATTCGAAGAAGGCCAGGTTTGGCTTGACGGCCGCGGCGAAAGGCCCCGCAGCCTCGAGGATCAACGTTGCGAAACGTTCGACCCCCGGCAGGTCGCGCGAATATCCGTCTGGCAGCGCGGACGAGTCCGGGTCGATCCCCAGGCACAGGACGCTGCCAACCGACGCCGAGCGCGCTGCGAGACGATCCAGATAGGTCGAAATCACGGTGCCGCTGATCCGCTCGCGACCGGCGCGTTGCTCGGACTCGGCGCGAGACTCGGGGGAGGCGTCGCCGGCATGTCCTCGGGCGCGATGTACCAATCGGGGCGCGATCCGCCGTCAAGACCGGACACCTCGGTCAATTCGAGCGTGTCCTCGAGCGTCCAGCCTGGAGCGGCACCCTCAAGCCTCGTCATCCTCAGATCCACGATCAGACCCTGGATGTGGAGGAACGCGATCGCGTCGCCGGCGGGTGACCAGACCGGCGCCCAGGAGGCTCCGTCGTCGGTGACGCGTAGCAGCTCTCGACCGTGGGCGGCATCGAGGATCACGATGTCATTGCCAAATCCGCTGGTACGAGTCGCGACGATGTACTTGCCATCGGGCGAGAACCTCGGCTCGAGGTAGCCCGGACCGGTGATCGCCGTGGCCGTGGACTTGGCGACGTCCCAGCGATTGACCACCGCTGCCCCCCGGGATCCCGATCGTCCATTGCGGACATAGAGCAGGTACTTGCCGTCCGCCCGCCACGACGGATCCTGGTGCCCAAGCGGGGCATTCTCCGGAACGTCCGGAACGGTCCGCTCGTCGGTTGCAAGGTCGTAGAACTGGAGGACGGCGTTGCTCTGCGCCGGATCCGGGCCGTCCGAGATCATCGCGATCGTCGTCCCGTCCGCTGACAGGACAGGCTGTCGGATCCAGGAGAACCAGGATCGGGTCCCCCGGCTCACCCGCCCGGTCAGCAGAGTCACCGGGGAGGTATCCGCGCTCAGATCCACTCGCATCAGCGCGGGCACCTGCATCCGGTAGTGCCGTTCCACCCCCTGGGCGGGCCACAGACCCTTGGCTTCGGCGGTCCTCACGAACACCACGGACTGGCCGTCGGGTGCCCACGCTGGCATCGAGTCCTGGCCGCCGCTGGTCAACTGGCGCACTGCGCCGCCCGACTGGATCCAGATGTTGCCAGCCTTCGCATATACGATCGCGCCCGGGAACGTCACCTCCGGCACCACGACGACGACGTTGGACGGCGCGGCCGTACGGTCCGCGATCCCGCCGATCGGGCCCGAACCCACGGGTCCCCCGCCACCGCCCAAGAACGGGACCGAGCCGTTCATGAGACCGACCGTCACGGAGCCGATGATCAGTAGCCCGACAACGGACAGCCCAGGCGCCAGCAGGGATCGATCAGCAAGAACCGGAGGCGAGTCCCGGGCGCCAACCGCGCGACGGGTACCCTGGCGCGTCATCCGCCACCCGCAGCGACCGGGACGCTCGGCACCGGGGATGGCCCCGGGTCCTGCGTCGCTTGGCGTCCGTCAAGGATCGCTGCCGCCTCCGGGTGACTCCCGGACGTCGCGACATCGCGGACATCGAGCTGGAGCGACTCGAAACCGCCGAAGCGGCGACTCGTCAGCCGTGCGACCACATCGAGACGATCGCCCTCGCGCACCAGCTCGGCAATGTCGGACCGACCAAACGCGATCCCATCGAGCACGTCGCGATCCCGGCGCAGGGTCAGCTGCGTGTGCCCGCCGGTCGCGGCACGCACCCGGGTCACGGTCAACCCGAGCACCGCCACCAGCGGATCCGGGTTGCCCGGTCCGCATGGCGCGAGCCCGACCAGCTCGCGATGGAGGGCGTAGTCGACGTCACGGGCCGGCAGGGCGAGGTCAATGGCGACCGACACTCGGGGGTCCGGCGGCACAGACACGGCCGCCAGGGTCATGAACCGCTCCGTGAACTCCACCCAGCGATCCGCCCGGATCTCGAAGCCGGCAGCTCCGGCGTGTCCGCCGTGCCGACTGAACAAGTCCGCACACGTTTCCAGCGCGGCACCGAGATCCAGAGATCCGTCGCTCCGGCACGAGGCCCGGATCACCTCGCCAATCTCGGCCCCAACGACGGCGGGCCGGCCCCGGTCCTCGACCAGTCGAGCCGCGACCAACCCCACGATGCCCACCGCCCACGGGCCCCGGACTACGCTGGCCGCGTCCGCCGATCCGGCCATGAGCGAACGTGCCTCGCTGACCGCGGTCTTCGTCAGGTCACGGCGTGCGAGGTTGGCTGATTCGAGGGCATCAGCGTGCTCCGCGGCCTCGCCGGGGTCCTCCGCGAGCAGCAACTCGGCGGCCTGCATCGCCTCCCCCATCCGGCCAGCCGCGTTCAAGCGTGGCGCCAGGGCGAAGGAAACCGTCTCGAGGTCCACCGTCGCAGGTGCAACGTTCGCCCGTTCGAGCAACGCGGCGATCCCCGGGCGTGGGTTGCGCCGGAGGCGATCGAGGCCGATCCTCGCGATCGAGCGGTTCTCCCCGACCATTGGCGCCACATCGGCAACGGAACCGATGGTGGCCAGGTCCGCAAGGTCGAGGGCCGCGGCGGCGCCACCGGGCTCGTCCGCCAGCAGCAGTTGCGCGATCTTGAACGCTACCCCGCTCCCCGCCAGGCGCCGATCCGGGTAGACCGAATCTTGCCGCTGCGGATTGACCACGGCGAGCGCCGGTGGCAGGACCGGCGGGACGCGGTGATGGTCGGTGACGATGACGTCGAGACCGCGTTGATTCGCTACGGCGATCTCCACGCCGCTCGACGAGCCGCAGTCGACCGTGACGATGACCGAGACTCCGGCCGCCACGGCCGCCTCGACCGCCGCAAGGGAGAGGCCATGACCCTCGTCAAGGCGGCTCGGCACGTACGGGAGGACACTGACGCCCAGCCGGCGGAGGGCGATCGTCAGGATCGCCAGGCCCGTCAGCCCGTCGGCATCGAAGTCGCCGAACACCTGCACGAGCTCTCCCCGCTCGCGGGAGCGACGCAGGCGTGCGAGCAGGAGCCCGGCGTCGGGCAGCTTGGCGGCGTCATGTAGACCCAGGTGCGGATCGGCGAACCAGGCGCGCAACTCGTCGGCGGTCGCGACGCCACGCCGCGCCAGGAGCCCGGTCAGGCGCGGTGAGAGCTCACGAAGGGCGGCCGCCGTCGCCAGGTCGGGGGCGACCTCGATCGGGTCCGGAAAGATCCAGCGGAAGCGAGCCTCGACCATGCCGTTCAGGATGCCACGGGCCGCTTCACCGCGGCTTATGCGAGGTCGTCGTCGTCGATCTCAGACGGCCGTGTGCCGAACCCGCGGAGCCCGTGTCGTCGCGATCCGCCCGTGCTTGCGATCGTCGTAGAGCTGCCAGTCGACGAGCAACGGGCTGGCCACGAAGATGGACGAGTAGGTCCCGGACACGATCCCGATGAGCAGCGCCAGGATGAAGTCGTTGATCGCCGCGCCACCGAAGAGGAACAGCGCCAGCAGGGTCAGAACCACGGTGAGGCTGGTCATGATCGAGCGCGCGAAGGTCTGCAGGATCGAATGGTTCACGATCGCCGCGAACGGCTCGCCGACATGGCGGGCCTTGTTCTCCCGGACCCGGTCGAAGACGACGATCGTGTCGTGGACGCTGAAGCTCATCACGGTCAGCATCGCAGTCACGAACAACGCGTCGATCTCGACGTTGAGGAAGGTGCCCAGGATGGCAAAGAAGCCGACCACCACGATCACGTCGTGGAACAGCGCCGCCAACGCCGTCACGCCGAACTTGACGTCGCGGAATCGGTAGGTGATCCAGAGCACGATGCCCAGTGAGCCGACCAGGATGAGGATGATGGCCTGACCGACCAGGTCGGAGCTGACCACCGCACCGATGGTGGTCAAGCTGCGCTGTTCGGCGATCGGGCCAAGTTTGGCCTCCAGCGCCGCTGCCACCTCACCGAGCTTGCCCGAGGTCGGGATCTGGGTGTTGCCGGTGGGAGCCTGCGTCGGCGATGGCGATGGCGAGGCGGAAGCGGCGGGAGACGGCGAGGCATCCGCCGACGCCGATGCGCCCGGGGAAGCTGAGGCAACCGCCGACGCCGATGCGCCCGGGGACGACGCGGCCGGGGATGCGGACGGCGGAGCGATGGTCGCCACGGGCGTCGCGGCCGGCAGATTGTCCTGGAGCCCCACGATCTGCTCCGTCTTGATCTCGATGAAGCCCGAGCCGGTGGTCAGTGCCGACGCCTCGAGAGCCTGCTCCGCGAAGATCGCCGTCACCTGTTCGGGGGTGACCGCCGGATCCTCGAACCGGATCTCCCAGCGCGTCCCACCCGTATAGTCGATCGTGAACTGGAGGCCGGCGTCGGTAAACGGCGTCAGCAGGATGAACAGAAGGCCCGGGAGGGTGATGACCAGCGAGAAAATGTAGAACCTGCCCCGCCGGCCGATGACGTCAAACACGCGCGCGCGCCTCGCGTCTGACCGTGGGTCGCACCGCGCCAAGTGCCGCGAACTCGTCGTCGCGCAGGCCATAGAGCGACGCCTTGCGGGCCCAGCCCTGCCGAACGATCACGCGCAGGATGGACCGGGTCACCACGAGCGCGCTGAACATCGAAATCAGCACGCCGATGATCAGGACCAGGGCAAACCCGCGGATGACCGACGAGCCGAACATGTACAGGATGGTCGCGGTGATCAGGCTCGACACGTTCGAGTCCAGGATGGAGTTCCAGGCCCGGTTGAACCCGGCTTCCACCGCCGCCGGCAGCGACTTGCCGAGGCGCAGCTCCTCCTTCATGCGCTCGAAGATCAGGATGTTGGCGTCCACCGCCATACCGATCGAGAGCACGAAGCCGGCGACACCGGCGAGCGTGAGGGTGACCGGGATGAGCCGGAAGATCGCGTACATGACCAGCGTGTAGTAGATCAGCGCGAAGCTCGCCACCAGCCCCGTCAGGCGGTAGTAGAGCAGCATGAAGGTCACGACGAGCAGGATCCCGATGAGGCCGGCCAGCAGGCTCTGGGCCAGGAACTGGCTGCCCAGGGTCGCGCTGATCTGCTCGCTCGACAGCTCCTGGATCGGGAACGGCAGCGAACCGAACTTGAGTACCGTGACCAGGTTCTGGGCCTCGACGGTTCCAAAGCCGCGCAGGCCGCCACCGGTGATCTGGACCTGGCCGTTGGGGATCGAGCTCTGGATGACGGGTGCCGAGATCACCGTGCTGTCAAGCGTGATCGCGAAGTAGTCGTTGATGTGCTGGGCGGTGAAGTCGGCGAAGAGCTTGGCCCCGTCGCCCTTGAGCACGAAGTCGACCGCCGGCTGGCCATTCTGGTCCGTCCCCACAGTGGCCGACTGGACCTGGTCACCACTGAACAATGGCGGGTTGACCGCGAGGTCGAGGACCGTCCCCTCCTGGGACGGCGTCTGGCCGAGCGGGACGAAGTCGAGCCGACCCGTCTGGCCGACGAGGCGCCGGACGGACTCAGGATCGGTGACACCGGGCAGTTCCACCACGACCCGGTCCGTCCCCTGGGTCACGACCACCGGCTCCGACACGCCGGTCGTGTTGACCCGCCGCTCGACAATGTCCTTGATAATCGCCATGTCTTCCGGACCTGGCGCCTTGCCTTCGACCGGGATCGCCTGGTATTCGACGCGCAGGCCGCCTTCCAGGTCCAGCCCCAGCTTGGTCACCACCGGCCGCCAGCCGGTAGCGCTCTGCGAGTCGGGCACGGAGACACCGGGAA
The DNA here is from genome assembly GCA_031431535.1 of Chloroflexota bacterium. Taxonomy (GTDB): domain Bacteria; phylum Chloroflexota; class Limnocylindria; order Limnocylindrales; family CSP1-4; genus SPCO01. The sequence goes on from JANPDO010000282.1 coordinate 7,351, forward strand.
AGAAGTTCATCAGCAACGCGACCGCGCCGATGAGGACGATCAGGATGGGACCGGTCTTGCGCATCGAGGCGGGATGTTACACGGATCGACCCCCTCCCGCCCCCAACCGCGCCGGGTGTGCTCGCCCGAGGCGAGTCGCTGGCGCAGTCAGGCTTCCAGCGTGGCCTTGATGCGGGCCGCCAACGACGGCCCGATCCCCGGCACCGCCGCGATCTGCTCCACCGGCGCGTCGCGGACTCGCTTGATCGAGCCAAAGACCTTGAGCAGTTCCCGCTTGCGCTTGGGCCCGACGCCCGGCAGATCGTCGAACGCCGAGCGGACCGCTCGCCGCGCCCGCATGCTGCGGTGGTAGGTGATCGCAAACCTGTGGGCCTCGTCACGAAGCCGCTGGACCAGGTAGAGCGCCGGCGACGTAGGCAGCAGGAGGACGGGATCGTGGCGATCGGGCAGGAACAGTTCCTCGCGTTCCTTGGCCAGCCCGGCGAGCGGAAGATCGTGGAGACCAAGCCGGCCGAGGGCCTCCCTGGCGGCGCTGACCTGACCCTTGCCACCGTCCACGATCACCAGGTCAGGCATCGCCCAGACGCGTTCCTCAGCCGAGCCCTCCTGCCCCGACTTGACGGTCCGGAAGCGGCGCTCGAGCACCTCCTGGTGACTGGCGAAGTCGTTCGCACCCGTCACTGTCTTGATCCGGAATCTCCGGTATTCGCCCGTCCGGGGCTTGCCGTCCTCGAACACGACCATACTCCCGACCGATTCGGAGCCCCCGAAGTTGCTGATGTCGTAGCACTCGATCCGCATGGGCGGCCCGGCGAGCCCAAGCGCCTCGGCCAGTTCCTCGAGTGCAGCGAGGGTCTTGCCGTGGTCGGCCAGCCAGCGTGCCTGCTCGCGGGCAAGCGTCTCGCCGGCGTTGCGCGTTGCCAGCACCAACAGTTTCCGCTTCTCGCCACGCAACGGGACCCGCAGGTGGACCGGCCCGCCCCGCCGGGCCGCCAGAAATGCCTCCAGGACCTCTGTGTCGAGAATCGCCGACGGGACATACACCTCGCGCGGGATGGAGCCGGCGCGGGCGTAGTACTGCTCGAGGAAGCTCGCGAGGACCTCGTCATCGGTCGCGTCACGGGCCGCGTCGAGCAGGAACACGTCCCGCCCGATCAGCTTGCCGTCGCGGATCGCGAAGAGCTGGACGGCAGCCTGGTTGTCCTGCCGCGCCAAACCCACCAGGTCAAGTTCCGTTCGCGCGAACGCGGCCATCTTCTGGCTCTCCATCGTACGCTCGATCGCCCGGATTTTGTCGCGCAGGGTCGCGGCGCGTTCGTAGTCGGTCCGTTCAGCAGCGGCCGCCATATCCTTATCGAGGGCCTTGACCAGCGTCTCCTGCCGGCCTTCGAGAAACAGCTCCACCTGCTGAACGTCCGCCCGATAGGCGTCCTTCGAGATGGCCTCGATACACGGGCCCTGGCAGCGCTTGATGTGATAGAGCAGGCAGGGGCGCTGGAGCGCCCGCTCGCCGTCGCGGATCTCGATCGTGCATGTCCGGAACGGGAAGAGGCGGCGGACCAGGTTCATCGACTCGTCGACACTGGTCGCTGATGCGTACGGTCCGAAGTAGCGGCTGCCGTCGTTGACCAGCTTGCGCGTTCGCTCAACGCGCGGGAAGTCGTCGGCCAGGGTCACCTTGATGAACGGGTAGCTCTTGTCGTCCTTGAGCCGGACGTTGAAGCGCGGTCGGTACCGTTTGACCAGGTTGATTTCGAGCAGCAGCGCCTCTGACACCGAGTCTGTCTGGGTGACCTCGACGTCAACCACCCGGTCGATGACGCTGCGGATCCGGTGGACTTCGCCACCGGGCGCCTGCTTCTGCCAGTACGACCTGACGCGGCTGCGCAGGCTCTGCGCCTTGCCCACGTACACGACGTCCCCGCGCTCGTCCTTCATCAGGTAGACGCCCGGTCGATCGGGCAGGTTGGCGAGCGCGGATTCGAGTTCGGGGGTCACGTTCCAATCCTACGGGTCGCCGCGATTCCGATGGTGCTGATCTTCGGGACACCATCGGGTCTGATGTGGTCGCTAGCGCCAACGCCGCCGGAGTTCCCGACCGATTCAGGACGGAGTGAACTGCAAGAACTCCGGTGACTCGGGCCCATCCCGTGTTCCAGCGGGATTACGGTGCGTCCGCGCACCAGGTAAGTCGTTGATAAGGCTGTCCCGGCATCCTCCGACCATGGACCTCCACCCGTCGGTCGCCGAACGCCTCGCCCGGCTGGCGCCTGACCAGCGCGCCGCGGCGACGGCGCCGCCAGGGCCGTCGCTGTGCATCGCGCCGGCGGGGAGCGGCAAGACGACGACGCTGGTCGCCCGGGCGGCCTGGCTGATCGCCACCGGGACGCCGCCCGAAGCAATCCGGGCGATCACTTTCAACAAGCGGGCGGCGGTCGAGATGACGAAGCGACTGGACGCCGCCGTGGCGCCACTCGGAGTCGTACCCGGGACGGTGCGCGTCAGGACGTTCCACGCCATGGGACGCGAGATCCTGCGCGATGCCGGCGTTCCCGTGGACCAGATGACAGATCGCCCGGCCATCCTCCGGGAAGTTGCGCCGTGGGCGGACGAAGCCGCGCTGCTCAGACTCGATACCGTCATCTCTCGCCTCAAGGTCGAATTAGGCGCGTCCGCCGCGGACGTCGCCGCTGATCCGGAAGCCGGCCCGATGGCTCGCGCCTTCGTCGCCTACGAACGAGCCGTCAGCGCGCGTGGCGAGCTCGACTTCGACGACCTGATCCTGCGCGCCATCGACCGGCTGGAGCACGACGACGTCCTGCTCGCGCGCTGGCGCGATCGATGCCAGGAGCTGCTCGTCGACGAAGTCCAGGACGTCGACCGCGCCCAGCTCCGGCTCGCACTCCTGCTGGCCGCACCCGCCAATCGGATCTTCCTGGTCGGTGACGACGACCAATCGATCTACGGCTGGCGGCTGGCGGACGTTCGGCGGATCCTCGGCCTCGCGGATCATCTGCCTGGGATGCGGAGGGTCGACCTCGAGGTCAATTACCGCTGCCCGCGAACCGTTGTCGAGCGGGCTGTCCGCCTCGTCGAACATAATCAGGAGCGCTACGCGAAGCGCATCCGGGCCGGCCCTGCCGCCACCGGCTCGCTCGTGCTCGCGCCCGACGCCTCCGACGAGACGGTCCGCCTGGAACGCGCGATCCGAACCTGGCCAGTCGACGACGGTTCGTCACGAGCGGTCCTGGCTCGAACAAATCGGGAGCTGCTCCCAGCCGTCGCTGTGGCCCTCGAGCTGGGACTTCCGTTTCGGGCGCCCCGAGTCGAACTGCTGCTTGACTCGCCGGCGCTCGACGCCCTCCTCGCCCGCGCGGCACGAGCGGAGACTCCGGGCACCCCGGTCCTCCTCACCCTCGGCAGAGTCCGTCGCGACGTCGCCCTTGATGCTGACGCCACGGCTACCGAGACCGAGCTGGCGACTGCGCTTCTGGCATGGGCGCCCGGACATCACGACATGGCCACGTTCACCGCCGCCGTGACTGGCTCTCGGAGAACGCTCGCGGAGCTGCGCCGCGACGACGCCCCGCTGACCCTGGCGACCGCTCACGCCACCAAGGGCCTCGAGTTCGACCACGTCGTCGTCGTGGGGATGGAGGCGGGTCGCTTCCCCAGCGCACGAGCTGTCAGCGAGGCTGAAGACCCGACCCGCGCCTACGAGGAGGAACGCCGTCTCGCATATGTGGCATGGACCCGCGCCCGGCGCACGCTGACGCTCCTGTATGACCTGGGGGTCCCCTCCCCGTTCCTGCTCGAAGCGTTCACCGCCGATGAACTAGGGCTGCCGGATACCATGGCCTCGTGAGCCGACTACCGAATCTTGGGCCACGGGGCGAGGGCTGGGTCGTGATCCAGGCCGTGCTCCTTGTTGCGATTGCGGCAGCCGGTCTCTGGCTCCGCACGGGGTGGACCGGTGCCTTCACCGACGCAGGTGTCCTCGCCGGGCTCGCCGCGATGGTAGGCGGAGGGATTCTCGCGTTTCGCGGCGTCAAGGATCTCGGCGGTTCGCTGACCGCACTCCCCCATCCCAAGGACGACGGTGCTCTGGTCGAATTCGGCGTCTTTCGTCTGGTCCGCCACCCGATCTACGGCGGCCTGATCCTGGGTTCGCTCGGCTGGTCGCTGCTCCAGGCTTCGTTCGCCGCGCTGATCTTGACAGCTGCCATCGCGGTCTTCTTCACGCTCAAGGCAACGGTGGAGGAGGCCTGGCTCACCGCGAGGTTCGAGGGCTACGCCACCTACCGAACGCGAACGCGCCGGTTCATCCCCTGGATCTATTGATCTCGCGCAACAGGCGATCGATCGAATCGAGAAACGGCTCCGTCAGCTCGGCGGGGAGGACGTCGCGGATCGAATCCTTCGGCCCATAGGCAGCCTGCGCCCGCATTGCAGCGCCGCGCAGGCCCGGCAGACTCTCGTCGCGCAGTCGATCCGGAAGCAGTTCGAGATAGGTCGCCCAACGGGTCAACGACCTGCCTCGGGCCTCCGCCAGGAGCCGGTCCGCGTGTCGCGCAGCGGCCAGGCCAAGATCGTCGATCGCCGGAAGTTCGTGTCGCGCCGGGCCCGTTCGCGTCTGGCGGTCAGCCATCCGCGATCGTGGAGGCTCCATCGTCCGGGCCGCCGACCGCGTTCGAGGGCGCCAGGAGCAGCAGTGGCAGGCGCTTGCGCTCCGAGCCGTTCACCAGGATCCGGAAGGAGTAGTCACCCGGCGACGGGAAGGTCAGGTTCCAGAGGTCGATGGAAAACGTCAGGACCGCGTCCCGGCCGTCCTTCTGGCTGCGCGCATTCAGGCTGCCGGTCGCGCCGGCAACCTCGCCCCCGTCAGGGTCCAGCAGGACGAAGCGGATCTCGTGCTCACGACCCGTTTCGGGCGCTGTGACCTGTAGTCCCACGATCAGCGAGAGATGCGGGTGTCGGAGCGGAAACTTCTTCCCGCCAATGCGCGCGATCCCGCCACCTAGCACATGGAACTTCTGCCCCGGCACCGTCTCGGCAGCATCGGCAAGAAAGGCAAAATCGATGTCCGGCATGGCGAAATGGTACGCGGGGAGTGGCCGTTCAGCCAGCCCGCGCCGCAGTCGCCCGCTTGGCAGACGGGACGATCCTTGCTGTCGGTGTCCTGGTGTGGCCGTTCCCACGGCCGGCCTCCTCGGCGAAGGTGACATCGGACAGTGGCACGAGGGGTTCGCCGCGCAGCACGCGGGCGAGGTACTCCCCGGTCGCTGACCCCGGGATCGCGGCGACCTCCTCCGGCGTGCCGGTCGCGATGATCAGCCCGCCGCGATCGCCCCCGGCCGGTCCGAGGTCCACGATCCAGTCCGCTGTCTTGATCACATCCAGGTTGTGCTCGATGACGAGGACCGTGTTGCCGCCGTCTACGAGCCGATGGAGGACCTCGAGCAGCTTCTCGACGTCGGCGAAGTGGAGCCCGGTCGTCGGCTCGTCGAGCACGTACAGGGTACGTCCGGTGGCACGTCGCGACAGTTCCGTGGAGAGCTTGACCCGCTGCGCCTCGCCGCCGGACAGCGTCGTGGCCGGCTGGCCGAGGTGGACGTAGCCAAGGCCCACATCAAACAGCGTCTGGAGCTTGACCCGGACGTTGGGGACGGCCGAAAAAAAGTCCAGCGCCTCGGCGATCGTCATCTCCAGGACGTCCGCGATCGACTTGCCCTTGTAGTGGATCTCCAGCGCCTCGCGGTTGTAACGCTTGCCAAGACACACTTCGCAGGTGACGTACACGTCTGGCAGGAACTGCATCTCGATCTTGAGGATGCCGTCACCCTTGCAATGCTCGCAGCGGCCGCCCTTGACGTTGAAGCTGAAGCGGCCTGGGGTGTAGCCACGGACGCGCGCCTCGGGCGACCCGGCAAACAGCTCGCGGATCGGCGTGAAGAGGCCGACGTAGGTGGCCGGGTTGGAGCGCGGCGTTCGCCCGATCGGGCTCTGGTCGATCTCGATGATCTTGTCGACGTATTCCGCACCGATGAGCGCGTCGTGCGCCCCGACCGGCTCGCGCGAGCCGTTCAATTCGCGGGCAAGGGCCCGGTAGAGGACATCGGTGACAAGCGTGCTTTTGCCACTCCCCGACACGCCAGTGACCGCTACGAAGCTGCCAAGGGGCACCTCCAGGTCCACCCCGCGCAGGTTGTGCTCCCGGGCGCCGCGCACCACCAGCTGATTGCCGCTGCCACGCCGTCGGCCGGCCGGAATGGCCACCGAGCGCTCGCCGCGCAGGAACGCACCGGTGATCGAGCGCGGTTCCGCGAGCACCACTTCCAGGGGACCGTTCGCGATGATCTCCCCGCCGTGCTCGCCCGCCCCCGGCCCGATGTCCACGACCCAGTCGGCGGTCCGGATGGTCTCCTCGTCGTGTTCGACGACCAGCACGGTATTGCCGAGATCGCGCAATCGTGTCAGCGTCGCAATCAACTTGGCATTGTCGCGCTGGTGGAGCCCGATCGACGGCTCGTCCAGGATGTACAGCACGCCCATCAGCGTGGTGCCGATCTGGGTTGCCAGCCGGATCCGCTGGGCCTCGCCACCGGACAGGGTGACGCTGGTCCGATCGAGGGTCAGGTAGTCCAGCCCGACATCGACGAGGAACCCAAGCCTCGCCACGATCTCCTTGAGCAGCTGCACCGCGATCGTTCGCTCGCGCTCCGTGAGCGTCTGCGAGAGACCCGCCGCCCAATCGAGGGCGTCGGTGATCGAAAGCGTGGAGATCTCCCAGACGTTCCGACCACCGATGGTGACCCCCAGGATCTCCGGGCGAAGCCGCTGGCCATGGCAGACCTGGCAGGGACGGGTGACCATGAACTTCTCGAGCTCGGCCTTGATGTAGTCCGAGTCCGTCTCGCGGTAGCGCCGTTCGAGGTTGGTGACGACGCCTTCGAACGTGGCCTTGTAGGTGTTCTCGCCCCGCTCGTGGCGGTAGCGCACGACCACCTTCTCGTCCTTCGCCGCGCGCAGGAGGTAGTCGATGGCGTCGGTCGGGAGGTCCCGGATCGGGGCGTTGTAGTCCCACCCGTGCGAGGCACAGATCGCTTCGAGGATCTTGAGCCGCCACGAAGCATCGGTCGGCATCCTGGCCCACGGCACGAGCGCGCCGGCGGCAAGACTCTTCGAGCGATCCGGAGTGACCAGGTCCGGGTCGATCTCGAGCTTGGTGCCGAGGCCCGTGCAGGCTGGACAGGCGCCGTGCGGCGAGTTGAACGAGAAGCTGCGCGGCTCGAGGTCCTCGACCGTGAAATCGTCATACGGGCAGCTGTACTTTTCGCTGTAGCGCCGCTCCTCAAAGGATGGCGCGTTGTCGTCGCGCGGCGCCGGAGCGATGAGCACGGCGCCCTCGCCCAGCCGGAGCGCCGTCTCGATCGAATCGGCCAGCCGGCCGGCATCGGAGTCCGGGATGACGGCGCCTGTTTCAGGGTCGATCGGGCGGCCGTCAGGGGCTCTTTCGGAACCCGCAGGCGCCTCCGCGTGACGCACGATGTAGCGATCGACCACGACCTCGATCGTGTGGCGCTTGTACTTGTCGAGCTTGGGCGCGTCGGTGATATCGAGCATCTCCCCGTCGACCCGGACACGCACGAAGCCCTGCCGCCGAGCGCCGTCGAAGACTCGGTCCCCTTCGGTCTTGCGGTCCTTGATGAGGGGCCCAAGGACGAGCAGCCGGGTTCCCTCGGGCAGCGCCAGAACCTGGTCCACGATCTGCTGCACGGACTGGCGCTCGATGACGTGACCGGCCGGGCAATGCGGGACGCCGATCCGGGCGAACAGCAGGCGCAGATGGTCGTAGATCTCGGTGACCGTGCCGACCGTGGACCGTGGGTTCCGGCTCGCGCCTTTCTGGTCGATCGAGATGGCCGGCGAAAGCCCATCGATCTGGTCGACGTCCGGCTTCTCCATCTGGCCGAGGAACTGGCGGGCGTAGGCGCTCAGGCTCTCGACGTAGCGACGCTGGCCCTCGGCGTAGATCGTGTCGAAGGCGAGGCTGCTCTTGCCCGAACCGGACAGGCCGGTAATGACCACCAGCCGGTCACGCGGGAACGCGACATCAATGTTCTTGAGGTTGTGCTCGCGCGCTCCACGCACGATGAGCTGATCCTGGGGCACGTCGCAAGTCTACCGGAACCACAAGCTTTCGCACAGGCGTTCGATTTCTATCAGGGCCCCACCGGCACCACGAGATGGTCCTCGATGGGCCATGGCGCCTCGGGACGTTCACCGTCGAAGACATCGCCTGGCCAGTCGCGCAGGGCGTCCGGAGCGGACGTGTACCACAGCACGCCCCCTGAGCCGTCCGACGACGGGCCCACAGCGAAGTCACCGCCATCGCGTCGTTCGCCTGGCGCGATGGGGCGCCACTCGATCGCATTCTCGAACCGCGGACCCAGAGCCTGCCAGTCGCCGGCCAGCCAGCCCGCGACCTCGGCGGCGGTCACCGCCTGGGGGAGACCGTCGGCGATGCCGAGGGGACGGACCTGCGTCAACCAGGTATCGGCGCTCGCACGGGACTCGTAGATGAGCCGGTACGTGGTCCGGCGGTCGATCGGGGCGGGTGAGATCGAGAGGCCGTCATCGGTCACCACGACGGTGAGGCGCCGCTGATCGTCCTGGACGACCAGCGGCGTCCGCGAGAAGACCACGGCCGTGAGCCCGGCCGCGACGAGGACGGCCGCAAGGACCGCGGCACCGGCCACGATCGTCGACCGAGCCGGCCGCGTCGCATCCGGGAGGGCGCCGCGTCGACGCATCACCGAGGCCCCGGCGAACCCCACGGAGACGGACGCGACCGACCCGACGATCCCCAGGATCGCCTGGTCGCGCCAGGCGTCGACGGGAAGGAACACTGGCGCAACGTTCAGGAGCAGGTCGGTCCACGAGATGAGAATCACGATGGCCGCCGCCACCGTGCCGATCGCAAGGACGATCCATGCTCGCAGGACGGGGCGGACCCAGCCGACGGCGAACCCGAACGCGGCAAGGAGCACCGTCGGTATCACCGACCGGTCGGTGTTGGACGACGGCAACTGTTGCGAGATCAGCAGCGGCAACAGGACGACGCCAAGCATCACGAGGCTCCGGTGTGCTCGACGGTCGGTCATCGGCCCGAATGTAGCAGACTGATGTCCCGGGGTGTCCTTCCGTCAGCGCCGCCGGGTCGAGCGCTGCCCCGTGCGCTTGCGGATGTTCGGGGTGACGGTGTGGTCCCAGGTGGGGCGGTCCAGCCACCGCCCCGAAGAAGTGCCTTCATCGTCGTGTTCGTCGCGGATGCCCGGCAGCCAGTCGGAGGCGGTCCCGTCGCCGTCGCCCTCGCCGTCGCCATCGGGAGGGAGCCCGTCCAGCGTCGCGGCGGGACTGTCTTCCGCCGGCAGGACCGTCACGCTCATGACTTCCATTACCGAGCCGGCCATCGCCGCGGCGTCCGCGGCCCGCCGACCCCGTGCCCGATCGGCGGCACCGGTGAGCCCGCCACGCCCGGCGCCGCCCGCCTCTGCCGCGGCACGCTCCGCGGCCCGGCCCACGATGATCGAGGCGTCCTGTTCGAGCACGCGCAGACGGACGTTCTGGATCTCATCGCGCAAGGCGGCCGCGCGCTCGAACTCGAGCTGCTTGGCCGCGGCCCGCATCTCCGTCTCCATGCGGGCGACGAGCGCCTCCACCTTCTTGCGGTCCGTCTCGTCGAAGGCCCGGCCGGAGGCTCCTCGCTCCGAGCTGTACACGACGGTGGACTCGGCGACCGCGCGAAGGCGCTGGTTGATGTCGCGGATCCCCTTGACGATCGTCGTCGGTTCGATCCCGCGCTCGAGGTTGTAGGCCACCTGGTAGGTCCGCCTACGATCGGTCTCGTCCATCGCAACGCGCATCGACTCGGTCACCCGGTCGGCGTACATGATCACCTCGCCGCCGATGTTCCGGGCGGCCCGGCCGATCATCTGGATGAGCGACCAGGCCGATCGCAGGAAGCCTTCCTTGTCAGCGTCGAGGATCGCCACGAGCGTCACTTCCGGCAGGTCGATCCCCTCGCGGAGCAGGTTGATCCCGACCAGGACGTCGAACACGCCGAGGCGCAGATCGCGCAGGATGGCAACCCGCTCCAGCGTATCGACCTCGCTGTGAAGGTACTGGACCTTGACGCCGAGTTCGCGCAGGTAGTCGGTCAGGTCCTCCGCCATCTTCTTGGTCAGGGTGGTGATCAGGGCGCGCTCGCCGCGCTCGACGCGGATCCGGATCTCCTCCAGGAGGTCGTCGATCTGGCCATCGGTCGGACGGACCGTGATCCCTGGATCGACGACGCCCGTTGGGCGGATCAGCTGCTGGACGTTGTGCTGGCTCCGCTCGAGCTCGTACGGCCCGGGTGTCGCGCTCATGTAGATCGCCTGGTGGACGGTCGCCACGAATTCCTCGAAGGTAAGCGGCCGGTTGTCGAGCGCGGACGGCAGGCGGAAGCCGAAGTCGACCAGGATCTCCTTGCGCGTCCGGTCGTTCTTGTACATCCCCACGACCTGCGGGATCGTCATATGCGACTCGTCGACCACGAGCAGCCAGTCCGGCGAGAAGTAGTCGAGCAGGGTCCACGGCCGCGAGCCGGAGTCGCGCCGCGAGAGGTGGCGCGAGTAGTTCTCGATACCGGTGCAGTAGCCGAGCTCACGCATCATCTCGAGGTCGAAGGTGGTGCGCTGGCGGAGCCGGGCGCCTTCGAGGGCGCGACCCTCGGCCTCTAGCTGGCCGACCCGCTCCTCCATCTCGGCATCGATGTCGACGATCGCCTCCTTGAGCTTGTCGGCGGGCGTGACGTAGTGGGTCGCGGGGTAGACGTTGGTCTCTTTGCGCTCGGCAAGGAGCTCGCCGGTGAGCGGGTCCAGCTCCGTGATGCGCTCGACGGTGTCGCCAAAGAACTCGACCCGAATGAGCGTCTCCTCTGATGCCGGCTGGAGCTCGAGGGTGTCGCCGCGGACGCGGAAACGGGCGCGGGCGAGGGCCTGGTCGTTGCGCTGGTACTGCAGGTCGACCAGGTGGCGCAGGACCGCGTCCCGCCGGTACTGACCACCGACCCGCAGCTTCAGGACGGTCGCGCCGTAGTCGACCGGCGCGCCCAGACCGTAGATGCACGACACCGAGGCGACGATGATGACGTCGCGCCGCTCGAACAGGGCGTGGGTAGCGGCATGACGGAGCCGATCGATCTCGTCGTT
>JANPDO010000283.1:0-1559 GCA_031431535.1 Chloroflexota bacterium
GGCAATCGCGTTCTGGCGCAACGACTCGGGCAGTGATCGGGCGCCTGACTAAAGGTGTGATCGGTCCCGACCGTACGCTTGTGGCCGCCGATTGGCCAGAACCGGGATCTGACGACGAACGGCGCCGACGCGATCGAGATCCAGTTCGGCGCGGATGATGCCGACCCGGTCCGGAGCCTGGGCGATGACCGTGCCCCACGGGTCGATGATCATGGAGCGCCCATAGGCCGGTGAGCCGGGTGGGCCGCCGATCTGGGAGGGTGCCAGGACGTAGGCGCCGTTCTCGATGGCTCGGGCGCACAGGAGCACCTCCCAGTGATCGCGGCCAGTCCGCTCGGTGAAGTTGGCAGGGACGGTCAGGATTTCAGCACCCGCGAGGGCCAGGGCGCGGTACAGCTCGGGGAAGCGCAGGTCGTAGCAGATGGAGAGTCCAACCACGGCCCCGTCGACTGACGCCATGACCAGGCGGTCCCCCGGGGTCACGCGCGCCGACTCGGTGTCCGCTGGCCCTCGCTCGACGGCCACGTCGAACAGATGGATCTTGCGGTAGGTGGCGGCGATCGAGCCGTCGGGTGCGATCAGGGTGGACGTGTTCCACGGCCGCAGCGGGTCCGGGACGCCTCGGCGGTGCTGCCCACCAGGATCCAGGCGCCGCGCCGGCGGGCCACCGCGGCGAACGGCTCCGTGTGCGGCCCCGGGATGGGGCGGGCGGAGGCGCGAAAGCCGTCGTCGTCGCCGCGGTACTGGAGGTACTCGGGCAGGGCGACCAAACGTGCACCGCCGGCCGCGGCCTCATCGGCGAGCGCGACTGCAGCGCCGACATTGCGTTCCACGTCTCCGCCGGCATCGAGCTGCACCAGGGCGACCGACAGCTTCACGCCTTCATCCTACGGCCCCGCGGATGCTCCGCGAAGGACGACCCGGCCACGCGCGGGACCATCGACTGCCCCGTTGTACCCCCTCCGGGCTATGCGGCCGCGCACCGATTCAAGGAACCGTGCAAGTCGGCCGATCGAGTATCAGATCTCCACCAGGCCACCGTCCGGGAGAACCCTGAATGCCCCGACCAAACGCGAATCGGCGCGACGTCGCCACATTGGCGCCGGGAAACGGCAGAGCCGAGCGTCGACGCACCCGCGGCCAGGCGCTCGTCGAGCTGGCCCTGATCGTCCCGGTCCTGCTCACGCTCTTCCTCGCGACCATCGACCTTGGCCGCTTCTACTACTCGCAGATCACCGTGACCAACGCCGCCCGCGAGGCCGCCATCGAAGCGGCCGCGAATCCGACCTCCTACATGAGCGGAACGTGCGATGCGTCCAGCCGTGTTGTCTGCGCCGCCGTCAACGAGGCCAGGGGCTCATTCGTGACCGTAGCCCCAGCCGATGTCGCGCTGACCTGTCCGGGAGGCTGCGCCAAGACTTTTGGCAAGCAGGCGATCGTGACGGTCACCGGCCACTTCAGCCTGCTGACGCCGCTCATGTCGGCGTTCACCGGCGGATCGAACGTCACGATCGCGTCCACCGCGACCGCCAATGTCATCATCGTGCCCGAGCTCCCAG
>JANPDO010000284.1:0-5448 GCA_031431535.1 Chloroflexota bacterium
CGTCGTACACGGTCATCTGTCGATGCAGGGACCACGCCTCACCAACCAGGGCGCGCGCGCCCACGGTCGCGATCGCCAGATCCGGCATGCGCGCCACGAGAAGGCTGGTAACCGTGGCTGGGAGGGCGCCACTCAGCGTCAGCTTCCGCAGGGCGTTGCCTACTTCGAGGTGGATCAGGTCCGGGGCAAACAATTCCAGCGGTAAGGGCCAGGCCAGACCACTCATGAACCTGTTTGCAGCCGCGGCCCACCGTCCTGGCACCAGGAACTCGACGATAACCGACGCATCGACGACGAACGTCGCGGCCATCAGCGCTGACGGTCGTCCCGGATGATCTCGGCGGATGTCGGCGATCCAGGGGGAAGCGGCCGACGCTCGAGGCGAATGGCGTCGAGAAGCGCAGCCTGGCCGGGCCGATCGAGCGACAGTGCCCGTCGGAGGAGTCGAATCGTTTCAGCGGTGATCGACGTTTGCCGTTCGCGAGCGCGATTGGCTAGCGCCTCGTAGACGTCGCCCGGAACTCCGCGGACATGGAGAGTCTTCACAGCGTGACGCTAGCATGATGGTTGCACCAATGCAACCAGACGAGCGCATGCAATCGAGCAGGGCGCTTGCGATCGCGCTCGTCGCGGCGGGCTGGATTGCCGGCTAGGCCTGGCGCCGGACACCAGGAAGTCGAGCAGCCCTGGCGTCCTCGAGACAGGCCGCCATCGCCGCGACCGTCCGGTCTCCGTCGTCTTCGGTCGTGGCCCAGTTCGAGACGGAGATCCGGAGGGCGACGCGACCGTGGTAGGTGGTCCCGGCGAGCCAGGCGGTCCCCTCGTCCTGGAGTCGGGCAGCGACCTCGCGGGTGATCGCGTCGTCATCATCGAATCGAACAAGAACCTGGTTGAGCACCACCTGATTGAGGACGATCGCTCCCGCGATGCGAGCCAGCGCATCCGCCATCCGCCGTGCGACCCGGCAGTCTCGCTCGACGAGCTCCGCGATGCCATCGCGGCCGAGTGAGCGGAGGGCGGCATAGACGGCGAACCCCCGGGCCCGACGACTGAGTTCCGGCACGTAGTCGAACGGGTCACGCTCGGCGCCTGGCGCAGGGGGAAGGTACGCCGCCGCCACGCCGGTCGCGGCCCGATGCGCGGACACGTCGCGAACAAACACGAGGCCGGAGTCGTACGGCACATTCAGCCATTTGTGACAGTCGGTGGTCCAGGAGTCAGCGCGATCATGCCCGCGCAGGTATTCCCGCATCGAACGGGTCGCCGCCACCCACAGGCCGAACGCCCCGTCGATGTGCAGCCACGTGCCCGGTCGGGTCGCAACGACATCGGCGATCGCATCCAATGGATCGAACGCGCCCGTGTTGACCTCACCGGCCTGCGCGCACACGATCGTCGGGCCATCCGGCAGTGCGCCAAGGACGCGCGCCAGCTCCGTCGGGTGCATCCGTCCCTCGTCGTCGCTGGCGACGCGGATCGCCCGACCGCGACCCAGCCCGGCCAGCCGGAGCGCCTTGAGCATCGAGGTGTGCACGTCCTCGCCGACGATCACATGGACCGTCGGCGCGCCGATCAGCCCATCCTCTTCGACATCCCAACCAACTCCGCGCAGGACCGCATGGCGAGCGGCTGCCATGGCTGTGAAATGCGCCACGGTGGCGCCGGTCGTGAAGCCCACCGACGATCCGACCGGCAGTCCGAGCAGGTCGATCAGCCATTCCGCGGTGATCTCCTCGACGACCGACGCCGCGGGGGTTCCGAGGAACAGGCCGACGTTCTGCTCCCAGGCCGAAGTCAACCAGTCCGCTGCGAGGGCCGCTGGCACGGAGCCGCCGATCACGAACCCGAAGTAGCGCGGCGACCCCATGGCGACCAGACCGGGCTCGATATCTCGCGCCATCGCCTCGATGACGGCGTGCGGATCCTCACCATGCTCCGGGACCGGGCCGCCGAGCGTGTCCCGCAGCGCCTTGGCGGTGAGCCCCGGCTGCGCCCCTACCCGGCGGCTGGGCAACGAGCCGCGATAGGCGATCGCCAGCTCGGCGGCGCGTCGCAACAGGTCAGGTGTACCCGCTTCGATCTCCGCCGGGGACCGAGCTTTGATCGCTTCGTGCAGATCCACGGACGTCACCTCGGGTCGCGGGTCAGAGGTTTGGTGCGCCGAGGTCGAGTATAGGGCGGCCTGTGCCACTCGGACAGGCGCGAGCAGATCGTGCAGCCGCCTGCTCAGCCGCCGGCGGCGGCCTCGGACAGGTAGCGCCGGGTGCCCTCGCCGCGGACCTGGCGGATGTCCTCTTCGTACTTGAGAACGACGCCGAGCGTCTCATCGACCAGCTCCGGAGCAAGCTCGCGGGCGCCCAGCGAGAGGAGCGCCGCCGCCCAGTCCAGCGTCTCGGCGATCCCCGGGACCTTGGTCAGGTCCGCCTCGCGCAGGCGATGGACAAAGGTGACCACCTCGCGGGCCAGGCGCTCGGGCGCCTCGGGCACCTTGGCGAGCACGATCTCGTACTCCTTCTGCGCCGTCGGATAGTCGATCCAGTGATAGAGGCAGCGCCGCTTGAGCGCGTCGTGCACCTCGCGGGTCCGGTTTGAGGTCAGGATGACCCGCGGCGGCAGGGTCGCCTTGATCGTGCCGATCTCCGGCACTGTGACCTGGAAGTCGGACAGGATCTCGAGCAGGTAGGCCTCGAACTCCTCGTCGGCGCGGTCGATCTCGTCGATCAACAGGACCGGGGCGACGCCATCGGTGGCTTCGAGCGCCTGGAGGAGCGGCCGGCGAATCAGGAAGTCGTGGCCGAAGATGTCGTGCGCGGTCGCACGGTCCGCCTCGCCGCGAGCTTCAAGCAGCCGGATCTCCAGCATCTGGCGTGGGTAGTTCCACTCGTAGACGGCGGTATTGACGTCCAGGCCCTCGTAGCACTGGAGCCGGATCAATTTCGCCCCGAGTGAGGCGGCGAGGACCTTGGCCAGCTCCGTCTTGCCGACCCCAGCCTCGCCCTCGAGCAGGAGCGGGCGCCCAAGCTCCAACGCGAGAAAGACGGCCGTGGCCAGCGATCGGTCCGTGATGTAGTCGCGGCCACGGAAGTCTTCCTGGAGCGCCTCGATCGAACGGGTGCCGACGGGGCGGAGATCGCGGTCCTGCAAGGTCGGGCGGTCGGTCATTCGACGGACTGTACACGGAAGGCCGCTACGCCGGGCGCCTGCTTCGATGGTATTCTTATATCTCCATACATGTAAGGAGTAGCGCCCGATGGAAGCGTCGTCCCGGTTGAGTTCCAAGGGCCAGATCACGATCCCGAGCGCAGTGCGCCGCGCCCTTGCGCTGGGTGAGGGCGATAGAGTCCATTTCCAGGTGGTCGGCGATCGAGCCGTACTGGCCAAGAGCCCCGAATTGATGGCGCTCACCGGGTCGGTCAGCGTTCCGGCCGACAAACGCGGCACGGCCTGGACGCAAGTACTCCGCGAGACGCGGCGCGCCAGGGCAACCCGCGCTCGGTGACCGCATTCGTCGACACGAACATCCTGGTCCGCCACCTGACGGGCGATCCCCCGGCACAGGCGGCACGAGCCACCCGCTATCTGGCCGCCGCCGACGACCTGCTTCTGCCAGATCTCATCCTCGCGGAAGTCGCGTACGTGCTCGAATCCTTCTACGAAGTCGGTCGACCAGAGGTCGCGGCCGCGCTGCGGGCGATCGTTGGATTCCCGGCCATTCGGGTGGTCGACGAGACGCTGTTGTCGCGGACGATCGAGCTGTACGAGGTCGATCGGCTCGATTTCGCCGACGCCTACCTGGTCGCGAGCGCCGAGACGACGGGTGTCGGCATCGTGGCCTCATTCGACCGGGCTATCGATCGAGTCCGAACCGTCCGGCGCGACGAACCGACCTGACGGCTCAGCCGAGGTCGATCGTGACCTCGACTGGGACTCCTCGACGCACGGCATCGTCGACGGGACAATGGGCGATTCCCCAGTCGATGACCTCGCGAATGAGCGGGTTCGGGGCTCTCCCGGCCGCGACACGGACCGCGATGCGCATGCTCAACGGCCCGGCCGGCACGGACGGGTCAATGCCCAGGATACCGAAGTCGTTCGATTCGCTGTCGACCACGACCTCGAGACCGGGCAGTTCCAGCTCGCTCTCCGCGGCGCGCATGGTGATGAGTGTCGCTACGCATGCTGCGTAGCCCGCCCGGAACAACCATGCCGGTGACGGCGCCGATCCTCCCCCGCCGATCCCTTTGACCATGTCGGTGGTGACCGTCGCGCCGTCCGGGCCATCGACCCGGACGCGCAGGCCATCCTCGATGACCGCGGTCGCGGCTCCGTCCCGATAGCTCGCCTCTGCCGGGTTCGCCGTCAGGTACGTGCGGGCGCCGCGGATCGCGGCCGCGATGTCTGACGATGCCATACTCCACCTCTTCATCGAGCGAACCTGTCTCCGGTTCTGCGCAAGAGTACCTGCCGGAGAATGCGGGCCTCAGCGCGGACGAGGCGCCAGGGCGCTGCTCCGCAGTAGTCCCATGGCGAGGTCTTGCGGAGGCCACCTGATCCCGGGTCACCCGTCCGGGGCGTCCAGTTCGCGAGCGTACGGCGGAAAGCGGAAGCGCTGCGAGCGGGTCAGGATGCCGCCGTAGCCGAGCTTGGCAACTGTGTTCTCCGAGGCCGGTTCGCCGCTGAGCAGCCGGGGCAGCAGCAGGTCCGCCGCGGTGGCCTTGGAGTACGCGCCGCAAGTCGGCAGACCAAGGATGGCTGTGCCGCCGACCCGGGCCAGCCATAACATGGAGCCAGGGTGGGACGGGACGCCACGCCGTACGACCCGGCCGCCCAGTGTTTCGATCGCCTCGTAAAAGGCGTCGGTCGGGTCCGTGCTGGCAGAGCCCGCGGTGAGGATGAGGTCCGCCGCGGCCGCCGTATCCGTGCCGCGGGTGAACCGTGCCAGCGCCGCCTCCACGTCGTCGCGTTGATCCTGCACGTAGACAATCTCGATGATCCGTGACCCAAGTCCCACCACCTTGGCCCGCACCGATTCCTCGAAGCGTTCCCGGGCGATCCCCCGGACCGACTCCTTGACCACGACGGCCACGCGCCACGCGAGAAACGGGGCAACCCAGACGATCGGCTGGCCGCCAAAGCCCGTGATTCGCTCCCCAGCATCAACCACCGCCGCGTCGACGATATGCGGCGCGACCTTGACGCTCGCGACCAGATCACCACGTTCCACGACCTGGCCGTCAAAGACCGTGAAGACCTCGAGCGGATCGAGCCGGTTGAGCCGTTCCAGCTCAGCCACGCGGATGTTCACGACCCCCGGAACGGCGGCGACAAGGTCCAGCCGGCTCTGGTTCGGCCCCCGGACCTCGAGGTTCGGCCCGGCGACTGCGCGGGCGAGACGCACCGCCGCATCGTCCTCGTGGAGCTCGCCCGGCTCGATGACAAGCACCGTGA
>JANPDO010000285.1:0-4473 GCA_031431535.1 Chloroflexota bacterium
GCTCGAGGGCAGTGTCGTCCTTGAAGGGCCGCCGTTCACGCTCCCACGTGAAGTCGGGCTCTGTCGCGGTGGAGTCCTCCGACAACGGGCCCGGACGCTGCGCGCCAGCAGGTGTCCCCGAGGTCGAGGACGACTCCGGACCGCCAAAGTTTCCGGCCATCAGGACGGCGGTCTCGTACGCCTCGACTGCGCGATCGACGAGCGGATCCCCGCCGAATTCCAGGTCGCGCACCGTGATGAGGTCACCAATGGATTGGACGCCGGCTGCCAGGCTCAAGAGCCTGAGCAGGTTCGGATGGCCTTCGGGTGCCGCGTTCTGGAATCGGAGGATCCATAGGGTCGCCATCTTGTAGTCGTCCACCGCCTGGCCAGACTTGCCGTGGTAGTACGCTTGCTGGCCGCTCCAGAGCCGATCGACGACGAAAGATTTCCAGACGTCGGCGATGGATTCGCCAGCTGCGCCCGGGGACGCGGCCTCCGATGGCGTGGCAGCCGTCGCTGGGGCCGTCTCGGCGGGCGCCTCCGCAGGCCGGCGCGGTGCGGGCGGCTGGGCGGGCCCCTGGCCGGGCTCCGGCGTCAGCGTCCCGGCCTGTGCAGGTGCAGCATTGGACCCGCTGTCCGGCTGGGTCGCTTCGGGCACGTGCTCCACGAGTGGCCCGAGGGTCGCAGCTTCGCTCCGGACCTTGATCATGTCGTTGGCTAGCTGGTCGCCGCTCTTGCCTCGTCCGAGTCGCTGGTCGACGAGATCGAGCACGCCGCGGGTCCGTCGCTCCGTGACTTGCAGCCGATCCCGGTTCGGGTCAGCGCCAGGGGTTGCGGTGCGCATCGTCGAAATCGTCCGCAGGGCCGTTTCGATATCCGCCCGGGCGCCCTTCGGGTCGGCTTCGGCTCGTCCGAGGCGATCCGCCGCACGGGCCAGCGGGACCACCACCTGGGCGTCCCAGACGGCTGCGAGCTGCGCGCCAGCCGAGTTGTTGCCGCCGATGGCGGCGGGCTGACGCTGGAGCGGGAAGAGGGATGGGTACTCCGTCGAGGATCGAGGCGTCGCCATTTCGCTCGCAATCGCCTGGTTCCCTGCGGCATGCTGCAACTGCAGCACGGAGCCCACGAGGGTTGACGCCGGCTTCAAACCCAGGGCATCCGACGGCGTGCGCGCGGCCCGGTGGGCGCCGCGGTCGAGCTTCCGGGTCATGCCGGACTTGTGCTGTGCCGTCATGCCCTTCACCAGAGCGGGTTTTGTCCGAGTCACTTTCAGCAGGCGCCCGGTGGCTTGTCAATGGCCGAAGGGGCAGACCCGCGTTCCCGGCTCCGGCCGGCCGCCCACGATGTCAGTTCCCTGGCCCGCGCGCTACCCGGCGAAGCTCGAGAGGACGGCGACCTCTGGGCGTACAGCGATCCCGCCGGTCACGAAGTCGTCGCTCCATCCGCTATCGTGGGTTCCAGCGGGTCAACCCCGCTGACATGAGGAGGACGAGGATGTCAGAGCGGGCGAGGACGGCGCAGGCGGGGACGGCGCAGGCGAGGACGGCGCGGCGCCACGCATGGATCGTCGTCTGGCTGATTGTGGCCGCTTGTGGCGGGGGAGTGGCCGCACTCCCGCTGGGCGAGGAAGCGGTAGTCGAGCATGCTCAGTTGGTCGGCGATACGTTCGCGCCGAAGACGACGCTCGCGATATCGGTCCTGGCCGTGCGGACCGGCACGATCGCCGAACTCGAAGCTGGATTCGAGATCGATCCCGACCAGCGGACCAAGACGCCGATCTACGTGGACGCGCGGTTTGAGAACCGCGGGAGTCAAGCGATCAATCGTGAACTCGGCGTCTCGCTCGAGGACCAGGATGGCAATGTCATCAACAATGTCGTTATCTTCAACTACGGTGGCGACGTCTTCCCGCCGTGCCCGGACAATACCGAGGGCGAATTGGCCCCGGGCGAGCAGTTCGAGACGTGCTCGCTCTTCCTCGTCGACGAGGGTCGCACGCCGACGAGGGTGAGCTTCCTACCGCTCCCGCTCGGCAACGACACCGTATCCGTGTATTGGAGCGTGCCGTAGGGGTGTCAGAGTGGCTGCCCATTCGGTCGTTGACCGAAGCTTGGGTCCTGCTCATCATGTCGGCGTGGAGCCACCCGCGTCGGCGGAGATGAGAGACGCGACCATGCGTTGCTGTTCCCAAGCCGGAGCAGATAAGACCGAAAGCATACGGTTTGGCCCGGGAGCTGGGCGACATCTTCAGCGGAGCTCCGCAGACGGGCTCGACCCCTGCCGAGTTCGCGCCATGACGAAGATCGTCGAGAAGCGGCGCGACGTAGATGTGATCGCAGGCTTTCTTGGGGTAGTGTTCGCGCTTGCCGCCTTCCGGGGCGCGACGGGGGCGCCGATCCTGTCTGCCGCCTTTGCCATCGGCGCCCTCGTGACCCTGATCGCGTGGGTGAGCTGGCGGCGCAAGCCGGCGCTGTTCCTTTCGATCTCGCCGGAGGAGATCGTCTATGGGCGCATCGACTGGCGGGGGACTGGTATCCCCCGAACTGCCAGTGGGCGGCTACGGTTCCAGCAAGGCTTCCGGGATTCAGGCTGGTTCCTCGTGCTCGCCGACGAACCGGACGCGCCCGGAATCTCGATGATTGGTTTCGACATGGACGAGGTCGCGCGGGCCTGTGTGCAGCACGGTTGGACCGTCGGGTAGGTCGCCACGGCGTCGACCCCGACCCGCCAGGTGCCGGTCTCCGGCCTCGACTTCTGCGAGGGAACGCTGCGCGTCGACGATCCGCCCGGGCCTGCGCTAGACTCCGGGGGCCTCGGTGCGTCAGAACTCGCGCACCACCCGGGTCGGAAAGCTGCCGATCCGGTCACCACCTTCGACACCCTGACGGAGTCCTGCCTGGACCATGTTCGACACCCTGAGCGAGCGGCTGCGCAAGACGCTCGGCAACCTGACCGGTCGCGGCCGGATCGGCGAGGCCGACGTGGACGCCGCCATGCGCGACATCCGGCTGGCCCTGCTCGAGGCGGACGTCAACTTCAAGGTAGTCAAGGACTTCATTTCCCGGGTCCGCGAACGCGCGATCGGCGCGGAGATCCTGGCTAGCCTGTCCGCCGGCCAACAGGTCGTCAAGGTCGTCAATGACGAGCTGGTGCAGCTCCTTTCCGCAGGCGACCGGACCTTCCATCTGAGTGGCAACCCGGCCGTCGTCATGCTCGTCGGGCTCCAGGGCTCCGGCAAGACGACTTCGTCCGCCAAGCTCGCCCGGCACGTGGTGAAGTTGGGCCGGCGGCCGCTGCTCGTGGCCGCGGACCCATATCGCCCGGCCGCGGCGGACCAGCTCGAAACCCTCGGAAAGAGCCTCAACATTCCGGTCTACCGCGCGCCGGCTGGAACGTCCGTGGTCGACATCGCTCGGGATGGCGTTGAGGCGGCCCGGCGCCAGGTCCGCGACGTGGTGATCCTCGATACCGCCGGCCGCTTGTCGATCGACGAAGCGCTGATGGCCGAGATTGCTGCGGTCAACGCGGCGGTCAAGCCGGTCGAGACGCTGCTGGTCGTCGACGCGATGACCGGCCAGGAGGCGGTCTCGGTCGCCCAGGCGTTCGCCGCGGCGGTCCCGGTCAGCGGGCTGATCCTGACCAAGATCGACGGCGATGCGCGCGGCGGTGCGGCCCTGTCGATCTCGGCCGTCACCGGCGTCCCGGTCAAGTTCCTCGGCACCGGCGAGACGACGGACGGTCTCGAACTCTTCCATCCCGACCGGCTGGCCGGCCGGATCCTGGGCATGGGCGACATCCTCACGCTCGTCGAACGCGCCCAGGAAGTCGTCGATCAGGGTCAGGCCGCCAAGCTGGAGGAAAAGCTCCGCAAGGCGTCATTCACCCTCGATGACATGCTCGAATCCATGCAGCAGATGCAGAAAATGGGACCATTGGGTCAGGTGATGTCGATGATCCCCGGACTTGGCAACCTCGCCGGAGAGGCGCAGGCTGCCGTGGACCGCGGCGACCTGAAGCGCACAGAAGCGATCATCCGTGCCATGACCAGAGCGGAGCGACGTGATCCGAACGTCCTGAACGCCTCACGTCGCCGGCGAATTGCCGCCGGTTCGGGCACGAACCTGCCGGACGTGAATCGCCTGGTCAAGCAGTTCGCCGAGATGCAGAAACTGATGAAGCAGCTATCCGGTGGCGGCAAGCGAGCCGCCTTCGGAGCACTGACCGGCCGGCGTTGAGCCAGCAGAGGGGAACGGCATGACCGACGATCTGAACCAGACCAACGAACCCACCGGCGAGACCTTTGAGCCGGCCACCAAGGCGGCCCCAGCGGCCTCCGTCCTGCCGCCCGATCCCACCGCACGAGGGGCTCGTCGACGCTGGGTCCTCGCGGTCGGGGTTGTCGCGCTCGTTGTCGCCGCTGCCGGGCTGACACTCGGTGTGTTCACGGGCCAGGCCGCCAATGCCACGGTGCTCGGATACGTACCCGCCGAC
>JANPDO010000286.1:0-11707 GCA_031431535.1 Chloroflexota bacterium
CGCCACCAGGATGTCGCCGCCAGTCCGCACGCCGCCATCGAGATAGACCTCCTTGCCTCCGGCTCCCGCGACCACGTCCGGCAGGGCATCGAGCGTGGAGATGGAACGCCCGAGCTGGCGGCCACCGTGATTGGACACGATGATCCCGTCGACCCCCGCCTCAACGGCGCGTGCCGCGTCGGCCCGGGTCATGATCCCCTTGGGGACGATCGGCAGGCTGGTTACCGAGCGGAGCCAGTTGAGATACTCCCAGGTGTTCGCGGCGGTTAACCCGGGCGACGACTCGAAGTGGGCGAACTTGGCACCGGCCGGCAGCCGGAACCCGAGCTGCGGGGAGGTGTGGTTGACCCCGATCGCGGTGTTCACCAGGGGGACGATGGCCTTGCATCCGGCGGCCTCCGCGCGGGCGATCACGCCGGCCAGGACCGCACGATCGTCCCAGTTGTAGAGCTGGAACCAGAGCGGCAGCCCCGGCGCGGATGTCGCGATCTCCTCAATGCTGGTCGTGGCGTTGACGGCCACGATGAACAAGCTGCCAGCCCGGGCGGCGCCGGCGGCCATCGCCAGTTCGCCCTCGGCGTGGACCGCGCGCTGGAGACCCATCGGCCCGATCATCACCGGGGCCGCAATCGAGGCACCCTGGACGGTCGTGGCCGTGCTGACCGCGGACACGTCGACGAGCACGCTCGGTCGGACCCGGCGGCGTCGAAAGGCTGCCTCGTTGTCGCCCTCAAACGCGTCGCCCGAACCCGACTCGATCCAGCCGTAGGTCGGGCGGTCCAGGAGGTGACGGGCGACTTCCCGATAGGTCTGGGTGGGCAGACGGGCGACGAGCGGATCGGTCATCGCGGGGTCGATCGGAAGCGCATAACGGACCTCGTTCGGGTGATGGACGGGGTGTCCTGTTGAATGTAGATTGTCGACAATCTATGGCTTGGCCTGGGGGTGCGTCAAGCCGACATACCGACTGGACGGAGGTGTTCGGTGAGCGTCCCGGCGAACCTGTTGCCGGTCGAGCGACGAGTGCTGCGCCACGAGGTCCTGCTCGAACTCCGCAACGGCATCCTTTCAGGCCAGATCACCCCCGGGACGCGCCTCCTGGAGGTCCCCGTCGCGGCCGAGCTGGGCGTCAGCCGCGGGCCGGTTCGCGAGGCTCTCCGCCAATTGGAGCAGGAAGGCCTCGTCGAGTTCTATCCGCACCGCGGCGCCGTGGTCGTCGGCATCGCCGAAGTCGAGGTGGAGACGATCTACGGGATCCGGGCCCTGCTGGAGGGACGCGCGTTCGCACGGGCGTGCCGGGTGGCCACGGACGCAGACCTCGACGCCCTCGGCGAGACCGTCGAGCGGATGATCAGCGCGAGCGAGACCGGCGATGTCCTCGCCGTGACCGAGCATGACCTCGCGTTCCACGGCCGGGTGATCGAGATCTCCGGATTCCAGTATCTCCGACGCCTTTGGACCAGCATCGATGGCGTGGTTCGATCGCGGGCGAGCCAGGCTGGAGGGCGGCCAGACCTGGCCGACCCGGTCGAAGCGCGAGGCCTCCTCATTGCCAGCTCTGTGGAGCACCGCGAGCTGGTGGATGCGCTGCGCACCCGCCGACCGGCGGCGGCGTCCCGAGCCGCCACAGCCCATGTCACGGTCGGCCTGGAGCGCCTTCGCGCGGCCCAACGGTGATGATCGAACGAGCAGAGGTCCTCGTCCTCAGCCACCGGCTGTCGCGCAAGCGGGTGTTCGGGACGGGGTTCAACGTCACCCGCGACTCGGTCCTGGTACGCGTCGCGGACCGTGACGGGCGGGTCGGCTGGGGTGAGACGTACCTGGTCCCGGGAGCCGTGGACGCATGTCGGGCGATGGTCGCAAACCTCGGGGGGCGGGATCCCGACGAGGCCGTCGCCGATCTGACCTCCCGACCCGGTCTGCATCGCTGGGCGCTCGGCGCGGTGTCGATGGCGCTGGACGACCTCCGCGCCCGGGTGCGGGGCGTGCCGGTGTCCGGGTTGTACGGCCCGCGGCTACGCGATCGAGTCCGACCGTACGCATCGAGCCGAGGCTATGTCGAAGGCCTCACCCCGGAGGAAGCGTGGAGCCAGGAGGCGGCGGCGTCGCACGACGACGGCTTCCGGGCCATGAAACTGCGCATCGGGCGGTACGACCTCGACGAGGAGATCGCGGCGATCGAACGGGTCGTCGCCGCCTCCCCACCGATGACCTGGATGGCCGACGGCAACGGCGGCTACTCGCTGGACCAGAGTCGTCGGCTCGGTGCCGCGCTTGAGAACCTCGGATTTCGCTGGCTTGAAGAGCCACTGCCGACCCACGACTACTTCGCCTACGCCGCGCTCGCGCGCGAGCTGACGATCCCCCTGGCCGGTGGCGAGATCCTCGAATCGGCCGATGCCGCGACTCCACTCCTGGCTGCGGGATCGTTCGACCTGATCCAGCCGGACGTCTCCATCTGTGGCGGGATCGGCGGTCTCCTTGAGATCGGGCGGGCGGCGGCCGCGGTGGGGCGTCACATGGTTCCGCATGCCTGCAGCGGCGCGATCGCCACCGCAGCCACGCTCCAGATCCTGGCCGTGCTGCCGACGGTGGACGCGCCCTCCTGGGCGGAACCGCTGCTCGAATTCGATGTCGGCGAGAACCCGATTCGGACCGATCTGCTGACCGTGCCGCTCGCACCGGTGGCCGGCTGGATGGCCATCCCCGATGGTCCCGGTCTCGGCGTGGAGGTCGACGAGGCGGCCGTTCGCCGGTTGACCGTCGCGGCCTGACGGCTGACGTGTCGGTCCGATTGCCGGGGCCCCTGACGGGTGCCGCCGAGGCCCTCGATGCGAATTTTGGGGAGTTGCTCGCGTGGTACTCGTCCTGGCCGGGCGGGGAAGTTCGTCGCGACGAGGACCTGCAATTGACGTCGTCCGGCGTCCGGTTCCGGGCAATCAATGTCGTCGCGCTGGCGAGTCTCACTCCCGAGGGTGCCGCGGGCCGAATCGACGAGGCGATCGCGTGGATGCGCGTTCGGACGGATCGGTGGCGGTGGCTGGTGGGACCCACTTCGCGTCCGCTCGATCTCGAGGAGCGGCTCCTGGCGGCCGGTCTCATCCAGGTCGGCAACAGCCCGGGCATGGCGCTGGATCTGGACGCCTGGCAGAGCGGCGCGGTCGTCGTGGTTCCGCCGCCCGCGGGAGTGACCTTGGAGCGTGTCTCGGACGAGGCTGGGCTCGCGCGCTGGCGCGACGTCCAGCAGCGCGGCCTGGGACTCGACGACGAGGCGACCGAAGCGTGGCGGGTCGCCCATCGCCGCGCTGGTTTCGCTGCCGCGTCGCCGCTCCTGAACTGGGTCGCCAGCCTCGACGGCGCACCGGTGGCGGCCGCCGCACTCTTCCTGGGTGCCGGCGTGGCCGGGATCTACAACGTCTGCACGGTGCCCGAGGCCCGCGGTCGGGGCATCGGCACCGCCGTTACCGGGGCCGCCCTCCGCGAAGCTGCCTCGCGGGATCTCCGCCTGGCCGTCCTGGGCTCGTCGGAGATGGGTTACCCCGTCTACCGCCGCCTCGGCTTTCACGACGTCTCGCGCCTGCGTTCCTACGCGCCGGAGACGGAGCGGCGGATTCCGTAGGCTGGCCGTCTGTTTCACGCCGGCGCCAGCTCGGCCTGCGCTGTCGGGCGATCACGACCCACCAAGGTGCTTGACGTTCTTCCCAGAAGTACAGATTGGAGGAATCGGGGCGACGTGACCCTCCAGCCGGGCCAGTTGGGCGGCTTCTCGGGGTCGGGGGCACCGAATCGCGAGGTTGTGGCGCGTTTGCGGGCGCGCTGACGGTGAATGTGGACAGAACGGGCAACTCAAGGGTGGCCGCGCACGGTTTAGTCCTTCCATGGAGAACAACCGCCTGGCCGGTGCGCCAGTCGGTTCGCGTCTCAGGGCCCCCTGGGGCCCGAGCGCGGTCACGGACCGGTCCGATACTCCGTGGCATCGGCCGCTCGTAGCGCGAACGCCATCGCCGGGGTGTTCCAGGCCACGCCGGCGCGGCCCTGGCGATCCATCGTGATCAGGCCGCCCCGCGCCTTGACCCGTGCCAGCGTCGCCAGCGCTCGTTCGGCAGCGAGTTGCGGTTCGAGCCCGTTGCCCATCAGGTCGGCCGCGGTCTTGGCCAGGACGACCGGGATGATCCGCTCGCCGTGCCCGGTCGTCGACGCGGCGCCGGTCTCGTTGTCCGCATAGAGCCCGGCGCCGATGAACGGCGAGTCCCCGACGCGACCGAACGGCTTGAAGGGCATCCCGCCAGTCGAGGTGCCGGCCGCCAGGTTGCCGGCGAGGTCCAGAGCGATCGCACCCACGCTGTCGTGGCCGAACATGGTGCCGACCCAATCCTGGTCCGGGTGGGCACGACGCTCCTCCCAGATGGCCTGCTCGCGATCCGAGATGAGTTCGCGCGGATCGCAGGTCTCGACCCCGGCACGCTCGGCGAACCGATGCGCACCCTCTCCGGTGAACACCGCGAACGGACTCTCCAGGATGCGCCGAGCGAGCGTGATCGCGTGCGGCACGCCGCGGACTGACGCAACGGAGCCGACGTCGAGGGTTGCGCCGTCCATCATTCCGGCATCGAGTTCAATGTCGCCATCCTCGTTGAGCGCCGAGCCCCGTCCGGCGCCAAAGATCCCCGAACCCTCAAGCGCTCGAACCGCCTGCTCGACCGCATCGAGCGCGCTGCCGCCGCCGTCGAGCACCGCCCAGCCGGTCCGGGCAGCCGCGAGACAGCCCTCACGGCAACGTTCCTTCTCAGCCGCGGCGATGTCGAAGGCGCCACCATGAACCGCGATTGCCCCGACGCCGGTCGTCGTCATGCTTCGTCAGGATGTGGGGGCGGCCATGGCACTGGCAATATCCGTCTCGGAGAAGTCGTTGCCCTTGAAGAGCAGCGGCAGGCCGCGCACCTTGGCCAGTGCGTAGCTGAAGACATCCCCGAAGTTCAGCTCGGCCGGGTGCCCGCTGCCCTTGCCGAAGGCCACGAAGGCCGCGTACGCCGCATCCACCTCGGCGGGTCCGGGTGGCACCACCTCGAACATCGGCAATCGAATCAAGTCGTCCACAAGAACGACCGCGCGCTGCCCGCGGCGCCCGTGCACGACCATGCGCGCTTCGACAATCGACACGGTGCTGATTAGCACGCGGTCGGCGCGCTGAAGGACCTGCACGAAGGCCTCGCGTTCCGATTCGGCGAACGCGATCGCGACGATCGCGGATGTGTCAGCGACGATCATCTCGGCAGTCCGTCCTCGTCCCACGCCAATGGATCAGACGCGTCCGTCCTGTCAGGTATGCGGTCGAGTTGCGCCAGCAGCGCCGCCATCCGTGCCATTTGGTCGGTGGGATCGGCGGCGTCGCCGATCTCGTCGATCAGCCGATCCAGCGCCCGATCGACGACAGCGGTCTTGCTCAATCCGGTGCGTTTGGCCAAACGCTCGACTTTGCTCACGACGACGGGGTTGGCGATCTGCAATGCCATGATCAGCCGCTCCAACTGTTGATCTCAATACGACCAATATACATCCATATCTCGGCGATGGCGCCACTTCGTTCGTCGTCATCATGTGCTCAGTAGCTCGCTGATGGGTCCCGTGGCCTTGAGCCCGTGGCCGGTCAGGGCGACCACGACTATCTTGCCCGGTTTCGCCAATCGAGCCAGTCCAGCGTACGCCGCGGCAGACGTCGGCTCGACGAAGAGACCCTGGGCGAGCAGCCTCCGGAACGCCGCGCGGATTCCGTCGTCGGAGACTTCGACGATCTCCCCGCCGGTCTCCCGGACCGCGGCGAGGATCTGGCGCGACCGAGGCGGCAGGGCGATCCGGATGCCTTCGGCGATCGTCGCGGCGGGCAGCACGGCGACGGCGTCCGGTTTACCGGCCCGAAAGGCACGGGCAAGGGGCGCACAGGCGTCGCTCTGGACGCCGACGAGGCGGGGGACCCGCTCGATCAGGCCGGCCGCCAGGAGCCGAGCGAACCCGAGATGTGCACCGAGGAGCAGCGTGCCGCCACCGAGCGGAACCAGGATCGTATCGGGAGCTGTGCGGCCCAGCTGCTCGAACACCTCGTAGGCGAACGTGGCCGTGCCGGCCAGAAAGGCCGGCTGCCAGAGGTGCGAGGCGTAGGCGACGTCCGGCCCGGCGCCTTCCAGCGCCGCGCGGGCCGCATCCCCCGCTGCGGAACGAGGACCCGGGACCGTGACCACCATCGCGCCGTGCGCCCGGACCTGGAGCAGCTTTGCAGGCGACGCATCGGCGGGGACGAACACACGTGCCCGGAGCCCGGCGCGCGCGGCATAGGCGGCAAAGGACGCCCCGGCGTTGCCGGATGAGTCGACGACGATCTCACGCACGCCGCGCGCCCGCAGCCATGACACGGTGACGGTCGTTCCGCGATCCTTGAACGAGCCGGTCGGGAGTCCGCCCTCGACCTTGGCGAACAGTGTCTGCCCGTCGTGCGAGATCTCGACCAGCGCCGTCTGCGGCTCACCGAGCGTGACCGGATCGCCAGTTGGCAGCCAACCTCGATAGCGCCAGACCCCGCCGGCGAAGTTGTCGGCAAACGTCGCCGGATCCGCGGGAAGTAGCTCGAGCTCCAGCGGTAGAGCGCAGGCGCAACATCGCCACGGCGCCAGACCGGGTGCTGGTGCGCCGCAGGACCCGCAGCGCAACTCGGTCAAGTGGTCTCCTGATGCGTCAGCCTGGACTCGACTGCCAATGTGATGATCGCACCTGCGATCGAAGGATGAACCACCCGTCCTGTCCTTCGCATTGACACGCCGGTACCATCCATTAGACTAAGTCTTATCAACTAAGTCCTGTGAGGGGTCGTTCATGGATACCGTCAACATCCATCAAGCCAAGACCCAGCTCTCGAAGCTTGTCGATCAGGCCGCCAAGGGCGAACCGTTCGTGATCGCCAAGGCGGGCAAGCCGATGGTCAAGGTCGCCGCGCTCGATGCACCCGCGACGCCGCGGCGTCTGGGCTTTATGACAGGTGAGATCTCCGTGCCCGAAGACTTCAATCGAATGGGCGAAAACGAGATTGCTGCGTTGCTCGGCGGCGAGGAGTGAAGTTCCTTCTGGACACCCAGATCCTGCTGTGGGCAGCGGGTCAGCCAGAGCGGCTGTCCGCGTCGTCCCGCGCCCTCCTGCACGACCCGGGCAATGAACTACTCTTCAGCGCCGCGAGCCTTTGGGAGATCGCCATCAAGAAGACTCTGGGACGAACGGACTTCCTCGTCGAGCCGCGCCTCCTGCGCCGGGGATTGCTGGACAACGGATACGTCGAGATGCCCGTGACGAGCCAACATGCGGTGAACATCGATGGCTTACCGCCGCTTCACAAGGATCCTTTCGACCGCCTGTTGCTTGCGCAGGCCATGAGCGAAGGCATCACATTCCTCACGGGCGACGAGCAGTTGACCCGCTATCCTGGGCCTGTGCGTAGGGTCTGAGCGGGTCCTCCCGCAGCCGTCTGATACAACCCGCCAACTCAACCCAGGGGAAGCGAGACCGCCGCGCCGCTGGCTGCCGATCGGTCGGCCGCTTCGACCATCTCGACCGCGGCGCGGCCGTCGCGACCGGTGACCAACGGCGCCCGCCCCTCGCGGATCGCCCCGGCGAAGTCCTCCACCTGGGCGGCGAAGCCCTTGAGACGGTTCGGGTCCAGGTAGTCGCCCAGGAAGTTGAAGGCCACCTGCTCGGCGACCACGCGCCAGTCGGTGCCGGCGCCCAGGCGGACCGCGCCGTAGTGGTCGGCCTCGATGATCCCGGTTGAGCCGATGACCCGGGTCCAATCGTTGGGGACGAGGCCCGGTTCCGGAACCTCATAGGTCATCAGCATCTGGACCATCACGCCGTTGGCCATCCGGTACTGGACCATCGCCGACAGATCGACTGGCGGCGGGGTGCCGTAGGTTCGATAGTCGGCGTAGACGCTGACCGGCTCAGAGCCGGTGAGCCAGCGCAGCGCGTCCGTTTCGTGGACGCCCCAATCGAGGAACTGCGAGCCCTCGGCGGGATCGAACCCCCAATCCTTGCGCGGGATGATGACCCGCCCGGTCGCCTCATCGACGATGTCTTCGAGCAGGAAACCGGTCCACGCACCCTGCATCTGGATCATCCGGATCTCGCCGATCGCCCCATCGTCGACCAGTCGCTTCATTGCCATCGGCGCGTCGCGAAAGCGGGTCACGAAGTTAACGGTCAATTGCACGCCGGCGGCCGTGCAGGCGGCGATGATCGCGTCGCACTCGGTGACCGAGAGGGCCATCGGCTTCTCGATGTAGACATGCTTGCCGGCGGCCGCAGCGGCCAGCGCCTGGGGTAGATGCGCCGTATGCGGCGAGGTGATGACGACCGCTTCGATCTCCGGGCGAGCGAGCAGAGCTTCGAGCGAGTCGTCCGCCGGGACGCCGAACTCCTCACCCAGGGCCGATGCCCGTTTCCCGCCCCAGACCGACACCAGCCGGCCGTTGGGCACGTGGCGGGTCAGGCAGGCCGCGTATGTCCGGCCCATATAGCCAGAACCGATGAGGCCCATTCCGACCCGGCTCATGACGCCGCTCCGGCGGTGCCGTCGCCGGCCGACAGATCCACACCACTCACCAGAGCGTCCACCTTGCCGCCGATCCGTTCCGGTTCACCCGGCAGGTCCTCAGCCGGCGGCAACCGACGGAACGGGACGGCGAAGACGGCATCGAACGCCTCGGCGTGGCGAGACGGCCAGCCGATGTCAAGGGCGTAGCGCATCCCCTGCCCAACTTCCCACTCGACGAGGTCGCGCGGCCATTCGTCCTCGAGTCCCCGGGTCATGATCGCCGCCAGCTCGATCTTCTTCGCGACCACCGAAGTCGGCAGGTCGATCCAGACATTCGGGTGAAACTCGAGCGTCGTCGAGGCGATCGGGAAGCGCAGCACGCGGCTCTTGTAAGCAAACGTCCCCGCCAGGTCGACCGCATCGAGCAGGGCGCGACCAGTCGTGGTGTGGTCGGCGGTCCAGTCGCCCGTGGCCGGCGGCCCGAAGACATAGGTCGGCCGACGCGCCCGCAGGATCTCGGCGAGCGCCTCCTTGACCCGAACCGCGTGGTCGGAGATGCGGTGATAGGGCGCGTCGAGGAACTCGATCGTCGCCCCGAAGGCCGCCGCCACGTCGCGGGCGGCGGTCTGCTGGATCGAGCAGACGGCCACGATGTGGATGTCATCGTCGGCGTGGGTCAGCAGCGTGCCGCCGAGGCCGTAGATGAAGTCATCGGTGTGTGGCGTAACGACGAGGATCTGCACGGGTCTCTCCTTGAAATTCGGCGCGTAGGTGGGCTGGTTGTGAATTAGCTCAGTCGGGCGTCCCCTCCCGGACGACCCTGCGAAGCGTCTCGGACGATGATTCGTCGCCGCCGAGAAATCCCGGTTCGTTGGCGGCGTACCAGGCGCGGATCTGGGCGGCCGTCAACCCGGGCGTATCCAGCAGCGCCGTGACGGAGGCCTCCAGTGCGCGAAAGCCAGGGAGTCGTGCAATCACGGCATCGGCGGCGTCCGTCGGCACCCGCAGCACGCCGGTTCGGTCGGCCACCAGCAGATCGCCGGTCGCGACCCGGAGCGACCCGACGTTGACCGGTCGCCCGAAGGCGGCCATCCGCATATCGTCGTAGGCCGGCACGATGCCTGTAGCGTAGACCGGGAACGACAGACGCTCGATGCCCGCGATGTCGATGATGCTGCCGGCGACCACGGCGCCCGCGGCCCCCAACACCTGGAACTCGCGCATCATCCCGTCGCCGGCGATCCCGCTCCGTCCCGGTCGCGCCCCGGTGTCGGCGAGCACCGCGATGGCCGGCTGCGCCATCGCCTCGAGCGCTTCGAGCATCGCCACGTAGTCGCCGTTGGGAGCGTCCGACTCGCCGCCCGTCCACTCCGAGGTCACGGCATACCCGACGATCGTGCCCAGGCCAGGGAAGAGGCAGTGCAGCTCCGGGCCGGAGTAGCTGCCAGGCTCGGCCCGACCGAGGCCCTTGAGGACGTTATAGATCGTCGCCGTGTCGAGCTCCCGAAGCGCGTTGAGGGTCGACAGCCCCACGACGGTTGGCGCGCTCACCTCATCGCCTCATCGTGCTCAGCGCGGCGCGGTGGCCGTGCCGTCCTCGAGCCAGTCCGCGTACTTCTCTTCGAGCAGGCGGCGGCAGGCCTGGTAGTCGTCCTCGGTGAATCCCTGGTACGGCGAGAGGAGGCGGAGCGGGAAGTCGGGCAACATGCCGAGCTTGACCAGCATCTTGTCGTAGGCGCCGTCCATGTGCGGTCCCGGTGCCGGCTGCGCCCAGAGCTCGGTGCCCATTGCCTGGAACGCGTGCTGGAGACGCATCAGCTCGCCGGTGTCCCGGGTCCGCCCGGCCTCGAACAATGCCCGGGTCATCCGCGGCGACAACTCCGCGTAGGACGCCAGCAGCGAGCACTCCCCGAACATCGACCCGTGCGGGAAGTTGCCCTCGCCCATGAAGTGCTGCAGCTCGCCGGAGTAGCGGATCAGCTCTTCGGCAGCAGCGATACCGCCCCCGGTCGTCTTGGTGGCGACCAGGTTGGGCACCTCGGGAATGATCCGGGCGTAGTCGCGGCCGCCCAGCACGCGCTTGGTCCGCGGCAGGTTGTAGTGGAGGAACCGCGAATCTGGGAATCGCCCGCACACGTCCACGAAGAACCGCAGCAGCTCGCCGTCATTGAGCGGCCCCCATGACGGCAGGGAAATCTGGAAGATCCGGAACCCGACATCGTGCGCGTACTCGATCCGCTCGACGATCTGCGGCGTCGAAAGGCCGATGACCCCGACCATCGGATTGAGATCGGGGGCGCGGGTCTCCTCGTAGAACAGGTCGACAACCTGGCGGAAGCGGCGCGTGTCGACGGCGTACCCCTCCCCCCCCGTCCCAAAGACGTAGAGATACTGGAAGCCGGCCGCCAGGACCTCGCGCACCTCCGCGCGGAAGATCTCCTCGACCAGCTCAAATCGCTCATCCCACGGAGAAGGGCAGGCGACCAGGATCGCCTGGGGGTAGCGGGCCATCAGTTGGCCCCTGCCACAACCCGCGCGCCTCGACGCGGTAGCCGGCGGGCGGCTAGCTGCCTGAGGACATCCTCAGCCGCCTGGAGCATTCGGGCGACATCCTCGTCCGAATGCGCCGCCATCAGGTGATTCCGCTTGAGATTGAGCGGGAGCATCAGAAACCCTCGATCCGTCATGCCTTGGTGGAACGCCACGTACAACTCCGCGTCACTGGTCAGCGCGTCATCAAATGAGCGGACCTCGCCTTCGGTGAAATAGGTCACGAAGACCGATCCAAAGCTCTGCGGGTGGGCGACCAGGCCCAGTCGATCGACGATCGCTTCGAGGCTCGCCTGGATCGACGCGCCGAGGCGGAAGAGGCGGCGGTGGATGGCGCGATCGTCGGCCTCGAGGATCTCGATCGTGGCGAGGGCCGCCGCCAGCGACATCGGATGGCCGTTAAACGTGCCGCCGAACAGGACCGTGCCCCCGGGCCGGGTGTTGAAGCGCTCCATCAGGTCGGCGCGTCCGCACAGAACGGCCAACGGGTAGCCATTGGCGATCGCCTTGGCGAACGTGGACAGGTCCGGCCGGATGCCAGCAATCGCCTGGTAACCACCCAGATGGTGGCGGAACCCGGTGACC
>JANPDO010000287.1:0-1682 GCA_031431535.1 Chloroflexota bacterium
CGATCGCTCGTGACACGGCGATCAGCCGATCCATGTGCGGGGTCAGGTCGCGCAGGTGCTGTTGATCCTCATGGGATCGAATGCGACTGGAATGGATCGTCGCCACGAGGTACGGTCGGCGCTGACCCGCCTCGCCGAGCGCGATGACGGCGCGGGTGGCGACGGTTTCAGCTCGATACATGTGGGCGTGGACGACGTCGGCGCGGGCCTCCGCAAGGTGCGCCGCAAGCGCGCCCACCGCGATCGAATCGTCCGGGTCGTCGATCACGAGGACGGCGATGCCAGCCCGCTGGAGCTTGCGGACGGTGCTCCCCGCCGACAGGGCCACCACGGAGACGTCGTAGCGCGAGGCATCCACGCGGGTCACCAGCGAGAGGAGGTGCTCCTGGGCTCCGCCGTTGGTGCCGGTCGCGAGGACCTGGACCACCCGGATCCGGCGGCCGCCGGCCAGCGCCGGGCGAACGACCACCTCCAGGCAGGGATCAACGGGCGACGGCGAGATCATTAGCCGGCCCTTCGCCGCACAAGCAGACGCTGGATTGGCTCGTCCACCGCGCCCCACTCGTACTTGTACGGCTCGTCGCCGCGGAGAAAGTCGAGCCTTCGCTTTCCAGCGTCGATCGCTCGCTGGATGTAGGCATAGACCATCAGCACGCCGGGCGACAGGTCGCGGGCGTCCGGATCGACGCCGGCGTTGTAGTAGAGATAGCCATCGGCCGTCTCGAAATGGACGCCCGCGGCGATGCGTCGGCCGCCCGCGGTCAGGAAGGTCAGCCGGAGTGGCCCGCTCGCCCCGTTGAGCTCGAACTGTCGCCGGATGTCGGCCCGGCTCTGCGCGCCGCCGGGCGTGTCCGGGAACAGTCCCTCCGCGCCCCAGCGCTTCTGATGCAGCTCAATGAAAGCATCGAGGTCGGCCGCCGGGTCGCTCGAATCCTCGAGCCGGATTTCGCCGGCCGCCTCGGCGCGGCGGACCTTGCGTCGGATCTCGTGGCGCTCCTTCTTGCCCAGCGTTGACAGGTACCCGTCCATG
The DNA here is from genome assembly GCA_031431535.1 of Chloroflexota bacterium. Lineage (GTDB taxonomy): Bacteria > Chloroflexota > Limnocylindria > Limnocylindrales > CSP1-4 > SPCO01. The sequence goes on from JANPDO010000287.1 coordinate 1,031, forward strand.
TCGCAGCCCTCCGGCAGCGTGACCACCGGGCAGACATCCTCGCGCTCGAGGTTGAGGGTCCAGCCCTCTGCGATCTCGCAGGCCCCGAGCGCTGCGGCAAGCGCATCGGCCGCCGGATCGCCGCAGCGCAGCCGGCGCAGGTCGACGACGTCCCAGCGCCGGCGGCCCGCGGTGTCGATGAGGTAGTCCACCAGCGCTGCCGCGACGACCGGGAGGTCTTCGGGCGCGGCCAGGATCGTGGCGTAGTCGGCGTGGTACGAGGCGCCGAAAAAGACGGCCGTGGCCGTCGGATCAACCGGGGTCAGCTCGACGGTTGCGCCATGGCGGATCGTCGTGTGCGTGATCGCATCAGTCGGCTCGACTTCGTGGCGGTGCATCAGCGGGATGATCGCGACCGGTTCGCCGTTCCCCTCCGGCTCGTCGGCGCACACGACCAGGGTGTCCTCGTGGGCATTTGCGCCGTAGGCATCCCACCAGGCGCGCTGGAATGCCCAACTGGAGAACGGGGTGGCCCAGGGCGTTCGCGCTGCGAGGCCGTCCCACGTGACCTGGGGAATGTCCGCCACGTCGCGCCGCTCAGCGTGGTAGCGAGCGCCACTGGAAGGTCACATGGCCTGGGGGGTGAGTCGCTCCACGTCGCCCGGACAGGCAG